>NZ_CP022188.1:916299-1221733 GCF_003111665.1 Parazoarcus communis | reverse complement strand
GAGAGGAGACTTCTTTGCTCTTCTTGCTATTAATAAAATTAATGAAGGGCGAACCAGTACGCCAATTGAGCCGCGACCGAGGACTGCGCACGTTATCAGATCGTTAAAGCATCCCGACGAAGTTGAGACACTGCGCCGCACTTACGGGGATGGTTTTTTCTTGCTCGGGGTCTCCTCGAGTGTCAAGACACGGAAACATTATCTTAAAAATGTAAAAGGTATTCCCGAGGCAGAGTTGGAACGTCTTATTGATCGTGATGATCGCGAGGCCGGCGATTTTGGCCAAAGAACTAGAGATGTTTTCCAGATGTCGGACGCTTTCGTAACGACCGACGATATTGAACGGCTTTCAGATCAATTATCTAGAATACTGGATTTACTTTTTTCAGCTCCCGTAGTTCCTCCTACTGCTGATGAGTACGCCATGTTTCTTGCGTACGCGGCATCACTACGATCTGCTGATCTTTCGAGGCAGGTTGGTGCTGTGATTGCTAACAAGAAAAATGACATTGTCTCAACTGGGGCAAATGATGTTCCTAAGTTCGGCGGCGGTCTTTACTGGCCTGGCAAAGATGATCGACGTGACTATGTAAAGAAAGAGGACTACAACGAAAAAGAAAAGAGAGATATCACACTTCGGATTATGAAAAAGCTGAAACCAGGATCTAGCGATTCGGACGAAGATCTGCTGGCGGAAGGCCTAAAGGCACTCAAGGATACCGGACTTCTCGGAATTACCGAGTATGGAAGGGCTGTTCATGCTGAAATGGAAGCCTTGCTTTCGGCTGCTCGAAACGGGATCGCTATCCGAGGTGGTACTCTTTATTCAACGACCTATCCGTGTCACAACTGTGCCAAGCACATCGTGGCGGCCGGAATCAAAAAGGTGAAATTCGTTGAGCCTTACCCAAAGAGCTACGCTATAAGAATGCATAGTGACTCAATTGAGTCGAATGGTGAAGGACGCAAGACCAAGGTCCTATTCGAACCGTTTGTTGGGATTGGGCCACGTAGGTTTGTTGATCTATTTTCTATGAGTTTAAGCAGCGGACGAAACATAGTAAGAAAGGAAAACAGCCGTTTGATCGAGTGGTCGAGGGAGACTGCCGAGCTTCGCGTTCCAATGGCTCCACTTTCGTACTTAGAGGCAGAGGTCAGCCTCGTCAGTGAACTTTCTTTGGTTGTCAGTTCTCAGGAGAAAAATGATGAAACTTAACGCGAATTTTGAACGAGCTCGTACTCTTTCGGAGAAGTGGCCTGAATGGAAACGCTCCTACGAACTCACTAAGAACTCCGTACATAGTTCCACTCACCCTCCGAGAGATTTTGTAGCAAAAAGCGGTCGAGATGAGCGAGATGTGGAGAGTAAGGCTGTTGGTTCCGAGGCAACTAGGAATCGGGTAGCCTGAACTTCGTAGATAGCCGTTCGTCTGACATCACAAATCGCTAATAAAAAAGGCTCCCTAGGGAGCCTTTTTTATTAGCATTAACGCTATCACCCGCTACGAATCTAGCAATGACCACAAGTTGGCCGAACCCTATGAATTCCCCTGGATTCCATTTAGACCGTAGATCGGCATTGCGTTCTAGCGCTTAAGCGAGTAAATATTTATTGTGAACCGTAAGAATGCGTGGAGGAAATGTCGTTATGATTTACGATCAATCACAAGTCGCCGAATCGCTTTCTTCTCAACGTCACGCGCAATGTACTGAAGCGTGCGGCGAGCAAAGGGGTGAGCAATGACGTTCCGCTACGTCAAACGTCGTCCCCCTTTTGTTACATTGCCACGGCACAAACGCAGGGAAGCTGTCATTCGCCTGAACGGCGCGATGTGCCGCAATGCCGGAAGGTTCGGCGGACGCTTCGATAGCAGTCTCGCCCTGGACGATCCGGGTCGTCCGGATCTGTACAAGCAAAGTTTTCACTTCTACTTTCCCGGCACCCAGCGGTTCACGATCTGGAATGCAAATGTCGTAACTGCTCGAAAAGCTTTTTGGCAAAAAGCACACGACATTGCGTACAACCGTGTTGCGGGCATGCTGAATACGGAAGAGCTAGAAATGAACTTTAAGTTGCAGTTCGAGGCAGCGGAGCGCTCAAAGACGGGGAAAATCCTGTCGTACAAACTCGCAGAGCGCCACGAGATGCGTTTCGAACAATTCGGTGGATTGACGTTCGATGAACAGCTGCAAAAACTGGAAGCAGAGATCGTCCGCAACGAACCCCCTGTAGTTCATGAATCGTTTCTGCTAGATCGCAGCTACGCTTACGGTATCGGCGTTGACATCGTGCTTGACGTCGACGTGATTGATCAAGCAGCCATCGAAGCTGCGATTGATCGGTTCATGGCTATCGGCGAGAAGGATTGGGTAGCTCATGAACCTGTTCCCCGTGATCGGTTGCCTGCCGTGAGTGAATCCGAGGCGTTGGCGACTGTCCAGTTCCCACCGTAGTAGTCTTGGAATGCTTCAGGCCGTTAAATAGGGTGGGCAAATTACCTTGGAAGCTGTTGCTACGTGATTTATCGGTTCGATCATCGCAAGTTCAAGGGTGGATCGACACTTTGCAGCGGACTACTCCTGAGCTCCGGGGGCACGCCAGGTTTTCGGTAGTGCCCTACTAACTATTGGTCTCATTGTGCGACCGCTCAGCTGATTAGCCGTGCGAGATCAGCCATCGCAATCAAGCCGCCCCGTTTTGTTCCTGACGCCAAGAGACACTGTCCGTGAATCGTGATGCCCATCGAAACAGCTTTCTGTGACATTGCTGAGGCCTTCGTTCCGAGCGATCGCGCTAGATCGGAGATCGGGATCCACTTCCGCCGAAAATCCGCTAGTGCCGCGTTCGACACTACACGTGTGGCTCGGCCGTGTATCAGCGTCTCAGTTGCGCTCAGGTATCCGTTATTTGTCCAAAAAGACAGGGCTTCATACTTCCAGCCGGTGATACTTTCCAGTTTCGTGAGCGTAAGTCCATCGGATAGCGCGACCGAACCGAGAATTGGCATAACCTCCGACTCGGAGAATCCGAAACCGGAGAGTTGGCCGGTGGTGTCTTCTCGGACAGGGCACAATGTTCCGTCACCGATGGCCTGGTAGAGCCGCAAAATTGCACCCGCATCTGTTGTGCGCCGTCCATTTAGCTGCGATAGCGTCAGTACCGAGTCGTCGTTGCTCGGCCGGACGCGCGTGTTGAGCTGTGCTGCGAACTCAACGATGCTTTGAGTACGAATGGGGCCCCCTTTTAGATAGCAGCCTTTCCAGTCTTGGTCTGCTTCAACGAGCTTGGCTTTTACGAGATAGTTGATGGTCGCGGGCGGAACCGCGAACGTTTCCGCTGCTTCTGAGACGGACGTCCATTCCGCACGCTCACGGACGATGCGTTCAACTTCAGCGCGTTCGATGAGCGCGAGTGTGTATGAAGGGCCCTTACGTGTTGTGTGTGATGAAACGTTACCTCGCTGAATCGCGACTCGAAGGTGTTCGCGTGTTGTGCCGATCAGCCTTGCGGCCTCTGTCAGTGCGAAGTAGCGCTGTTTGCGGTCAAGCGAAGGTGTGAGTCCGTTCTTTCCGCGTAGGTTACCCTCGAATTGATCAATCACTGCGTTTGAGAAAGCCTGCCAGACGGGTGCGAATGCGCTCGGATTAAGACATTGACGGGACAGATTGATGTACCAAGCGCCAAGTCTTCCAGTCAAATTGAATACGTTTGGATTCCCTGCCTGAAGTCGGTCACGCACATGTTGTTCGAACCTGCCCGGCCAGCTCTCAAGCATTGTCGCGACCGGTGTGAGTAGCGCAATGGCCTCATTGATGGTTTTCGGAACCGCAACTTTGCCGCGTCGGGTTTGTTGTGCCGAGTCGAAACGCACTGCGAGCATGTAGAGCAAATCTGCAAGGCGTAGATAGTCGGCCTCGGATCCCAGCTCGGTGGTACCGATAATGTCGCGCATGTCGCCAGCCAACCGCGCACTGATCCACAGATGCCCAAGAGAGGCTGGCTGAGTGTGGGCCTCTCGCAGATCGAAACCGCATCCGCAAAAAGCGATATCGTGTCGCGATTGTTGCAGCTCAACGCCGCAATTTGGGCAGTGATCTAACAGCGTTGTCCCATGTTCCGGACAAGCTGTGATGAGTGCATGTCCCCACACGCGGCGAACATATGCTCCGGACTGAAGGCACGAGGGGCAAACCGGATCGCTTGTCGTGCGTGCGAACTGCGGGTCTGAGACGCAAACCGGTTTATCGTCGGCTGGGACAAACGCCTCTAACCAGGCAGGGTCTAGTCCGAGCGCGGTTGCCAGGATTTCTCGCTCGGCCAGCACAGCGCGCACGGACGGTTTTACACCGCACGCTCGCAGCAAAGCTTTCCAACTTGAGTAGCCGTTCTTGAGCGCGAGCCGACGCATGTACCCGATCGCGCTTTCGTCGTGTTCATGGGTAAAGAGATCAAGCAAAGCGGTCATCGATGAACCGCCCCAGCGTGATGTCGAATCTGCGCGAGTTGAACCTCCGGGCTGTATGACGGGAGACAAAAATCATATCGATTGAGTTCGGCACACAATACTTGTAACAAGTGTTCGTCGTAGAGAACGTCTTGCTGGAACGGCTTTATCGATCCGTTTCCCGGGAGGTGAAGCCGGTTTGTTGTTGCTTTCAGCGCATCAATCGTGATTTTCCCATGTTCATCAAGCTGGCGAGTAAGCGCTTTAAAGAAGTTCGCCAGCAGACCCACATGCCCGGCGCTGGCAGCGTAGAGGTGCCGCACGAGCGAATCCGTTGTTAGTTTCACATCGAGTGTGCACTGGTGGTCCGAAAAAACGGAGAGAAAAGCGCGGACGCATCCGGCGAAGTTCTTGCGATCACTTGGGATGTCCCACCGGTACGGCGAGAAATCGAAGGGCGCAGGCGTGCGATTGCGCAACTGTTCATTCGTTTCTAATAGCTTAATGAGTCTGTATAGCCCGGACAGCAGGATCGACACGTTAGTTTGCTGACTAATATCTTTGATCCAATCGGAAGCTTGCCGTGGAGGGATCTTGCTCCCAACGTCGACTAAGTGCGACGCTTCATCAAATAAGATGGTGTGCGTACCGACAAGTTTGAGCTGAACATTCATCATTTTGACGAGTTCGGTGGCACGCGTTCGCCCGGTCGGGAGCGGTACGTTCAATGCTTGCATGACACTTAGCGGTAAATCCTTCGGGGCGATACCTGTCGGAATCGGTACATAGAGCACAGGTACAATTAAACGCCCTGCTTCACGGCGTGCGCAGTAGTCGCGCTCGCGCGCGAACTCGCGAAGAACTTCTGTTTTTCCGCAGCGCGAGGGGCCGACAATGAAGTCGATTTGCGGGTCAAGTCCGTCTTTGCGGCTGCGCAACAGATCGCCGATCCGCTCGTACGCGTCTTGAAACCTCGGATGATGGATTACCGTTTTCTCGACTGCTGCCCGAAGTGTGTTCTGAAAGTTCACGTACTCGTCCCCCCGCTTTTTTGCGTAGGACGTTTTTCAACTGAGAAAGTCGGAATTGAGTCATCCGTAATGAACGAGTCGTTCGAGTCCGTTTGAGCACCCGATTCGCGAGCGGCTCTCGGGATGGGTGTGGTGTGTGCACGATCAACTGCGGCCGCAAGTTTTAGTGTGTCCCGGATAGCTTTCTGCTCTTCGCGATGTCCTTTCTTTCTCCCACCGGAATGTCGTACAGGTGCGGCAAGGCTCGCTTGAGCGAGATCGAGTTCAAACTGCTTGGCAACTGCAGGTAGTGGGCCTGCGAGCCCACGAACATGGTTTCGCCGCGCTTTCGCTTCAGAGAACGAAAATGCAGGCGTCTGTTCCGTCACTTCTGCATTGACGAGCATTATTAGCTCTGCCGTATTCTTGTCCGGTACGTACACAAATCGGTAGTCTGAAGGGTTGTACCGCACAGTGACGTCCGCGTTTGGACCGTATTGCCCGATCAGGATTGCGAGGTTATCGCCCCGGAAACGAAATCCATCGATCGATACGCCCGTCTTGTTACTCAGCGACGCGGTGCGCGTCAGAAAGCGGATCTGCACCCACGATTCGCGGTTCGGCGGGAGTGGCGTTGGAAAGTGTTCTTCGGCCATTTTCCAGCGTTGGGCCGGCGTGACCCCCATATTTTGATCAAGTAAATAGTCAGCAGTGATGAATCGTTCGATGCTCTGATGAATCCAGCGCTCAAAGAAGAAGCGGACGATCCAGCGCTCCAGTTGCTCTAGCGTCATTAACTCGTCTTTCTTCGCTTCCTCCGTACGTGCTCCGTCCTCGCCCTCAAATCGAGTAAAGCCAGGAAGGCCTTCTAGCGCAATCTTTAGACTTTTATGAAGTCGTTCAACGAATGGCTTCATGTGGCCGGAATGAGCGGGCGCGCGCGTGATGTTGATTCCAAGGGTATTGAGTTCGTTGATTCGTTCAGTGCGGTTTTCGGAGCCATTATCAAGGTGAAGATCAAGAAACTGTCCGCACGGGTCGAGTTCGCAGTTAATGCCGAGTTGATCGAAGCGCTTCTTCTTCGAGAACAGTCCTACTTCGATGCACTCAAGGGTATCCTCCGCAGTGACCGGAGTTGGCACCAAGCGCCAACCCAGCGGCACGGAGGAGTAGCAGTCGACAGAGACCATGAGATATGGATTTTGCAGAATGCCTTCGGCCGTTTTAACAAGCACAGGAAGATGAACCGTATCTTGTTCGACGCGGTGCATTGGCGCACCCGGAACTATCCGATTCTTAGCAACGGCTTTCGCTGAACGAGCGATACGTGGATCGAGTCGCTTGTAGTCAAGATCGGGGTTCCAGTGCGCAACAACAACATTCTTTATGAGTTCGCGGCTCAGAGTCTTGTCTTGCGGAATAAGTCCCCGCTGAATGGCAACTGACGTCAAGTGCTTTGCGAGCCCATTGATCTGGATTTTCGATTTCTTAACCGCATATACCGCTTCTGTAGCGCTGAGGATCAGCTCTTTTACGCTCTCGCTGTAGCGGGGCACATGATTACCCCGCGCTGCATACGCTGGGATTAGTTTGAGCGGATTCTCTGCACCATCTCGCAGGATCCGGTATGCCGTGCGCTCAGAGCACATCATCTTTGTCGATCCGTCCCCCGTTTCGATGGTGGTTCCTTGCAGTGCACGGATTGCTTCGGCTGCACTCGACCCGTTTCGCATCAAGGCTTTCAGGCGATCTAGAACGGCTATATTGAATTGCTGCCGACGACGCGCCTTCGGATTGTTTGTAAGATCAACCGTTTCGCCGGTAATCGGATTCACTGAAATTCGTTTCCAGTTTCCGTTCGACAACTCGCATCGTAGCGCTGCGATGGTCGCGTAATGACGACCACCGGTGCTCTGGTTCATAAGCTCTACACGTTCAGAATCGCTCTGAATCGAACACACTGAATAGATCCCGTCGGGGGTCAGCAGCTTCTCATCTCGTCGAAGATAGCTACTCATGATTTGAACTCCAGGGGGAGCAGTTCAAGGTGAGTGATGCTTCCCCCGGCGACCGTGACCAAGGTATGGACGTTGAGACACTCTTCGTGCAAGTTGGCGCTCAAAAGACCATTCAGAACGAAGTACGCTGCGGTGCGCATGTTGAGACCGAGCGCTTTCATTGTGTGTCCCAGCGGTGCGGAGGTGTCACAAAGCAGGGTGTCGAGCTGCCCCGATAGATCTTCTGGAGTCAGCGTTTGTGGATCGCGGTTTTTCTCGGAAGATAGAACTGAAGCGTTAAAAACAAGTGGTGAGGTTTGCTCGTAGCGAAATGCAATAGTCAGAAATCCGTGCCCACGCGTTTTCAGGATTGCTTTCGCTTTCTCGACTTTGCTGATGTAGCACATGTCGCCCGGATATCGCACATCCTTTACCTCAACGACGATGCGTTGGCCATCGGCCAGTTGCAGCAAAAAATCTGGTGTGTAATCACGCTGTGTGGCGTCGACGCGTACTCGCGTGCATCGAGCGATTTCGAGCTCTTCGCGGGAGGTATAAAGCGCGCCGCTATGCACATCAACCGTGAAGGGTTGTGGTTGAAGTGCTACGACCCTTGGATCGAGGTCTGCGAGTTGCGCAACCGTTCTTTCGTTCGGAGACTCTGCAGCAATAATTCCGCCGGCTTTCCTGCAATTATAGAAAACAGCCTGGCGACCACCGATTCGCCCGAGCGTCCGATTTCCTTGAATGACATTACGTGGTGCAGATGATTTCCTTTTTTGGTTTGGCATGGTCCTGTTCTCTAATTGAGATCGCAATCTAATTCAAGAGAAAAGGAATTGCAAGACGTGAAATGAGCGATAGATCGGAATTGCGTGCCTTCTTAGATCGAAATTGTCTCGTAGATGTGTCACTTCTAAGGATAAAAATTGATCTTCCCGAAATGATGTTGCGGTGCGAAAAATTTATTAAACACTCATTAAAACAATGGCTTGAGAAGGTTTTTGTGTCGCATTCATAGTTGCGTCAGAAATTCCTAGAAGGAATTGTGTTGGGCGCAAAGATGGGCGAAGAATAATTCGGATAGCACTGCGTTTTCCAGGCGAAAAACTCGGAAAATTATTGGGAGGCGTTCTCGAAAGCTCGTGATCTCGTTCGGCGCGCGGGGCGCTGGACGCTCGGGAATTGCGTAACGCTCATTGCGCGCAGGGCACGGCTTTGGCCCCATTAGTAGGGTGATGCTAAAGTCCGTGAACGATCGGAAATGGCTTTGGCATAGAAGCGTCTCCACATCCCTCTTATGGCAACGACGCGCGGCCAACTCAATCCCCAATCCTCTATGTTTCACTTTTTCACGCCGTAATCGAGTGTGCCGGCCGATCATCCGCTGCGACGGGTGCAGCGTTTGGCAGACCGCGCTTTTGGCGTAATTTGTGCGGAGTTGGATGCGCTTTACTCGTCGGTCGGTCGGCCATCGATTCCGCCGGAGCGTCTCCTCAATGCGCAATTGCTGATCGCGCTGTATTCGGTTCGCTCCGACAGGTAGTTCTGCAGGTAGCTCGATTACAACATCCTGTTCCGCTGGTTGTTCGATATGGATCCTGAGAGTGCGATGCTGGACCAGTCGAATTTGAGTCGGCTGCGCGAGAGCTTGGTGGTAACCGACGTGGCCCGGCGCTTCTTTGATGAAATGGTCAATCTGGCCCGCAACCAGAACTTGCTGCCTTCCGACCACTTCGCTGTGGACGGCACGCTGATCAATGCCTGGGCCTCGGTCGAGTGCGTCAAACCCAAAGACGGCACCCCGCACAAGGACGGCGATGACGGCACTTGGATGGTCGACTTCAAAGGCGAGAAGCGCTCGAACTCTACGCATCAAAGCACGACAGATCCCGAGTCCCGGCACATGCGATAGGGCAACGGCCAGCTGGCCAAGCTCATCTACGGCGAGCATGTGATAGTGGAGATCCGCAACGGCCTGTGCGTCGATATCCTCATCACTGATTCGACTCATGCCGTGCGCAGTGCTGCGCGGCAGCTGCTCACTCGTGCACGCCGACGGCACATTCATCCCGAGATGCTGAGTGCCGACAAGGGCTATACCTGAAGGAGTTCCGGGCATTGAACTCTAGAAGATGGCGCCCGCGAAACATCAGATCATTAGCAGTCGGTCTTTCGGTCAGTACATCTATGAACTGTCCGAGCTGAGAGAAGCGGTGGCGAGCTACACTGGCAAGACTGCCGGCCCAGCATTCGATGGCGGGGGCGATACGGGTGTTTATCCGCACAAATACGTTCAAACAGAACGCGCCTCAATACCAGCGTACGGTCACCATCCCGCTGCCCGAGCCGAGCGCAGACACGCGCGTGCTCACCCGTTGGGCGGCTGTGATTCTTGAAATTATCTACAAGTCGGGCTTCGCCTATCAGAAGGCAGGGGTGATGCTGTCGGAACTGCGACGCAGGAACAGCATTCAGAGAAGGCTCTTTGCTGCGTCAGGTGCAGATGAACGCTCGGAGTCACTCAGGCGTGTGATGGATCAGATCAACAGTCGGTCGGGGCAGGGCACCTTGAAGCCTCTGGTGACAGGATTGGACCCCGCATGGCGAATGCGGCGGGATCAATTTTCACCCGCGTGGACAACCAACTGGAACGAACTTCCTGTGGCGCTGGCCCGATAAAGGGCGGTAAGCGTAACCTCACCCCATGTGCGCGAACTACCGACCCTCCAGCAACGAAGAACTGAACTGTTTTCTACTGCAACCGCCAGATTTTGAGTATGGCGAGGCCGACCCCGGTTCCATCGTTCCAATTGTCAGCAACTTCGCACCGCGAATGTGGGTACCTGCCTGCTTTGGCCTGGTGCCCAAGCGGGCGAAGGACGCGAGGATCGCCAGGTCCACTTACAATGCCCGCGCCGAAACGGTTGGGGAGAAACCGTCGTTCAGGGATGCCTAGCGACGTGGACAACTCTGCATCATCCCGGCGAAGGAGATCTACGAGCCGTGCTACGAGTCAGGCAAAACTTTTCGGTGGCGCATCGCCAGAAGGGATGGCAGGCCCATGGGTGTTGCAGGCATCTGGACTCGTCGCGAGGAGGCAGGAGAACTATCTGAGCGGTCGATGTCGATGCTAACGATCAATGCCGATGGAGACCCGGTAATGCAGCGGTTTCACAAACCAGAGGATGAGATGCGCTCGGTGGTGATTCTGCCGGAAGACTCGTGGAGGAACTGGTTGGGGGCAAAATCAGAGCAGGAGGCGCGCAAGTTGCTGCAGCGCTATCCGGCGGACGGGTTGAGTGTGACGGAGGCTACGAGATAGAGGTACGCGTCAGTATTCGAGCTAACTGCTTGCTTGTGGCGGGCAGATTAGGCCTGCCGAGAACCAAACATCTGATGCGAGAATTCTGGGGTGCGGTTGGAAGGGGAAAACTAATTGCATCGCGCTTCCATTAATAATGCCAAACGGGTACAAAGCACAAGGGCAGGATTCATCGATAGCCGGATACGTGCGATGATTCGCCCCTTTGTTTTCTCACGGCGTCTCAACGGAAGGCAATGCTCAATCGGATTGCTTTTCCTTTGGCACGTACATCGCGGAGTTGCTTGGTGTGAGTGGGGTCCTGCCTTGTTCGCAGATCGGAACAGGGACTCTTCGCGTCCCTCGATTACGCTGTCAGTGTAGGTGAAGGTGTAGGTTGACGAATTTGAGCTGTCGCGTTGGTGGGCCGCAGAGTATGAGGGTCGAGGCAGAACATTGACGTCTTGCCTACGACTAGTTTTGACCGCTTTATCTGCCGGTCGAGACGCAATTTGGAGCTTTGAAGTGAAAACGATTTCTTGCGTGGACCTTTTCTGTGGTGCGGGAGGACTGACGCACGGTTTCGTCCTCGAAGGGGTGCCGGTGGCCGCTGGGATCGATCTAGACCCTGCATGCCGTTTTCCCTATGAAGCCAACAACAAGGCCAGATTCGTTGAGCGTGACGTTAGTAAGGTCTCTATAGAAGAGCTGAAAGGGCTGTTTGGCGATGTCGACCTTACGGTTCTTGCGGGCTGTGCCCCGTGCCAACCCTTCTCAACCTACGCGCAACGATATGAGTTAGATGGCAAGGACGGTAAGTGGGGCCTGTTGTATGAGTTCGCGCGTCTAGCGGAAGGAGCAAAGCCTGATGTCATTACCATGGAGAACGTACCCACCGTTGCTAAGCACGAGGTGTTTCGTGATTTTGTCGAAACGCTAAAACGCATTGGCTACAGCGTCTGGTTCGATGTCGTTGACAGTTCTCGCTACGGTGTACCGCAGATGCGACGACGTATGGTGCTGCTTGCATCAAGACTTGGTGACATCAAGATGATCGATCCAACTCACGAGAAACCGAAGACGGTGCGCCAGGCGATTGGTCGTTTGCGCCCTCTGAGTGCGGGTGAGGCCGCTCCGAGGGATAAGTTACACGTCACTTCGGCGTTGTCTGAAAAGAATCTCAAACGAATTAAGGCATCGAAGCCTGGCGGCACATGGCGTGACTGGCCGGATGATCTGGTCGCCGACTGTCATCGAGCCGAAAGCGGACGTACATACCCAGGCGTTTATGGTCGTATGGAGTGGGACAAACCTGCCCCCACTATGACTACACAATGCTACGGCTTCGGTAATGGCCGTTTCGGGCACCCTGAGCAGGATCGAGCGATCTCGCTGAGAGAGGCCGCGCTCATACAGAGCTTCCCACGAGGCTATACTTTCGTTCCTCATGACGGAGAGGTAAGTTTTACGATTCTAGGTCGGCTTATCGGCAATGCGGTTCCTGTCGATCTGGGTCGTGCTATCGCACGAAGCATCAGGACCCATCTCGCATCGGGACCCGCGCTACGGTGAAGTGAAGAGCGTTTCCTTACGTTACTTGACCGAACCCGAATGCTGCGTTCTGGCACAGTTTGAGAAAGGCGAGTCGATCCGGTACGCAGACACCTATTCGAGACTGCTTGATGTCAATTGGATGGTTCTGCGATTCTGGTAACACTGGCTACCAATTGCTGCAGCGGAAGTCATCGCACTGACGGTGACCGCAGGCCGAGCGCTTCGCTGCTCACCTTCTGTTGGTGCGCGTAAGAACAGTTCAACTGGATAGGTGGAAGACCGCATGGAAATTTCGAACGCACAGATTAGCCAGGCCTACCGTGCCCGCCCTGAACCCGGCCAACTGGTAGAAGTCAGGCGACGTCAGTGGGTCGTTGCAGAAGTCATCTCTTCCAAGCTGACATCAGCCTCTGCGCAACAGAATGCCGTGACCCTCTCATCCATCGACGAGGATGGTCTAGGTGAGGAGCTTGAGGTCATCTGGGAGATCGAGCCCGGCGCGCAAATTATTGAGCGTGCAGGTCTGCCGTCAATTACTGGCCAGGATGACTCCAACACCCTCGACGCTTTTCTTGATGCGGTTCGCTGGGGTGCTGCCACCAATGCCGACCGAGGTTTTCTGCAGGCTCCTTTCCGCAGTGGCGTCAGCATTGAGGACTTCCAGCTCGACCCACTGGTGCGTGCCATCGACATGGCCCGCGTCAATCTGCTCATCGCCGACGACGTCGGCTTGGGCAAGACCATCGAAGCCGGTCTCGTCATCCAGGAGATGTTGCTGCGGCACCGTGCCCGCACCGTCCTGATCGTCTGTCCTGCATCGCTGCAGGAGAAGTGGCGCGTCGAGATGCTGGAAAAATTCGGCCTTGATTTCAGAGTCGTCGACACAGCCTACATCAAGCAGTTGCGTCGAGAGCGTGGCATCCACGCCAATCCGTGGACTTCCCACCCACGTCTGATCGCGTCCATGGACTGGGTTAAGAGCGGCGAAGGACTGCGCGCCATGCGCGACGTCCTGCCCGCACACACCAGCTACCCGCGCAAGTTCGACATGCTGGTCGTCGATGAAGCACACAACATCGCCCCAGCTGCCGGTGCGAACTATGCGCTGGAGAGCCAGCGCACACGTTTCATCCGTTCCATCAGTCCACACTTCCAGCATCGCCTGTTTCTGACTGCCACCCCTCACAACGGTTACACCGAATCCTTCACTTCGCTGCTGGAGTTGCTGGACGACCAGCGTTTCGCTCGAAACATCCTGCCCGATGAAAAGCAGTTGGGTCAGGTCATGATCCGCCGCCTCAAAAGCGATCTGGTCGATGCCGAAGGCAAGCCGCTCTATGCACAGCGCGTGTTGCAAGCGCTGCTGGCCTCGTACTCCCCACAAGAACGCGCCATTCACCAAACACTGAACGACTACTGCGCGAGCCGCGAACAGGATGCCGAAAAAGTGGGCAATGCATTCGGCACGTCGTTCGTCAACCAGTTGCTCAAGAAGCGGCTCTTTTCTTCTCCCGCCGCTTTCGCATCCACCCTTGAGAAGCACGTTGCCAGCCTGGCCAATGGTAGCCAGCGCAAGGACAAGGATGCGATGGCCGACCGCATTTTGCGCAAAGCCATCCTGCGGGTCGAAGAAGACTACGCCAACGACCAGGAGGTCGAAAACGCACAGTCCGAGGCCGTCGAAGAAGCCTCACGTCGTGCGCAACCGCTGACAGCAGCGCAGCAACAAATGCTGAACGAGTTGCGATCGTGGGCACAGACGGCCAAGAACCAGGTCGACGCCAAAGCCAAGGCGATTCTCGACTGGCTCGCCATCAATCTCAAGACCGACGGTCAGTGGAATGAGCGCCGGGTCATCTTGTTCACCGAATACCGCACTACCCATCAGTGGATGCACGAGATCCTCGCCAGCCATGGTTTCGGTGGTGATCGACTGGCGATCCTCCATGGCGGTATGCCGCAGGATGAACGCGAGAAGGTCAAAGCAGCCTTCCAGACTTCGCCCAAGGATTCAGCGGTGCGCATCCTGCTGGCCACCGATGCCGCGTCCGAAGGTATCGACTTGCAGAATCACTGTAACTGCCTCATCCATCTGGAAATCCCATACAACCCCAACGTGATGGAGCAGCGCAACGGCCGTATCGACCGGCACGGTCAGCGCCAGAAAGAGGTCTTGATCTGGCACCCCGTCGATGGCGGAGAACAAGGCAAAGCAACAATTGGCGGTCACGGCGACGACATCATCCGGGCACTGCGCAAACTCGAATCCATGCGGGCGGACATGGGCAGCGTCAACCCAGTCATCGCGCCGCAAATGTCGGGGCTGATCGAAGGCTCGCTCAAAGACCTCGATACACGCCTCGCTGAAGCCAAGATTGCCAAGGCCCGCCGCTTCGTGCGCGCCGAGCGTGAACTGAAAGACCGCGTCGCCAAGCTGCACGAACGGCTCCTGACCACGCAGCAGGATTTCCACCTCACGCCAGAGCACATCCTGATGGCGGTCAAGACGGGGCTTGTGTTGGCAGGGCGTCCGCCGCTTGAGCCTTTTCCCTTGGTCGATGCCCCAGCAGGAACTGTATTCAAGATGCCCGCGCTGTCGGGCTCGTGGGCTCGATGCCTCGAAGGGCTGCGCCACCCCCACACACTGCAAATCCGGCCAATCACCTTCGATCACGCCGTCGCCACCGGGCGTGACGACGTGGTGCTGGTTCACCTGAACCACCGACTGGTGCAGATGTGCCTGCGCTTGCTGCGCGCTGAGGTCTGGGCGCAAGACGATGTGAAGAAGTTGCATCGCGTCACGGTGCGTTCGGTGCCAGACGCCCTGATCGACGGGCCTGCCGTGGTCGTCATCTCGCGGCTGGTCGTCACTGGCGGCAATCATCATCGCCTTCACGAAGAACTGACGGCAGCCGGTGGGTATCTGGGCGATAAATCCTTCCGTCGTGAGGAAGGCGTCACCAAAGTCCAGCAATGGCTGGATCAAGCCAAACCGCTGACAGCCCCAGACTCTCTGTTCGATGCCATCCGTGTGCGTTTCGACCGTGCGCAGAGCGCCATCCTGCAGGCGGTCGACGCCCGGTCGAAAGACCGGCTCAAATTCCTGACCAACACCCTGCAATCCCGTAAGCAGCAAGAAGTGGCCGACATTGGCACCGTGCTTGATGAGCTTGAGAAAGCCATCCAGTTTGAGCTGAAAAAAGATCAGCAACCAACCCAGCTTTCCCTGTTCTCGGAAGATGAACGAACACAGCTCAGGCGCGATACCGCCGCACTGGAAGCGCGTCTTGCCCGCATTCCGGCCGAGCGCCAGCAGGAGGCTGAAGCCATCGAAACCCGCTACGCTAAACTCAACGACCGCACCTTCCCTGTCGCCGTGATCTTTCTGGTGCCTGCATCTGCCGTTCAGGGAGGTGCCGCATGAGTGCTCCCAGCGTGCATGATGATTGGCTGTCGCTGATCGAGATCTCTGGCCCCTTCCTCGCAGTTCCCGTTCTCAAGGAAGCCTTTCCGCAAGGGCTGGAAGAGCTGGATGCCACCAAGCGCAAACGTCTGCGTCAGGCCTATGAGGAATGGCGCGAAGCGCTGGAGTTGGAAGATGCGCAGTTCGCCGAGTTGCACACGGCCTGGATCGACGAAGTGCTGTCGCGCGGTCTCGAACTCGATGAAGACGGCAAAGGCGACGTTCTCAAGCGCGCCGATTGGTGCGCCACCAACCTTCAAGCTAACTTGCCAGAACATGGCGTGACGCTGTCGCCGGATCTTGCGGTGATCGATGAGCAGCGCGCCAATAAACCGCTGCTGCTGGTCCAGACCTATGCACAGGAGATCGATCTCAATGCGACCCTGAAGCAAGACGGCTGGGCCGCCACGCCCGCCGATCGCATGGTGCAATTGTGCCGTTCACTGGGTTGTCGCCTCGGGCTGGTGTCCAACGGTGAGCGCTGGATGCTGGTGGATGCTCCCGTGGGTGCCGTCAGCACCTTTGCCAGTTGGTATGCCCCCATCTGGAGCCAAGAGCCCATCACCCTGCAGGCCTTCGTGCATCTGCTCGGCATTCGGCGCTTCTTTGTCGATGAATCCGAACAACTGCCTGCGCTGTTCGATCGCTCCCTGAAGTTCCAGGACGAAGTCTGAGGTAGGTCGTCAATCGTGGAGTCCAACGGATTAAGCTGCCATCTGTTTTGCATAGTACTGCTGACTGAAAGCGGCAGGTGAGAGATAGCCAAGGCGTGCCTGCTTGCGTATGCGGTTGTAAAAGATCTCGATGTATTCGGTGATCTCACGCCTCGCCTGCTCGCGGGTGGCATAGGATTGGTGATGGACCAGTTCGTTCTTCAGAGAACCCCAGAAGCTTTCCATCGGGGCATTGTCCCAGCAGTCCGCCTTGCGACTCATTGATGCGCGCATGCCGAATTGCCGCAGCGATGTCTGATAGGTGTACGCGCAATACTGACTGCCGCGATCCGAATGGTGAATCAGCCCTTTGGTCGGTCGCTTCGCGACGACTGCTCGGAATAATGCTTTCGTAACCAGCTCTTTGGTCATCCGCTCAGCCATGGCGTAGCCGACCAATTCGCCGTTGAACAAATCCTTGACGCCAGCAAGGTATAGCCAGCCCTCATCGGTCGCAATGTAGGTGATGTCGGCCACCCAAGCCCGATTGGGCGCTGCCACATCAAATTGACGATCCAGCAGATTAGGCGCCAGCGGCAGTGAATGATTCGAATTCGTTGTCGCCTTGAATTTGCGTTTCTGCTTGCAACGCAGTCCCAGCTTTGTGCGTAACCTTTTGATGCGATACACGCTGGCCGGGATGCCGTGATCCGCAAGATCTGATTGCAGGCGTTGTGGCCCGTAGGTTTCTCGTGTGCGTCGATGCGCAACCTTGATCTCGGTCTCCAGGTGCGCATTCTCTTGCGCCCGTAACGAGGGTGGGCGTTGGCGCCAGGCGTGATAGCCGCTCTCCGAAACACTCAGCAGCCGGCACATCACCGCCACAGGGTGGTGTAGTCGCAGTTGGTCAATCTGTGCGTACTTCACCGCGACTCCTTCGCGAAATACGCCGCACATTTTTTTAGCAGATCGCGCTCCAGCTTCACTTCCGCCAATTCCTTGCGCAATCGCGCCAGCTCAACTTCCGTCTCTGTCGGCAACCGTTGGCCTTGCCCCACTTTGGCAAGCTTGCCCGCACGCGAGGCCCTGACCCAGTTGCCAAGACTGCTCTTCGGCACCGAAAGGCGCTTGGCCGCTGCATCCACCGAAAGCCCTTCTGCCTCCACCAACTTCACTGCTTCCGCCCGAAATTCCGGCGTGTAAATCCCTTTCGGCATCCGTTCCATGTGCGTCCTCCGTTCGTGCAATTTTACAAAACGTTGGACTCCATTTTTTTCAGCCTACCTCAGTCACTGATGCACTCGGCGAACAAGTGCGCCGCGCCGTCGAAGTGTTGATCCAAACGCTCGACAAGGCCGATCAGGATCGCAACCGCGAGCTGCTGCACGACGTCAAGGAACCCGAGCTGTACGAGGCCGCGCTCACGGTGATGATGCGCTTGGTGTTCCTGCTCTCCGCCGAGGAGCGTGGCCTGCTTTTGATGGGCGACGAACGCTACGAGGCCAACTATGCGCTCTCCACCTTGCGCATGCAGTTGCGCAAGGAATCCGAAGAAATCCTCGAGCGCCGCTGGGACGCGTGGTCGCGCTTGCTGGCGATCTTCCGCGCGGTGTTCGGCGGCATTGAGCACGAGAATCTGCGCCTCCCGGCACTGGGCGGCTCGCTATTCGATCCCGACCGTTTCCCGTTCCTCGAAGGTCGGGCCAAAGGCTCCAACTGGCGCAGCGATGCCGCCAAGCCACTGCCCATCGACAACCGCACCGTGCTGCTGTTGCTGGAGGCCATTCAGCAATTCCAGGGTCGCACGCTTTCATACCGCGCACTGGATGTCGAACAGATCGGTTACGTGTATGAAGGTCTGCTCGAGCGCACCGTCAAGCGCACCGATGAAGTCACATTGGAACTGGATGCCACCAAGAGCGCCAAGACACCATGGGTAAAGCTGGCCGAGCTGGATTCGGCGCGTTTGGATGGCGCTGCGCGGTTGGCCGAGTTGCTGCAAGAACGCTCTGGCAGTTCTGCCAGTCGGGTGCGCAATGATCTGGCCAAGCCCGTCGATGACACCTTGGCGGATCGCCTGCTGACCGCTTGCCAAGGCGATACCAAACTCCGCGATCGCGTCAAACCCTATGCCCATCTGCTGCGCACCGACCCATGGGGCTATCCGCTGGTCTATCCCGCAGGTGCCTTCATCGTCACCACCGGTTCCGACCGCCGCGAATCCGGCACCCACTACACCCCGAAATCGCTGACCGAAGCAATCGTCGCCGAGACGCTCACGCCAGTGGCCTATGTCGGCCCGGCAGAAGGAGCGCCGCGTGATCGCTGGGTGCTGAAATCTCCCGCCGAACTGCTCGACCTCAAGATCTGCGATCCGGCCATGGGTTCGGGAGCCTTCCTGGTGCAGGCCTGCCGCTGGTTGTCTGATCGCCTCGTCGAGGCATGGTCACTGGTCGAGACAACGGGCAAAACCGTGAGCGTGGATGGTGAAGTTCTGGATGCCGGAGTGGCCAAGGAGCCTCTACCCCGCGACGGCGAGGCGCGCACGGTGATCGCGCGCCGCCTCATCGCCGAGCGCTGTCTGTACGGCGTCGATTTGAACCCGCTCGCAGTCGAACTGGCAAAGCTATCCATCTGGCTGGTGACGCTGGCCAAGGAGCGTCCTTTTGGCTTCCTCGACCATAACTTGCGCAGCGGCGACAGCTTGTTGGGCATTCACCGGCTGGATCAGCTCACCGAACTTTCAATGACGCCAGCCCGCCAGGGCCAGCTACGTCTGTTTGGTCAGAACATTAAAAAGGCAGTGCTTGAGGCTATTGAACTGCGCTCACGCCTTCGCACCACACCCATCCGCGACATCCGCGACGTGGAAACCATGGCATATCTCGACGCCGACGCACGCAGCAGGCTCAAAGTGCCAGAATGCATCGCCGACGCGTTCATTGGGGAAGTGTTCGCGGCGGGCGGCAGTGGCGCGAAACTCGAAAACGCACTTGCTTCGTTGAGCGCCCATGCCGAGCAGGTGGCTGGTGGTGATCAGGAATCACTTGCGTCGATGCGTCGAACAGTCGCCATCACTCTTTCTGCCGACCTTCCTTTCGGAAGACCGGCACGACAGCCATTTCACTGGCCACTCGAATTTCCAGAAGTCTTTGATTCTTCTGCACCGGGATTTGATGCGACTCTTGGAAATCCTCCGTGGGGCGCCTCGCTATCAGAAGCAGACACTCAACATCTGAAGAGAAGTTATCCAAACTCCGCCTACAAGCTGATTAATTCGTTCAAGTTCTTCATTGAGCGAATGGATCAGATCACCGCCAATGCAGCGAAGACGTACTCGTTTCTTGTTCCGTCCAGCCTGCTCGAACATATTGGGTGTAGAGATAACAGGGCGCTTTTGCTGAGTCGCTCACCAATCATGTTCATTGATTGTGGAGACGGGATGTTCAACGGCGTAACGCAGTCCTGCTGCTTCGGAGTTATCAATAAGCGCGCTGCCTCGGACGAGCATCCTGTAGTCCTTGGTACGTTTGAAGGGTACTGCAAGACCGAAGCAACACGGCGGGATAGCGACTGGACCGTCAAGACAATCCAGGAAATAAAAGGACGAAAAAACTCCGTCCTCAGCCACGGTGCCGATGTGAAGCACATCAACAGCGGCGCGTCCGTGCCGCTGGTCGAGTTGGCCGATGTTTTTGATAGTGGCATTGATTATTCGAGGGCGGCGCTAGGAAATGCTGTCTTCTATTCAGATCAGGCTGCGGAAAATCTCTCCGACTACAAAGTCCTGCGGGGTAGGAATATCGGAAAATATTCGTTGGAGTTTGAGGGAATATGGCTCCGCAATAACTGGAGGGACATCCAGCAAGAACACATCGCAACTGATTCAAAAAGTCGCCTCAAGGTCAACGAGAAGGCTTATGTTGTGTCTCCCAAGATACTTGTCAGACAAACAGGCGATCAGATCATCGCCACTGTGGATACCGGCCGTTTCTTTCATCAAAAATCCCTTCTTTGCATCATCCCCAAGGCCGGGGTATCCGCATACTTCCTCTGCGCTATTCTGAACCACCCCAAGATGACTGAGATCTATCGGGGCATGACCATGCAGTCTGGCAAGGTGTTTTCTCAGGTCAAGAAGAATTTTCTGGAACAGCTACCGATACCTTCTTCATTCGACCCCAGCCAGAAAGAACGCATTGCAGGACTTGCTGAAAAGCTCATCAATACCCATGACCAAGATGACAAGGCAAAACTATTGGCTCAACTTGAAAATGAAGTAGTCAAAGGCTTTGTTGAAAGTGAAGCAGCGATTCTTCAGTCCACGCTCCGAGACACCCATCACGAGGAGATGCAATGACTGCACTCTCCGCCGATCGCCCCAGCTCAAACCCGCAGGACGATCTGTTCGGGCACGCACCGTTCGCCGAAAGCCTTGCTAATAGCATTTGTCGCTACCCGGGCAATGATGGCTTGGTGCTGGCCCTCTATGGCCCGTGGGGTTCGGGGAAATCCACTGTACTGAGCTATGTAGGGCACTTCCTGGAACAGCGCCCGGAAGCTGAACAGCCTGTCATTGTGACCTTCAATCCATGGTGGTTCTCTGGGCAGGAAAACTTGGCTCGGGCCTTTCTGGGTCAGCTGCAGGCCGTACTGCCTGCCAAGAATACGAAGTTCAAGAAGTTGGGCGATCTGCTCGGAAATTTTGCCGAAGGGGTTGGTGGCCTGATCGACCTGAGCGGCATGACCGGCGGTGCTGGCAGCAAGATTGGCAAGTTGATCGGCATGATCACCAAGCGCAAACCGAAAGATGTGCCAGCGCTCAAATCAGAGATCAGCCAGATTCTGCGGGATGCACAAACTCGGATTTTGGTCATCATTGATGACATCGACCGGTTAACGCCCGAAGAAACTCGTCAGCTATTCACCGTCATCAAGGCGTTAGCCGACTTCCCCAACGTCGTCTACTTGCTCGCCTTTGATCGCGAGGTCGCTGCACAGGCCATCGAACAGCAGAGTGGTATGCCGGGCGAGCGCTATCTGGAGAAGATCATTCAGGTTCCGTTCGAGTTGCCACCGGTCGATCGGGTGGCTTTGCGGGCAGCCTTGTTCAAGCGCCTCGATGAGATTCTTGGTGACACCCCAGACGGTCTGTTCGATCAGTCCTATTGGACGAATGCCTTCCACGATGGCATTGATCCGCTGATTCAGGTTCCGCGTGATGTCGTCCGTTTCACGAACACATTGGCCGTGACCTATCCGGCGGTACGCGGCGAAGTGAACCCAGTCGACTTCATCGCACTAGAGGCGCTTCGCGTCTTCCAGCCCAGCCTGTACGACGTCATCCGCACGAATCAGGACAAGTTCTCAGGCCACAGTCGCGACAACCGGTATGACGGCGATCAAAAAGCGATAGCAGCCTTCCACGAGCAATGGGCGCAAGCACTGCCAGAGTCGCTGCGTTCGAGCACAAAAGCACTGCTTGAACGCATTTTTCCGAAAATTGGACAAATGGGCTACGGAGCCGATTGGTTGACGCAATGGCGGAGGAGTCTTCGCGCTTGCCATCCCGATGTGTTCCCCACTTACTTCCGAATGACCGTTCCTCCTGGCGCAGTCCGCCGCAGCGAAATGCTGACGCTATTGAGCTTGGCAGAAACGCCAGCCGCATTGGGCGATGCGCTGGTTCAAGCTACGAGTGAGAAGCGCCCCGATGGCCTGTCAAAAGCACGGGCTTTGCTTGAACGGCTGATGGATCACGTTGAAGAGGACATCCCCGATGAGCACATCCCGGTGGTCATCGGTGTGCTCTTTGATGTCGGCGACTCGCTTGTGCTCGACAGCGATGAACGCGGTTCCTTCGATTTTGGCAACGAATCACGCGTCACACGCGTGGTGTATCACCTTCTCAAACGAGTCGACCGAACGCAGCGGCATGACCTGCTCAAGACTGCTATAGACCAAGGCCGTTCCCTCGGAGTCCAGCGCTATTTGATTGCAGCACTGTCCGACGAGGTTAAGAAGGAGTCCGAGGGTGGCGAAGAGGCGCTGGTTGACACAGCCACACTTGATGATCTGAAAGTCTGCTGGCTTAACGGCTTGAAAACTAAACTCAGTCAGAGCGAATTGCTGGCGCATTCGCAACTTGCTCGCCTATTGGCCGCATGGTGTCTCTGGGGTGACAAAGCCGAAGCAAAGGCATGGTGTGAAGCAGCCACTTCTAAAAATGATGGTCTTCTGACCTTCTTGACCAAATTCTGCTCGCACACGCGCTCGCAGACGGTGGGGGATTGGGCCGTGCGCCTCCAGCCACGCTTGAATCCCGCTTGGCTGGGTCAATACATCGATACCACAGCATGCGCGCAGCGCTTGATAGACCTGCGGCAGGCAGGTGCCATTCCGAACACGGCAATCGAAGCCGTTGACCAGTTTCTGAAAGAGTTCGAGATGCTCAAGGCTGGCAAGAATCCTGATGGCGTTGGCGCATTTGATGATTGACGGGGAGCACGCATGACAGATAACAACAAACCTAGCAAAGCGCCCAATGCATGGATCGCCATTGATCATGGCCTTGCTGCCGATCTCACGCTGGCACCGTACACACTGCGGCTGAAGGGTGAGCGTTCGCTGTACCAAGCCATCGCCGATGACGATTGGGTGTTGATCCTGAACGCTGCTGGCCACATCACGCGGGTCGGGCGGGTACTGCGGGTTCGTTCCGATCTGGAGACCACCACACTCTACTTCGACCGCATGCTGTTGGTCGATCCGGCTGTTCCGATTGGCCTTGTATCGCTCACCCCGCCTTCGTCCGGCAGCGTTGGCCGAATTCAATGGACGGACTTTCTGGAGTCACTCCCCAAGGCGTTGCACAAGACCATCGCCGAAGTGCCGACCATCGAGGATCAGGCCTATATCCGCGAACTGCTGCAACTGGCGGTGATGGACGACTTACTCGGGCCCGCTGGCGGCCCTCGTGAACGCATCGTTGACATGGGTGTGCGGGATCGCTACCTGGTTGGCAAACTGGCCCCACGTGAGGCCGCACAGGGCGGTATCGAGGGACTGGACGGGCCACTGGCCAATGACGACGCCGAAGAGCCTACGGAGGCCAAGGTTCCCGGACGGCACGAGCCCGGTGCGGAGTTTGGAACGGCCACCGGGCGTGTGGAGCCGGAATCGGATTCGGCTGACGAGATCGATGCCGCCAGCAACCAGTCTCTGGTGCCCAGCAGCCTCGGCATGACCTTCTGCGTGGATGGTGACGCCGACCGGATCGAGATCGAAGCGCGCTGGGGTCGGTATGAGCGCAGCGACGAGCACGAGATATTCCGCACCCGCAAGAACAAGGAAACCGGTGCCGAGGTGCAGACCAAGGCCAAAGTCTGGCAACGCATTCCCTGTGGCGGCAAGATCGTGCTGCCGCTGACCGAAGGCGTGATTCCACATCAGGCACCCGACAGCGAGTTTCCCGAAGTGCGCGTGCAGGGCTCCATCCGGGCCAAGAATGCCAATGGCGATCGGCTGGTCACGCTGTTTCTGGTGAACGCACAGGAAGAACCGGACACCAACCGCGATACGGCATGGGTGTTCCAGCCCGAGCTGATCGTTCGTTCGGAGAAGGATGCCGCCAAACGCGCCATCTTCCGGCGCAGGCCGGTGCTGGATGCCGACGGAATGGACCCGGAGCGCGAAGCACTGGAGATGATCTACCGTAACCGCGTCGAATTCGCCGTAGGCCATGGCGTTGCCGTCCATGCCGAAACCGCAGACGACGTGACGCTGGCCACCGAGGTGCGCACCACGGTGATGCCACAGTACGAGGTGCAGGTAACGGAGACACCCGGCCTCGATCCATCCGATCGCCCGGCGATGCGCGAGATGGTCAGCAGTGGCTTGCTGGATATGCAGCGATTGGCGACCTTGGACATCGATCCGCTGGTCGATGCCTTGAGCATGCTGACCAAGGACTACGCCGCGTGGATCGATGAACAGCGCGCTCGCGTCGGGGCTGAAGTGACCGGCTACGACACCCAGTCGCAACAAGCGATGGACCGTTGCCAAGAGATCCACTCACGCCTGCAGCAGGGTATCGACACGCTGAAAGCCGATGAGAAAGCGCTTGCGGCCTTTCGCTTCGCCAACCGGGCGATGGCCACGCAACGCGTGCGCAGCCAATATGCGCTGGCCATGCGCCGGGGCGAAGATGTCACCCTCGACAAGTTCGATGTGCTGAAGAACCGCAGCTGGCGTCCATTCCAGTTGGCGTTTCTGCTGCTCTCGATTCCATCACTGGCCGACCCGAGTCATCCGGATCGCGTCCAGCCCGTCGAGGCCTATGCCGATCTGCTGTGGTTCCCCACTGGTGGCGGTAAGACCGAGGCCTATTTGGGCGTTGCGGCCTTCACCATGGCTATTCGGCGCATGCAGGGCAATCTCGGCGGCTACGACAGCTCACGCGGTTTGGCCGTGATCATGCGCTACACGCTGCGCCTGCTGACGCTCCAGCAGTTCCAGCGCGCCACGGCATTGATTTGCGCCATGGAAGTGTTGCGTCGAGAGGCGCTGGACAAGGGTGATAAATCCCACGGCACGGAGCCCTTCACCATCGGCCTCTGGGTTGGCAACAAGGTGACACCGGGCACGACCGAGGACAGCCACCGCGCCATCGAGGATGTACGTAACCCGGGCAAATACAACGCCGGAGCGGCATCGCCCGCGCAGCTCACCAGTTGCCCATGGTGCGGCTCGGAAGTGGCCCCCGGACGGGATGTGGAAGTCGACAAAGGCTCTGGCCGCACCTTCGTCTACTGCGGCGATAAGAAAGGCCGCTGCGACTTCTCCAAGGGCAAGTCCAGCAAGCAGCCCCATCCGGGGATTCCGGTGCTGGTCGTGGACGAAGAGATCTACCACCGCCCACCCAACATGATGATCGCCACCGTGGACAAGTTCGCCATGATGGCGTGGCGTGGTCAGGTGCGCACACTGTTTGGTCGCGTGGGGCAGGAATGCGAGCGCCACGGCCTGCTTTGGCAAGGAGCCGATTGCAATGGCAATCACCAAGCGGGCAAGGGCTTTCCTTCCTCGAAGGTGAAGGCCATCAACCCGATACGTCCGCCCGACTTGATCATTCAGGATGAGTTCCACCTGATCAGTGGGCCGCTGGGCACCATGGTGGGCTTGTATGAGACAGCCGTGGATGAACTGTGCGGCTGGACGCTTGATGGCAAGACGGTCAAGCCGAAGATCATCGCCTCTACGGCAACGGTGCGCAAAGCCAAGGAGCAAGTGAACAACGTCTTCATGCGTCGCGTTTCGGTGTTTCCACCGCACGGTCTGGACGTGGAAGACAACTTCTTCTCGGTGCAACGCCCGATCGAAGAAAGGCCGGGACGGCGTTACCTCGGGGTGTGCTCGCCCGGCAGTTCGCGACCCGCGATGCTGATCCGCGTGTACACCGCGTTCCTGACGGCAGCACAGGAGCTGTTCGATCACTTTGGCGAGCCTGCCGACCCGTACATGACCATGGTCGGTTACTTCAACTCCCTGCGTGAGCTGGGCGGCATGAAGCGGCTGGCAGAGGACGATGTGCAGACACGTTCCTACCGTGTGCAGATGAGCATGGTGGAACGGCCCGCACTGGCACAACGCAGCATCAGCAACATTCGCGAGCTGACGTCGCGGGTATCGAGTCAGGACATTCCAAAGTACCTCGACAACCTGGAGGTCAAGTTCAAGTCCGAGTTCGACACTGCCACCGGCAAGTATGTGACCCGCTGGCAGGAAGGTGACACGCGCGCCATCGATGTGGTGTTGGCGACGAACATGCTGTCAGTGGGTGTCGACGTGAACCGACTCGGCCTGATGGCCGTGAACGGACAACCCAAGGGCACCGCCGAATACATTCAGGCCACCAGCCGTGTCGGGCGTTCTTTCCCGGGCTTGGTCTGCACGGTGCTGACCTGGGCCAGACCGCGTGACCTGTCGCATTACGAAACATTCGAGCATTACCACGCTACGTTCTACAAACACGTCGAGGCGCAATCGGTAACGCCATTCTCGCCACGCGCGATGGATCGTGGCCTGACGGGGTCGCTGTTGAGCCTGATGCGTCTGGAGAACGACGAATTCAGCCCGAACGAAGGCGCTGGCCAACTGAGTATGTCCAATCAGGCCGAGATCATTGATGCCATCAAGGTATTGGCGACTCGCGCGGGCAATGTCGCCGAAGACAACGCGCGTAAGCAGTTGGCCGAGACTGAACTGAAAGAGCGCGCCGACGAATGGGCGAAAGAAGTCAGCAAGGGTGGACGCATCTTGGCCTATGAGAAACGTGGCCCCGAAAAAGACAAGACCGTTGCATTGATCAAGTCCCCAGGACTTCAAGCCTGGGACAACTGGACCGTGCCGATGTCGATGCGGGAGGTCGAGCCCGGCGTGCGTCTGATCATGAATACGAGCCATATCACGGACGATCACGATTGGAAGCCTCGTCCCGCAACGAAGGATGAGGATTGAACATGATCATCAACAACAAAACGCCAGTCGGCGAAGTACGCCCCAGCCAATTGCTGTGGACTTATGGCCCCGGTGCGCTGATCGACCTGCCCAGCCTTTCCGTCGTAACGCTCGGTATCGACCGCTGGGAAAAGGATCGCTGCCAGCCGATTCAAGAGGCGAGGCTGCTCGCTGCCGTTCGAAAGGTTCTGGGAACGCAGGTCGAAAACTTGCGGATGCCGCCATTCCAGAAAAGCGAACTCGTCGATGTCTGGTCTGCCGAGGCCAATATCGGCGTTCCCGTCCGGCCATTCCCGCGCTGGATGCGCTGCGTGAAATGCGGCCTGCTATCGCCCTTTGATGCCGGTCTGTTCGAGATCAAGGAGAACCGCTTCAGGCCGGAGCGAACCCGCTTCGTTCACAAAGGCTGCCGTGGTTCCAAAGGCGACCAACCGGCCAAGGATGCCGATGCTGTCCCCGCCCGTTTTCTGCTGGCCTGCCGCGACGGGCACCTCGACGATTTCCCTTGGCACTACTTCGTCCATGGTGGCAACAGTTCGTGCAAGGGCACGCTGCGTTTCTTCGAGAGCGGCGCATCGCTGCAAACCGAAAACCTGTGGGTGAAGTGTGATGCCTGTGGTGCATCGAGAAGCATGGCGCACGCATTCGGCAAGGCAGGCAAAGAGAATCTGCCGGGTTGCCGAGGGCGTCATCCCCACTTGGATCACTTCGAGAATGAATGTGATGAAGAGGCTCGCGCAGTTCTGCTGGGGGCCACGAATAGCTGGTTCCCCATCACGCTCTCGGCGCTCGCGATTCCTCAGACCAAAGACCCGCTCAGTCAATTGATCCAGGATGGCTGGGAGTTTTTCGAGGATCTCGATTCCGAAGCCGAGGTGTCGGTGACGGTGAAGACCTTGAAGAAGACCGGGGCGTTGCCTGGAATCGACAAGTACGCTGCAGCCGCGATCTGGGCGGCCATTGAGGCGCATCGCTCCGGTGGCGGGCAGGAGGTCGTGGGTGAGGCCGACATCAAAGGGCCCGAGTGGGATGTGCTGACCGAGGCCAACCCGCCCACGGACTACCCGCACTTCATGAGCAAGAAGGTCGGCACGCCACCGGGACTCGGTGGCCATATCAGTCGAGTCTTGCTCCTCGAGCGTTTGCGCGAGGTGAATGCGCTGCTGGGTTTCACTCGGGTCGAAGCCCCCGAAGAGTCTGGCGACCCCAGTGAGCGTCCGCAGATGGCCAGCCTGTCACGCAGCAAGCCGGATTGGGTGCCGGCCAACCAGGTTCATGGTGAAGGGATCTTCATCCAGTTCGATGAGGCTGCGCTCGTCAAGTGGGAAGCTCTGGATGGCGTGAAGAAGGTCGACCAGATGCTCCGTGGTGGTCATAGGGGATGGCGCAATTCGCGTCATCTTGACCCGAAGGAAGGCTACCCCGGCATTCGCTATGTAATGCTGCACACCCTTTCTCATTTGCTGATTCGTGAACTGGCGCTGGAGTGCGGATACAACGCTGCGAGCATTCGGGAGCGCATCTATGCCGATACATCGGGCGACAGCCCGCAGGCGGGTATCCTCATCTATACCGCAGCAGCAGATTCTGACGGCACGCTGGGTGGCCTTGTCGACCTCGGGAAGCCAGAAAACCTTGGTCGCCTGCTGGAGCAAGCATTGAATCGTTCGAAGATCTGCTCATCAGATCCGCTTTGCTCGGAACATGACCCCGAAAAAGACCGCTCATTGCATGGGGCTGCTTGCCATGCGTGCTCTCTAGTGGCGGAGACCTCTTGCGAGCGGGGCAATCGCTATCTGGATCGATCGCTGCTCATACCAACACTCGAACGCGCCGACGCTGCTTTCTTCAAGGGGTTCTGACATGGATGAACTCTTGGATGCCATTGCAGCCTTGGTCTCTCTGGTCTCACCTGAGAAGGTGCAGGCCATTGCCGCCCGCGTTCGTCGAACTAGTGCCAGCAAGGCTGCGACGGCTTTGCCGAGTGTGGTCGGAACTCCGCTGGCCAGCACCGTTGTCGAGCAGCTTGCGGCAGCCTGGCAAAACACCAAGGTTGGTTCAGACGAACTGGCATCAATGCTTATCGCTGCCAGTCACGTTTACGCCAAAGCCGCGTCTGAGCAATCCACCGAACTCGTGTGGACGGGCCCAACGACGCCGTTCGTATCGGCGCGTAGAACAGAGCAGGCGCTGCTGCAGGTCATCAACTCAGCAGAACAGTCGTTGTTCATTACCAGCTTCGTGGCCTACGACGTGTCCACCATCGTCAAGGCCCTGAACGCGGCGAATGATCGCGGTGTGACCATCTCAATGCTACTCGAGTTGTTTCAAGATCATGGTGGCAGCATCACTTTCGACGCGATAGGCAAAATGAGGACTTTGGTTCCGGCCGCCAATCTCTATGCCTGGCGCGACAAGGCCGACCCGTTTTCCGACGGCCGCGTCCACGCCAAAGTTGCTGTCGCAGACGGCAGGATGTGTTTCATCACCAGCGCGAACCTCACCGGGCACGCAATGGAAAAGAACATGGAGGCTGGTGTGCTGATCTCTGGCGGGCGCATTGCAAAGCTGCTTGATGAACACCTGCGCTCACTCGTCGATACGAAAATAGTCTCTGTTGTGTGAAGCTGCTCCGTATGATTGTTATCCGTAAGTTGCGGGTAATTGAGGACGATGTGAATGACTTAGGAGGCCAGCATGTCACTCATGCCGAATTGCGCAAACCTGCGCCACCTTCTTCAAGGCACCCCTCGCCTCCTTATGTCTTTCGGCAACTTTGGCACGGGTCATTTAGGGGCGTAGATAGCTCGCTTAACCTAGATCAGTACTTCGTGGGTCGTCCGTTGGCCCTCAGAGGCGCGGGCGGCGCTAAGTCGGATGTCTTAATACGATGACGTCTCCGGAACTCAGAAGCCTTATTGTCTGCTGTTTCTACGCAATTTTTAGCATGGAAAAAGGCGGGGAATCCTAGTGGATTCACCCGCCTCTCGCGACCGTCTGCCAGTTTATGCCCGGCAAATTGCCAGTTTATGGTCGCCGCTACAAAACCTCAGATATCGATGTTCTGCGCGTACAGCGCATTGCTCTCGATAAATGCCCTTCTCGGCTCGACGTTGTCGCCCATCAGCGTGGTGAAGATTTCGTCGGCGGCGATGGCGTCGTCGATCTGCACGCGCAGCAGGCGGCGCACCGCCGGGTCCATGGTGGTTTCCCACAGCTGATCGGGGTTCATTTCGCCCAGACCTTTGTAGCGCTGCTTGCTCAGGCCGCGTTCGACTTCGGACAGCAGCCAGGTGATGGCGTCGGCGAAGCGGACGATGGGCTGACGCTTTTCGCCACGGCGGATTTCGGCGCCGGCACCGATGAGGCCGGCGATGGACTCGCTGGCGTTACGGATGGTGCGGTAGTCGCCGGAGACGACGAAGTCGTGCTCGACCCAGCCGAACTTGCGGTTGCCGTGGTGCAGGCGTTCGATGGTGAGGCGCCAGCCTTCGGACTCTTCGTGGTATTCGGCGTAGATCTGCAGGTCTTCCGGCAGATGGGGCTGAATACGGGCGGCGGAGTCGCGCGCAGCGGCTTCGTCCTCGAGGCTGACCGGGAGGTCGTGCGCGAGCATGGCCTGCAGCACTTCGGGGTCGATGTAGCTGGCGAGGCGGCGGATGACGGCTTCGGCCAGCAGGTAGCTGCGGGCGAGGCCGCCGAGGGGCTCGTCGGTGATCAGGTCGGCGTCTGCGCGCGGCAGCAGCACGGCGCCTTCGAGCGCGAGCTTGAGCAGGTGGTTGTTGAGCTCGTGGTCGTCCTTGATGTACATCTCGCTCTTGCCGTGCTTGATCTTGTACAGCGGCGGCTGGGCGATGTAGATGTGGCCGCGCTCGACCAGTTCGGGCATCTGGCGATAGAAGAAGGTGAGCAGCAGGGTACGAATGTGGGCACCGTCGACGTCGGCATCGGTCATCAGGATGATGCGGTGGTAACGCAGCTTCTCGGGCTTGTAGTCGTCCTTGCCGATGCTGGTGCCGAGCGCGGTGATCAGGGTGGCGATTTCCTGGCTCTGCAGCAGCTTGTCGAAGCGGGCCTTCTCTACGTTGAGGATCTTGCCCTTGAGCGGCAGGATGGCCTGGAACTTACGGTCGCGGCCCTGCTTGGCCGAGCCGCCTGCGGAGTCACCCTCGACCAGGTAGAGTTCGCACAGGGCGGGGTCTTTTTCCTGGCAGTCGGCGAGTTTGCCGGGCAGGCCGACGCCGTCGAGGATGCCTTTGCGGCGGGTCATGTCGCGCGCCTTGCGGGCGGCGTCGCGGGCGCGGGCGGCTTCGACGATCTTGTTGCAGATGGTGCGGGCGTCGAGCGGGTTTTCGAGCAGGAAGTCGGTGAGCTTGTTGGCGACCACTTCTTCCACCGCCGGACGGGCCTCGCTTGAAACCAGCTTCATCTTGGTCTGGCTGGCGAACTTGGGGTCGGGCATCTTGACCGACAGCACGCAGGCCAGGCCTTCGCGCATGTCGTCACCGGTGATGTCGACCTTGGCCTTCTTGGCGATCTCGTTTTCTTCGATGTACTTGTTGATGACGCGGGTCATCGCTGCACGCAGGCCGGTGAGGTGGGTGCCGCCATCGGCCTGCGGGATGTTGTTGGTGTAGCACAGCACCTGTTCGGCGTAGCTGTCGTTCCACTGCATCGCGACTTCGACCGACAGTTCGGCATCGTGGCCGGCGCCGGTGGGGATGCGGGTGGTGCCGGCGGCGTAGAACACCGTGGGCTGCAGCACGGTCTTGGTGCGGTTGATGTACTCGACGAAGCCCTTCACGCCACCGGCGAAGGCGAAGTCTTCTTCCTTGCCGGTGCGCTGGTCGAGGAGGCGGATCTTCACGCCGTTGTTGAGGAAGGACAGCTCGCGCAGGCGCTTGGCGAGGATGTCGTAGTGGTACTCGATGGTGCCGAAGATCTCTTCGTCAGCCAGGTAGTGCACTTCGGTGCCGCGCTTGCTGGTGTCGCCGATGACCTTGAGCGGGCTGGTCTCGATGCCGTTGACGACATCGATGAGCCGGTCCTGCGGCACGCCGCGGTTGAACTCCATGAAGTGCTTCTTGCCGTCGCGGCGCACGGTGAGGCGCAGCCACTTGGACAGCGCATTCACGCACGACACGCCCACGCCGTGCAGGCCGCCCGATACCTTGTAGCTGTTCTGGTTGAACTTGCCACCGGCGTGCAGCACGCACATGACGATTTCGGCCGCCGAGCGCTTGGGTTCGTGCTTGTCGTCCATCTTGACCCCGACCGGGATGCCGCGGCCGTTGTCGGTGACGGAGATGGAGTTGTCGGCGTGGATGGTGATGACGATGTCGTCGCAATGGCCTGCCAGGGCCTCGTCGATGGCGTTGTCCACAACTTCGAACACCATGTGGTGCAGGCCGGTGCCATCGGAGGTATCGCCGATGTACATGCCGGGGCGCTTGCGAACCGCCTCCAGGCCTTCGAGCTGCTGGATGCTGGTTTCGTCGTAGTCTTCGTGCGCGATTGCGGACGCGGTGGGCAGATTTTGCGGTTCGGACATGGTCATCTCGGGTGATTCATAAAGAACGTGCCCCCGGTGACGGGGGCAGCGAACCCGGCCAGGCCGGGTTCATGGGGAAGCGACGCGCTTGCTTCAAATGCGCATCGGCATCACGACATACTTGAACTGCTCGTTGCCAGGCAGGGTGATCAGCGCGCTGGAGTTGCCGTCGTTGAAACGCCATTCGATGGTTTCGGACGACAGGTTGTTGAGCACGTCGAGCAGGTAGGTGACGTTGAAACCGATGTCGAGCTTGTCGCCCTGATAGTCGATTTCGAGTTCTTCCTGCGCTTCTTCCTGCTCGGCGTTGGAGCTGACGATGCGCAGGGTGCCGGCTTCGAGCACCAGGCGCACGCCGCGGAACTTCTCGTTGGTGAGAATGGCGGCGCGCTGCAGCGAAGACAGCAGGGTCTGGCGCGGCAGGGTGACGAGGCCGGGGTGGTTCTGCGGAATGACGCGCTGGTAGTCGGGGAACTTGCCGTCGATGAGCTTGGTGACGAGTTCGATGGCGCCAAAGCGGAACACCGCCTGGTTGCCGGCAAGGATGACTTCGAGCGGATCGTCGTTGTCAGCGAGCTGGCGCGACAGTTCGAGCACGGTCTTGCGCGGCAGGATGGTTTCGCAGCGCTGGTTGACCGGGGCTTCGAGTTCGCTGGCCGCGTAGGCGAGGCGGTGACCGTCGGTGGCGACCATGCGCAGCTCGTTGCCGTCGGCGATCAGCAGCAGGCCGTTGAGGTAGTAGCGGATGTCCTGCTGCGCCATGGCGTAGGCGACCTGGGCGAGCTGACGCTTGAAGGTGCGCTGCGGCACGCTGAAGCGGGTGGCGTCGCCATCGGGCAGGTTCATGCGCGGGTAGTCGGCGGCGGGCAGGGTCTGCAGCTGAAAGCGGCTCTTGCCGGCCTTCACCGTGAGGCGCTTGTCGTCAAGGGTGAGATTGACGTCGGTGTCGGGCAGTGCGCGCAGGATGTCCTGCAGCTTGCGCGCGGCCACGGTGATCGAGACGTCTTCACCCCCGGCATTGCCGGCGGTGGTGGTGCGGATCTGGATTTCGATGTCGGTGGCGAGCAGCGTCAGGCGGTCGCCCTGCTTCTCGATCAGCACGTTCGACAGGATGGGCAGGGTGTGGCGCTTTTCGACGATGCCGGCCACGGACTGCAGCGGGGCGAGAAGCGCATCACGGGTGGTGTTGAGCAGGAGCATGGCGTCAGTCTGGTCAGAAAATTGATCGGAAAGTCATTGCTGGCTCAGCCCCGCAGGACCTGGGTGAGCACATGAACATCGTGGTTGAGCTGGTGGTCGCCGAGGCGCAGCTCGGTGATGGTACGACAAGCATGTAGCACGGTGGTATGGTCGCGGCCGCCGAAGGCTTCGCCGATCGCGGGCAGCGACATCGGGGTGAGCTCCTTGGCCAGCCACATGGCGACCTGGCGCGGACGGGCGATGACCCGGGTGCGCTTCTTGGAGTGCATGTCGGCGATCTTGATCTTGTAGTAGTCGGCGACGGTCTTCTGGATGTGTTCGATCGACAGCTGACGGTTGTGCGCGTTGAGCAGGTCCTTGAGCGCGTCCTTGGCCACTTCGAGCGAGATGCCACGACCGTGGAAGCGGGCGTAGGCCACGACCTTGTTGAGCGCGCCTTCGAGCTCGCGCACGTTCGAGCGCAGGTTCTTGGCGATGAGGAAGGCGACGTCGTCGTCCACCGCGACGCGCAGGGCTTCGGCCTTCTTCTGCAGGATCGCGACCCGCATTTCGAGTTCGGGCGGCTCGATCTGCACCGTCAGGCCCCAGTCGAAGCGCGAGATCAGGCGATCTTCCAGCCCCTGGATGTCCTTGGGGTAGGTGTCGCAGGTGATGACGATCTGCTTCTTGGCTTCGGTGAGCGCGTTGAAGGCGTGGAAGAACTCTTCCTGCGTCCGGTTCTTGTTGTTGAAGAACTGGATGTCATCGATGATCAGCATGTCGAGCGAGCGGTAGTAACGCTTGAACGCATCGAAGCTCTTTTGCTGATAGGCGCGCACGACGTCGGCGTAGTAGTCCTCGACGTGCACGTAACGCACCACTGCGCGCGGGTTCTGGCGGAACACCGCATTACCGATGGCGTGCACCAGGTGGGTTTTGCCCAGGCCGACGCCACCGTATACAAACAGCGGGTTGTACGAGGTGCCGGGGTTCTGCGCCACCTGCATGGCAGCGGCGCGGGCCAGATCGTTGGCACGCCCGGTCACCAGGGTATCGAAGGTGAAGTCGGCGTTGAGGCGGGTCTTCTCGTAGGCAAGTTCGGCGCCTGACAAGGGTTCGGGCGACGAACTGCGAATGATCGCCGAGGGGGCCGCCTGTCGCGGCTGTGCCGGTGCGCTGTCTGCCGCCGCCGGGCTGCTTGCGCTCCCCGGTGTCTCGGCGAGCGCTGCGCCGGCAGCCGGCGCCGCATTTGCCACCGGCTTGACCGGCGTGCGTGCCGCGCCGGGTGCAGGCAGCTGCAGGTCGAGTTGCAGGGGCACGCCATGGAATTCTTCGCCGAGCTCGCCGATTCGACGCAGGTAACGCTCACGCACCCACTGCATCACGAAGCGGTTCGGGGCGGTCAGGGTAAGCGTGGGTCCGCCGTCCGCAGCTTCGCCGCAGACGACCTGAAGCGTCTTGATCCAGGTATTGAACTGCTGTTGAGGCAGTTCCTGTTCAAGATGGGCAAGGCAGAAGGGCCAGAAATCCTGATTCACGGAAGGGACGGTTTGTGTTTGCGGCACGGGTCTCGAATGCATACATGCCGCGCCTGCAACACGAGGCGTAGCGGGAGCGACGGCCTTAAGGCCTGTTCTGGGAATAAGCCCGTCGGCGTCAGCACGGAAAAGCGCTGAGTCGTGTGCCGGCGGGTTGGTCAAGAGCGCAATTCTACCCGTCGACGCGAGACTTATCCACAGGCATGCGCATTGAAGTCGTGGAATCGTCGCTGGAGGCTGGTATCCCGAGGGATGTGAATTCCTCTTGACAAACAGGGGGCTATCACATTAAATATATCGTTTGACCTTACCACTGGCAGCCGATCATGAAACGCACTTACCAACCCTCCGTCGTTCGTCGCAAGCGCACCCACGGCTTCCTGGTCCGCATGAAGACCCGTGGCGGTCGTGCGGTCATCCGTGCCCGTCGCGCCAAGGGCCGTCATCGCCTCGCCGTCTGAGGTGATTGACCCCTCGAGCGCTGATCAAGGTTTTCGCAGCGCTCACAGACTGCACAAAACGGATGAATTTTCATCCGTTTTTGCTTTTCGGCGTGCCCTTCGCGGCCGATTCTACATGCTGCATTATCGGCCCAACGGGCTCGACACCGCCCGTCTGGGTGTCGTCGTGGCCAAGAAGCTGGCAAAGCGGGCCAATGTACGCAATCTGGTGAAACGCATCGCGCGCGAAATTTTTCGGCGCCAGCGTACCGACACGCCTGCGTGCGATCTGATCGTGCGTCTGCATGCGCCTGTGGCAACTGCAACGCGAGCCGAGCTCAATCAGGATCTGCTGCAGTTGCTGTCGCGCTTGCCGCGTTTGTGAGCATCGGGCCGTCGATCATGCATGGTTCTTTTCGCCCCGGGGTCAGATTGATGCCGGGCCGCGCTTGTTTTTCTCTCAGGGCGGGTATCATTCCGTTCCCTGACTAACGACCGTACGACCACGAACCCGATGGATCAACGTCGCCTCATCCTACTCCTGGTTTTCTCCCTTTCCCTGGTCATGCTGTGGGACGGGTGGATCAAACATAACCAACCCGCCGCGCCGGCACCTGTTGCCGCCGCCGCCAACTCCGGGGGGGCTTCGGTTCCCACGCCAAGTGCGCTCGCCGCGCCTGGTGCATCGGCACTGCCCGCAACTGCGGCCGCTTCGGCTGCGCCGACGGTGCGTGTGGTCACTGACCTGATGCGTGCCGACGTGTCCGCCGAAGGCGGCAGCATCGTCCGCCTTGAGTTGGTGAAACACAAGTCCACCGCCGATCATGAGCGTGGCTTCCTGTTGTTCGACAACGGCGAGGTTCATCGCTACTCGGCCGAGTCCGGCCTGATCGGTACCGACCTCCCCAATCACCGTACGGTGTTCGCGCTGCCCGAAGGCGAACAGGTGATGAAGGACGGCGAGGACACCCTGGTGCTGCGCCTCGAAGCGCCGGAGCAGAACGGGGTCAAGGTCACCAAGCTGATGACCTTCCATCGTGGCAGCTACCTGGTGAATGTCGATTACGAGATCGCCAATGGCAGCGGCGAACCCGTCTCCGGCCATGCCTACTTCCAGCTCACGCGTGATGGCGAGCCGGCAGAGCAGGTGCAGGCCTTCGGCGTGACAACCTTCACCGGCCCGGCGTTCTACACCGATGCGGCCAAGTTCCAGAAGGTTCATTTCGAGGAGATCGCCGAGGGCAAGGCCAAGTTTGCCAAGACCGCACCCGATGGCTGGGTGGCGATGGTCCAGCATTACTTCGTCAGCGCCTGGTTGCCTGAGGTCGGTGTCGAGCGTGAGTTCTTCGCCCGCAAGGTTGCCAATGGCCTGTACTCGGCCGGCGTGATCCTGCCGGTCGATGCGATTGCACCGGATGCGAGCGGTACGGCGGAGTCCCGCCTGTATGTCGGCCCCCAGGAGCAGGACAAGCTGCAGGACATCGCCCCCGGACTCGATCTGGTGGTCGACTATGGCTGGCTGACCGTGATTGCTGCCCCGCTGTTCTGGGTGCTGTCGTGGCTGCATGACATGCTCGGCAACTGGGGCTGGGCCATCATTCTGGTGACGGTCATGCTGAAGTTGCTGTTCTTCCCGCTGTCCGCAGCCAGCTACAAGTCGATGGCGAAGATGCGCGTTCTCGGCCCCCGCATGCAGCGCATGAAAGAGCTGTACGGCGACGACAAGGCCAAGATGCAGCAGGAGATGATGAATCTCTATCGCACCGAAAAGATCAACCCGCTCGGCGGTTGCCTGCCGATTCTGGTTCAGATCCCGGTGTTCATCGCGCTGTACTGGGTGCTGCTCGGTAGCGTGGAGATGCGTCAGGCGCCCTGGCTGGGCTGGATTCAGGATCTGTCCGCCAAGGACCCGTACTTCATCCTGCCGGTCATCATGGGTGCTTCCATGCTGATCCAGATGAAGCTCAACCCGACGCCGCCGGATCCGCTGCAGGCCAAGGTCATGATGGCAATGCCGATCGTGTTCACCTTCATGTTCCTGTGGTTCCCGTCCGGTCTGGTGCTGTACTGGGTTGTGAACAACATCCTGTCGATTGCACAGCAATGGCAGATTACGCGGATGATCGAGAGTGCCAAGGCCGGCAGCAAGCCCGCCTGACACCATCGCCGCGATTGCAACGGCGCCGGGCCGAGGAGGTGTCGGCGTCGTTCGCGTTTCCGGGGCGGGACTTGCGCCATTTGCGCGCGAACTGACCGGACGCGATCCCCAGCCCCGGCTTGCGGCTTTTAGCCGCTTTCTTGGGGCGAAGGGCGAGCCCATCGACGAAGGGCTCTTGATTTACTTCCGTGCGCCCGCGTCGTTTACCGGCGAGGACGTGATCGAACTGCAGGGCCATGGTGGACCGGTCGTGATGCAGATGTTGCTCGATCGCTGCCTTGCACTGGGCGCGCGACTGGCCGAGCCCGGTGAGTTCACCCGGCGTGCCTTTCTCAACGGCAAGCTCGATCTGGCCCAGGCCGAAAGCGTGGCAGACCTGATCGAGGCTTCTACCGCCGCCGCCGCGCAGTCGGCCGTTCGTTCTCTGTCCGGCCGCTTCTCGCAGGAAATCCATCTTATCAAGGACGCGTTGATCGACTTGCGCATGCTCGTCGAGGCGACGCTGGACTTTCCCGAAGAGGAAATCGACTTCCTCGAAAAGGCCAGGGCCCTGCCGCGTCTGGCCTCGATTCGCGAACAGCTCGAAGGTGTGCTTGACCGTGCACGTCAGGGGGCGCTGCTGCGCAGTGGCCTCAACGTGGTTTTGGCGGGCGCGCCGAACGTCGGCAAGTCGAGCCTGCTCAATCAGCTCGCGGGCGAGGATCGTGCGATTGTCACCGAGGTGGCCGGCACCACCCGCGACGCCTTGCGCGAAACCATACAGGTCGAGGGCATTCCGCTGCACATCATCGATACGGCGGGCTTGCGTGATACCAGTGACGTGGTGGAGCGCATCGGCATCGAGCGCACCCGGCGCGAACTCGAGCGTGCCGATGTGGTGCTGCGCCTCGTCGACGCCGGTCGGCCGGGCGAAACGGAGGGCGGCACGGATATCGATTTGGATCTTCTTCCTGGCGTCGAATGCATCACCGTGATCAACAAGATCGACTTGTGCGATCTTGCCCCGGAACGGACTGAGCACGACGGTCGAGTCGAACTGCGCGTTTCGGCACGGGATGGCCTGGGGATCGATCTGTTGCGCAAGGAGCTTCTGCGGGTGGCGGGGTGGCATGCACATGGCGAAGACGTGATTCTTGCGCGCGAACGTCATCTGCTGGCGTTGCGAGCGGCGCTTGGGCATGTGCGCCTGGCGGCTGATCAGCTTTCAGCGCTTGAGCTTTTTGCCGAAGAGTTGCGACTCGCCGGAGAGCGACTTGGCGAGATTACGGGAGAGTTCTCGGCTGACGATCTCCTGGGGGTGATCTTTTCGAGGTTCTGCATCGGAAAGTGACCGCCGTGCATTCATGATGCGCATGGCATCATGTGCTGCGGCATGCTGCGCATTTCCCGCTTTCCGGCTTCGGCCGCGGTATGCGCGGTGTTCGCCTCCTTCGTTCCTTTTTTCCGATTGGTGATCCATGACCCGACCCGATCCGTTCCTGCGGCCACTGCGTCATGTCGACGATGCGAATCTGGTCGTCGCTGACGTCGAGGCGCTGCTTGCACAAGCGGGCCTGAGTTTTCGGCAGGCACCACCGGTGCCGACAACGTGTTGCGGACGAGGCTGTAACGGCTGCGTGTGGGAAGGCTACTTTTTCGCTTTGCGTTACTGGCGAGAGCAGGCGGCGGAAGTGCTGGCGAGCGCCGCTGCCCGGACTGCTGTCGCGCGTGTGCGACCGGAGACTGAATGATGAACTGGAGTCCGGACCGATATCTCGGTTTTCACGATTTGCGTTTGCGTCCGGCACTCGACCTCATGGGGCGAATCTCCATGACGCCGCCTCGCACCATCGTCGATCTTGGCTGTGGTCCCGGGAATGTGTCTGCGCTGCTGTTGCAGCGCTGGCCCGATGCGGATCTGACAGGAGTTGATCAGTCGACCGAAATGCTGGAGCGCGCTCGCGCGGAGATCCCGCGTGCGCAATGGGTCGAGGCAGATATTTCATGCTGGTATCCGGATGTACCGGTCGACCTGCTGTTTTCAAACGCGGCCTTGCATTGGGTCGGAGATCACCCGGCCCTGTTTGCGCGACTGGCGGCGATGCTTGGGGCTGAGGGCGTTCTTGCGGTGCAGATGCCGGCAAACTTCTCGGCGCCATCACACCGCTTGATCCGGGAGCTTGCGGCCAGCTCCGAATGGGCGGGCGTGTTTGAAGGGGTGCGAATGGGCGAGGTGCTTGAACCCGACGCATATCAGTCGCTGCTTTCGGCGCACTTCGGTGAAGTCGATCTGTGGGAGACAAGCTATTACCAGCGACTTTCCGGAGAGCATGCCGTTTTCGAATGGCTGGCGGGCAGTACGCTGGTTCCGTACTTTGATCGCCTCAGTGAGGCGCAAACGAGAGCGTTTGTTTCGCGGCTGAAACCGATGCTGGCCTCGGCCTATCCTGTCCGACCTGATGGTTCGGTGCTTTTCCCTTTCAAGAGGCTGTTCATGCTTGCGCGTGGGCCTGTACATCGTGTTCCACGTGAAACATGTTAATTGATTCGAATAGTCTGTATCTGGTTCTCGCTATAGGTGCGTTCTGCGCAGGGTTCATCGACGCTGTCGTCGGCGGTGGAGGGTTGGTACAGATTCCGGCTCTGTTTGCGGCTTTTCCTTCGGTGCAGCCCGCCGTGCTCTTTGGTACGAACAAAGTCGCCAGCATCATCGGTACAACGAGCGCAGCCATCCAGTATGGTCGTCGTGTAACCATACCGTGGCGCATCGCCTTGCCGGGGGCGGTCGCCGCGCTGATCGGATCCTGGTACGGCGCAAAGGCCGTGGCCTATATGCCGCCGACAGTGTTGCGTCCCCTCATTCTCGTTCTGCTGATTGTGGTCGCCGGCTATACCTTCATGCGCAAGGATCTTGGGTCCATCTCGCGTGAGGGGCCGCATGATCTCCGGGCGACCCTGACCGCTGCTTCGATCGGACTCGTGCTGGGGTTCTACGACGGATTCTTCGGGCCAGGGACCGGCAGCTTTCTGATCTTTCTGTTCATCCGTTTTCTCGGCATGGACTTCCTTCGGGCGTCGGTCACGGCGAAGATCGTCAACGTTGCAACCAACTTCGCGGCCATCGCCTACTTTGCAAACAACGTCGAGATTCTGTGGAAGCTCGGGCTGCTCATGGCTGCGTGTAATCTTTGCGGCGCTGTCGTAGGCTCACGCACGGCACTTCGTCATGGAACGGGATTTGTGCGTAAGATGTTCCTGGCGGTCGTATCAGTCCTGATCACAAAGCTTGCATACGACACACTTGCAGCCTTGTAGTGCGACGTGTTTCACGTGAAACACGGCGTCAAACGCGAGAGAATGACTCGAACCGTACGAGCGACTTTCAGTTGCCCCTTCGAGTGAAGGTGCGCAGACGCCGCCGCATGCAACAGTCCGGCATTGCCGCTACCATTCCTTGAGAGGGCCGAAGCCTTGCCGGCCGAGGCTCAGACCATCCATCGAAACAAGAAGACCACTGTGAATCGTCGTACCCAAACCCGCAGCCCCTCCAGCAACCCGCATGACCGGCGAGGCTTGCCCGCGCGTGAAGCGTCCCGGCCCAGCCTGCCACAGGACAGCCTCGCCTATGCGTTGAAACAGGCCTCCACTCTGGTAGCGGGCGTCCTGGAGGGTGGCAACCTGACCGACGGCTACGAGGCCATGCTCAGTGCCAATCCGAGTTGGCCGGACGCTACCCGTGGTGCGGTCCGCGACCTCACATGGTCCACCTTGCGTGATTTCGGTCGAGGTGACGCAGTGTTGCGCCACTATCTGCACAAACCCCTGCCGAGCTACCTCCATGCCTTGCTCCTGGTAGCGCTGTACAGGCTGGAGCAGCGGCCGGCGCAATCGCACACGCTGGTCGATCAGGCCGTGGAGGCAGCTGCCGCCGAGGTGCCTGCGCTCAAGGGCGTCATCAACGGGGTGCTAAGGAATGTCCTGCGCGAGACCATGAAGCTTGAGGGCTGGCGCGACGCGGATATCGAAGCACGCCACGCCTGTCCGCAATGGTGGGTCGAGCGCGTAAGGCGGGATCATCCCGCAGACTGGGAAGCCATTCTCCAGGCCGGCAATCTGCACCCCCCGATGTCCCTGAGGGTGAACACACGTCGTACTTCCACCGCCGACGTGCTTGCTGCATTGGAGGGCGCCGGAATCAACGCACGCCGGCTGGAGAATGATGCAATCCTGCTGGCGCAACCCGTCCCTGTACATCGTCTGCCGGGCTTTGCAGAGGGGCTGGTCTCGGTGCAGGATGCCGGGGCGCAATGGGCGGCGCAATGGCTCGATGCACGCAATGGCGAGCGGGTGCTTGACGCCTGTGCAGCGCCTGGAGGCAAGAGTGCGCACATGCTTGAACGCGCCGACATCGATCTCATCGCCCTCGAACTCGATCCATCGCGGGCTGCGCGTGTGCGGGCCAATCTGGATCGGCTCGGACTCGATGCGCACATCAAGGTTGCTGACTGTCGGCGCCTGAGCACCTGGTGGGACGGGAAACCGTTTGACCGCATTCTTGCCGACGTGCCGTGTTCCGCCTCCGGCGTGGTCCGCCGTCACCCCGACATCAAATGGTTGCGCCGAAACGAAGATATTCCGCGCTTCGCCGCGCAGCAGGCAGAAATACTGGATGCACTTTGGCAGACGCTGGCGCCCGGTGGCACAATGCTCTACGTGACATGCTCGGTATTCGACGAAGAGAATCGTCGCCAGATCGATGCATTTCTTGCCCGCCATCCGGATGCCGAAACGCATGCCATTGACGCCAGCGCCGCGCGTTCCCTGCCACCGACTGCAGACCATGACGGCTTCTACTATGCGCGCCTGCGCAAACTTCGCTAGTCTCTTTCGCCGGCTTTTTCTGATGCTGGCGCTGGTGTCGCTCTCGGCCTTCGCGGCCGACGACAGCAGGATTACCTTTGCCGAGATTGTGCCGGGGGAGGGGGGCTATGTACTGAACGCGGATATCGAACTCGATATCAACTCACGACTGACCGATGCCATTACGCGTGGCGTCGCGCTCCATTTCGTTGCTGAACTGGTGGTCGAGCGGCCGCGCTGGTACTGGCTGAACGAAGTCGTGGTGGAGCGCGAGCTCAACTACCGCATTTCGTACCACGCCATCACGCGCAGCTACCGGCTGTCGATGGGCGCTTTTCATCAGAGCTTCGACAATCTCGATTCCGCACTGCTGACCATGCAGCGCATCCGGAACTGGCAGATCGCTGGCCCCGATGAACTCGCGCCCGGCGTATCGCATGAGGTATCGCTCCGCTTTCGTCACGATACCGCGCAGTTGCCCAAGCCCTTTCAGGTCACCGCAATCGGCAGCCGCGACTGGAATGTCGGCACCGAGTGGTTGCGCTGGACCTTCCTGCCCGGGGCGGCGACGTCCCGATGAAACGCGTTGCGCTCGCGATCATTGCCGCCATTGCAGGCATATCGCTTTATCTGCTGACCTCGGCCAGCGCGAATTCCGACCTGTTCGCCGATCGTTATCCCTATCTGCTTGCGCTCAATGGCGTGGTCGCAGTGGGTCTGGCCGGGCTGGTCGGCGTCCAGTTGCGCTCGCTGTGGCGGGAGTACCGCGCCCGCAAGTTCGGTTCCCGGCTCAAGTACCGGATGATGATGATGTTCGCGCTGATGGCGCTGCTTCCCGGTCTGGTCGTATATGCCGTGTCGCTGCAGTTTGTCGTGCGCAGCATCGAATCCTGGTTTGACGTTAGGGTCGACTCGGCGCTTGAAGGGGGTATCGCGCTTGGGCAGAACGCGCTCGACTATCTGGTGAGCCAGGTCAACACCAAGGCCGGCGACATGGCGCTCGACCTTGAGAGTTTCGAGACGGTGTCGCCTGCAACACTCAACCGTCTGCGCGAGACCGCGGGCGTGAGCAACGCCACGGTGCTCGCGCCCAATGGGCAGGTTGTTGCCACCGCCAGTGACGGTGGCGTCGCCCTGCTGCCCGATCTGCCCTCCTCAGCGCAGTTGCGCCAGGCTCGGCAGAGCCGCAGCGTCAGCACGGTCGATAGCCACCCGGACGGGCGACTGGTGATCCGGGTCGTGGTGCCGATCCCGACGCGCTCAATTCTGAACGAGCCCCAGCTTCTGCAGCTGACTCAGCCCGTGCCGGATACCTTTTCGCGCCACGCAGAGGCCGTACAGGAGGCTTATCGGGACTACCAGCAGCTCACCCTTGGGCGGGATGGTCTGAAGCGCATCTACAGCCTTACATTGACCCTCACGCTGCTGCTCGCACTGCTCACCGCGATGGCGGTTGCCTTCGTGCTGGCGCGCAGACTGGCCGCCCCCCTGCTGATCCTGGCTGAAGGTACTCAGGCCGTGGCACAGGGCGACTATCGCCCCCGCCAGGCTCTGCCGGCGCGCGACGAACTCGGGGTCCTTACACAATCCTTCAACCAGATGGTGCGTCAGCTTGAAGATGCCCGTGCGGCTGCGGACCGCAACCGTGCGGCAGTCGAGGCCGCCCGCGCCTACCTGGAAAGCGTACTCGCCAACCTGTCCACCGGGGTGCTTGCCTTTGCCGGCAATGGCACCCTGCGCGCGGCAAACCGCGGTGCGATGGATATCCTTGCCGATGACCTTGCCGGTTTCGAAGAAATCGCACTAGCCGACTGGGTGCATCACGAGGTGTTCCGCGATGCGCTGCTCGAGGGCTTTGCGACGCACGAGAGCGACTGGCACGAGCAGATCGAGATCCCCTCGCCTGACAGTACGCCGCTGACCCTGCTGGTGCATGGTTCCCGCCTGCCGGAAAGCACTGGGGGCGGTCTGGTGGTCGTGTTCGACGACATCACCCGGCTGGTCGATGCGCAACGCACCGCTGCGTGGGCCGAGGTGGCCCGGCGCCTGGCGCACGAGATCAAGAATCCGCTGACACCGATCCAGCTCTCGGCCGAACGCCTGGCGCTGAAGCTTGCAGACCAGCTCGACGATAACGGCAAGGCGATGCTCGAACGCGCGACCCGAACGATCGTGAATCAGGTCGAGGCCATGAAGAATCTGGTCAATGCCTTCAGGGACTACGCGAGATTGCCCGCTCCGGAGCTGGTTGCCCTCGACCTTGCGGCGCTGATGCGCGAGGTGCTGCACCTTTACGAAAGCGCTGCGGTGCGCATTCGCCTGCAGGTGGGGGAAGACTTGCCCAAGGTATTGGGCGACGCATCGCAGATTCGCCAGATTATTCACAATATGCTGCAAAATGCGCAGGATGCGGTGCTCGGCAAAGACGACGCCGAGATCACGCTGCTTGCGCGCGCTGACGGCGACCGGGTCTTGCTGGTCTGCCGTGACAACGGCCCGGGTTTCCCGGCCGAGATTCTCGCCCGTGCCTTCGAGCCCTATTTCACCACCAAGTCAAAGGGAACCGGACTCGGTCTGGCAATGGTGAAAAAGATCGTGGCTGAGCACGGGGGCGAAATACGAATTGCCAATCGCGACATCGGCGGAGCCGAAGTACGCATTCGTCTGCGGACGATCCTGACAAACGGTGAACACTGAACCATGGCCAAGCTACTCATCGTTGATGATGAAATGGGAATCCGGGAATTGCTTTCGGAGATCCTGCGTGATGAAGGGCACGACATCCAGCTCGCGGAGAACGCGGCTGCGGCGCGCGCTGCGCGCAATGCAGAGCGCCCCGACATGGTCCTGCTCGACATCTGGATGCCCGACACCGACGGCATCACACTGCTCAAGGAATGGTCGGCCAACGGCCAGCTGAACATGCCGGTCGTGATGATGTCCGGCCACGGCACCATCGACACGGCGGTCGAGGCGACCCGCATCGGCGCCATCGACTATCTGGAAAAGCCGATCGCATTGCAGAAGCTGCTGGCCTCGGTAAAGCGCGGCCTGCAGCGCCCGGTCGCAAGTGGCGCGCCGGCACCGCTGACGCTCGCGGCCTTTACGCGCTCTGCGCCGCTGCGCGAGCTCAAGCGGCGGATCGAGCAGATCGCGGACAGTTCGAGAGTGCTCCTGCTGCGCGTCGGTGGAGGCAGTCTGGCCGAACTGGTCGCGCGCAGCCTGCAGGCTGGTGGCGCACCCTGGCTCGACCTCACGGCGGTCAATGTGCCGCTGGACATCAACCAGCTGCAGGCGAGCCAGGGCGGGCTGCTGTATGTCGCCGAGCTCGCACGATTGTCGCGTGCGCAGCAGAAGAATCTCGCCTTCGCGCTCGAGCGCCTTGACCGCTACGACCTGCGTCTGGTGGTGGCGACCGAGCGCAGTCACGATGCACTGCTTAGCGAGGGCTGGGACGAGGCCGTGCTCGACCGCCTGTTCGAGATCAGCCTGGCGCCACCGGCAATGAGTGACATCCGTGACGATCTACCCGAGCTTGCAGCACAGGTGCTGCTGCATCTGGTCGAAGCGAACGATGTGCCGCTGCGCCGGTTTTCCACGGCTGCGCTCAATCACCTGCGCACGCACAGCTGGACCGGAGGCTATGGCGAGTTGCGCGCCGCGGTGAGGTCGCTGGCGCTGGCAACGCTCGAAGAGGAGATCGGCCTGCCCGAAGTGCGACGTCTGCTGGCGCCCAACCCCGATGCGGCAGCAAGTGCAATTCCGCTCGATCAGCCGCTGCGTGAAGCCCGTGAGGCTTTCGAGCGCATGTACTTCGAGCACCACCTCAGGCTGGAGAGTGGCAACATGACCCGTCTTGCCGAGAAGACCGGGCTGGAGCGCACGCACCTCTATCGCAAGCTCAAGCAGCTGGGCCTGCAGGCCGGTCGGCGCCACGAAGAAAACTGATGCTTAAGGGATAGACCACGTGGGCGCGACGGTTGGCGTATCGATACGCAGGTTGCTGCATTGCAACATTCTGTTTCGTGTCGATGAAACACCGCGTAGAATCGGCCGCTCTTGCGTTCATCTGGGGCTATCCCGTTGAAAGTCATCATTCTTGGTGCCGGCCAGGTCGGTGCGTCGGTTGCTGAAAATCTGGTATCTGAAGCCAACGACATCACCCTCGTCGACACCAGTGCGGACTACCTCGCGGAATTGCGCGAGCGGCTGGAAGTACGCACGGTGTGCGGGAACGCTGCGTCGCCGTCCGTCCTGCGCGAAGCGGGCGCGGAAGACGCCGATCTGCTGATCGCGGTGACGCAGTCGGACCAGACCAACCTGTGCGCCTGCCGCGTGGCCAAGGCCTTGTTCAATCTGCCCACGCGGATTGCGCGCCTGCGCTCGACCGACTATGTCGACCACCCCGAACTCCTCGACGAAAACAACTTCGCGGTCGATTTCTCGATCTGCCCCGAGCAGATCGTCACCGATCACATCAAGCGCCTGATTGCCTTTCCCGAGGCGCTGCAGGTGCTGGATTTTGCCGATGGCGTGGTCAGCCTGATCGGTGTCCGTGCGTTCGAGGGCGGCCCCCTGGTGGGGCATCCACTCAAGGCGCTGCGCTTTCACCTGCCCAACGTCGAGGTGCGCATTGCCGCCATCTACCGCAATGGCGAGCCGATCATTCCCGAGGGCGACACGGTGATCGTCCCCGGCGACGAAGTGTTCTGTCTGGCGGCGACCGTGCATATCCGGCAGGTCATGCGGGAACTGCGCCGCACCGACAAGCCCATGCGGAGAATCATGATTGCCGGCGGCGGTAACATCGGCTTCCGCCTCGCACGCTCGATCGAGAACGACTATCACGTCAAGATTCTCGAGGTCGACAAGCGCCGGGCCGAGATGCTGGCAACCCAGCTCAGCCATACCCTCGTGCTGCGGGGTGACACCACCGACGAGAAGCTGCTCGAGAATGAGGGGATCGACGAGACCGATCTGTTCGTGGCGCTGACCAACGATGAAGAAGACAACATCATGTCCGCTTCACTGGCCAAGCGCATGGGCGCGCGCCGCACGCTGGCGCTGATCAATCGCAAGAGCTACGTCGACCTGGTGCAGGGCGGCCCGATCGACATCGCGATCTCGCCCGCACACACCTCCATTGGATCGCTGCTCGCGCATGTGCGTCGTGGCGATGTGGTGGCGGTCCATAGCCTTCGCCGCGGGGCCGCCGAGGCGCTCGAGATCATTGCGCACGGCAAGCCCAAGGACTCCAAGGTGGTGGGGCGTCGCATCGACGAGATCACCCTGCCCAAGGGCGCGACGATTGGCGCGATCGTGCGTGACGAACGGCGTGGTGGTGACGGCAAGGTGATCCGGCGGATGGTGATCATTCCCCACCACGACACGCTGATCGAGAACGAGGATCACGTGATCGTGTTCTGTACCCACAAGAATCTGGTGAGCAAGGTCGAGAAGCTGTTCCAGGTCAGCTTCACCTTCCTTTAAGTTCATGTACTCGTCTCCGGTGCGCGCCTACTACCCTGCCCTCAACGCGCTTGGCCTGATCATCGTGATCTTCGCCTTGCTGATGCTGTTTCCGTTGTCGGTTTCGTTCTGGCTCGACGATGGCGCGACCATGGCCTACGATCAGGCGATCGTGGTGACCCTGCTGTGTGGCGCGCTGCTGTGGCTGGGGACGCGCGGGCGTCGCCGCGACCTGCGGGTGCACGACGGTTTTCTGCTGGTCGCGTCCACCTGGGTGGTACTGCCGGTCTTCGGCGCGCTGCCCTTGCTGGGCTACCTTCCGCACCTGTCTCTGGTCGACGCGTACTTCGAAGCGGTATCGGGCCTGACGGCGAGCGGCGGGACGATCCTCACCGGGCTGGACGACCTGCCGACCTCGATCAACCTGTGGCGCACCTTCATGCACTGGATCGGCGGCATGGGGGTGATCGTGCTGGTGGTCGCCATTCTGCCTCTGCTCGGCATCGGCGGCCGGCAGTTGTTCAAGGCCGAGGTGCCCACGCCGATGAAGGAGAGCAGTCTCACGCCCCGCATCGCGGAGACGGCCAAGGGCTTGTGGCTCACCTACATCCTGCTCACCGTCGGCTGTGGCTTCAGCCTCTGGTTCGCCGGCCTGGAAGGCTGGGATGCGGTCATCCATGCGTTCTCGGTCGCGGGGCTGGGCGGCTTTTCGAGCAAGGACGCCTCGCTCGGACACTTCCACAATCTCGATGTGGAAATGGTGGCCATGGTGTTTGCGCTGGCTTCCGCGCTCAACTTCGCCACCCACTATCTGGCCTTGTCGCGGCGCTCGCTGCTGCCCTACTTCCGTGACCCCGAGATTCCCTTCTTCTTCGCAGTCCTGATCGTCAGCATCCTGCTGCTGACGTTCTACCTGATGCAGTTCAACGTGCACGCCGACCTGGCCACCACCTTGCGCTATGTGTCCTTTCATGTGGTGTCGATCTCCACGTCGCTGGGTCTGGCGACCTACGATTACACGCTGTGGCCGATGTTCGCGCAGATCTGGGTGCTGTTCCTGGGGAGCTTCATTGCGTGTTCGGGTTCGGCCGGCGGCGGGATCAAGATGATGCGGGCGATCATCCTGTACAAGCAGGTGTTTCGCGAGATCATCCGTTCGCTCCACCCCAATGCGGTGCGCCCGGTCCTGATGGGCAAGCAGCCCGTCTCGGAGGGGATTCTTCACGCGGTGCTCGGCTTCAGCTTCATGTACATGGTCAGCATCGTGTCGCTGACCCTGCTGCTGTCGGCCAGTGGCCTCGAACTGATCACCGCGTTTTCGGGGGTGGTGGCCTGTCTCAACAACACCGGTCCGGGGCTCGATGCCGTGGGCCCGGCCTCCAACTATCAGTCGCTCAATGATTTTCAGACAGCGGTGCTGTCGTTCACGATGATCCTGGGGCGGCTCGAGATCTTCACCTTGCTGGTGGTCATGACGCCGGCATTCTGGCGCCGGTAAGGGCTCCTGCGCACGCGCATCGGGGCGCCGTGACGACCCGCCGCGCACAGCTCTGGCGCGTCGTGATGGCGCGCTTGCGGGGCGGCGTTTTCTGCTGTCCTGCCTGCGTCCGCTACCTTCTCGGGTTGCCAAACTGACGGTGCTCAACCCATCCGGGCCCGTGACAGGCGATAATCACGCCTTGTTGCCAATCGGCTGGAAAAGAGGACTCGACGTGAGCCGCCCTAAGAACGACACTTTCCTGCGCGCCCTGCTGCGCCAGCCCACCGAATACACGCCCGTGTGGCTGATGCGCCAGGCCGGACGCTACCTGCCGGAATACTGCGAGACGCGCAAACGCGCGGGCAGCTTTCTGCAGCTGTGCAAGAGCCCGGCCATGGCCTGTGAAGTCACGCTGCAACCGCTGGCACGCTATGACCTTGATGCCGCGATCCTGTTCTCCGACATCCTGACCGTGCCGGACGCGATGGGGCTGGGGCTCTACTTCGCCGAAGGCGAGGGCCCGCGCTTCGAACGCCCGCTGCGCGAAGAGTGGGAGATCCGCAACCTGTTTGCACCCGATCCTCACGTCGAGCTGCAGTACGTCATGGATGCCGTGGCCGAGATCCGTCGCGCGCTCGACGGCAGCGTCCCCCTCATCGGCTTCTCCGGCAGCCCGTGGACGCTGGCGTGCTACATGGTCGAAGGCGGTTCGTCGGACGACTATCGCAAGGTCAAGAGCATGGCTTACAGCCGGCCTGACCTGATGCACCACATCCTGAGCGTGACTGCCGACGCGGTGGTCAAATACCTCAACGCCCAGATCGAAGCGGGCGCCCAGGCCGTCATGGTGTTCGACTCCTGGGGCGGGGTGCTGTCGGAGGCCGCGTACAAGGAGTTCTCCCTGCCCTATCTCGAAAGAGTCGTGTCAGGCCTGATTCGCGAGCGCGATGGCGAGCGTGTGCCGAGCATCGTATTCACCAAGGGCGGCGGACTGTGGCTGGAGTCGATTGCCGGTATCGGCAGCGACGCAGTCGGGCTGGACTGGACCATGGACATTGGCCGCGCCCGACAGCTGGTGGGCGACAAGGTGGCCTTGCAGGGCAACCTCGACCCCAACGTGCTCTTCGCACCGCCAGAGGTTGTTGCAGCCGAAACCCGCAAGGTGATCGACGCCTTCGGTGCCCATCCTGGCCACGTCTTCAACCTTGGTCATGGCATTTCGCAGTTCACGCCGCCGGAGAATGTGGCGGTGATGGTCGATACGGCGCATGAACACAGCCGCATCGTGCGCGCTCAAGGCTGAGCGAGCGCTTCCTGACGGCGCCGGGAGGGGTAACTTCGCTTACTACTTCCGGTGCATGTCAACAAAAAAAAGTGGGTTTTTCGCTTGACTTATGCACACGGAAGCCATTTGGGTAAAAATATTCACCGAAATAGTGCGGATATGCAGTAAATTTCACAACGCGTTGATTTATATGAATAAAAACTTTCCACTATGTTAAGGCAAAGTGACAGAAGTGCTTGTTTCACGCTGGTTTCAGCCCGATTTACCCTGGTTTCCCACAAAGTTATCCACAGCTTTTGTGGACAAGACGAAGGGGTGGTTTAGGGGCAAGTGTTTAGCGCTGTTTTTCGCGTATCGGCTTCAAGTTTCAACGCTAAACAACTGAAAAAAAAGAACTATTCAGAATACATCGCTATTCCCCATGCCGATCATACGCGTTGCATTACCTCTTCCGATCCCACAACTCTTTGATTACATTGCAGAAGATGCAGTTGATTCGGATATTGGCCGGTGCGTGCGCGTGCCCTTCGGACGCGGGGAAAAGAGCGGATTGATCGTTTCCTTGCCCGCCGAGGCGGATATAGACCGCAGTCGCCTCAAGGTGGTGAGTCATGTTCAGCGTGAGGTCCCGCCCCTCCCGGCCGACTGGCTCGAACTCGTCGGTTTCGTTGCGCGCTACTACCACGCTCCGCTGGGCGAAGTGGTGGCCCTGGCGCTGCCGCCGGGCCTGCGTCGTGCGGACGGGGTGAGTGGAGACGATGTCGACCCCGTGCTCGAGCTGTCCGCTGCCGGCCGCGTGGCACTCACCGAGGCGCGGCGTGAGAGCCGGGCGCTGACGCTGCTGCGGGCGACGGACGCGCTGGGCGGGCCCGCGCGGCGCAGCGCGGTGCGGGCGCTTGAGGCGGGGAGTGCGGTGGGCGACCTGATCCGGCGCGGCTGGCTGGTGCCACGTGACGATGGTGGTGGGCGGCATCTTGCTGCCGGACGGCCTGAATTGACCGTGGAACAGGCCGCGGTGATCGATACCGTGGTCGCTGCCGGCACCGGCTTCCAGGCCTGGTTGCTCCACGGGGTGACCGGGAGCGGCAAGACCGAGATCTATCTGCGTCTCGCTGAGCGGGCGCTGGCGGCTGGTGAGCAGGTGCTGATGCTCGTCCCCGAGATTGCCCTGACGCCCCAGCTCGAGAACCGGGTGGCGCAGCGCTTTCCGGCAGCCAACGTGGTCAGCCTGCATTCGGGGCTTGCCGAAGGGGCGCGCTCGCGTGGCTTCGTCCAGGCCTTGAGCGGCCATGCGGACATCGTACTCGGCACCCGGCTGTCGGTGTTTGCCCCCCTTCCCCGTCTTGGCATCATCCTGGTCGACGAGGAACACGACGCCTCGTACAAGCAGCAGGAGGGGGTCCGCTATTCGGCACGCGATGTCGCCGTGTGGCGGGCGCGCCAGCGCGCTGTGCCGGTGCTGCTCGGCTCGGCGACGCCGTCGCTGGAGAGCTGGCAGCATGCCGGCAACGGGCGTTACGGTCTGCTGCGCCTGACGCATCGTGCGGTGGCGACGACCCTGCCCAAGGTACGTGCGGTGGACATCCGGCGCATGAAGCTCGACGAAGGCCTCAGCCCGGCCCTGCACGCGGCCATCTCCGAGCGTCTGAAGCGTGGCGAGCAGAGCCTGGTCTTCATCAACCGCCGCGGCTATGCGCCGGTGCTGTCATGTCCGGCCTGCGGCTGGGTGAGCCGCTGCCCGCACTGCTCGGCCAACCTTGTCGTGCATCTGGCCGATCGGCGCCTGCGTTGTCACCACTGTGGCTGCGATGGCGGGATTCCGCATGCGTGCCCGAGTTGTGGCAATCAGGATATCCAGCCCTTCGGTCGCGGCACCCAGCGCATCGAAGCCAGACTGAACGAGCTTTTTCCCGAGGCCCGCGTGCTGCGCGTGGATCGCGATGCCGCGCGTACCCGCGCGCAATGGGAGGCGCTCCTCGACAAGATCGCTGCCGGCGAGGCAGACATCCTGGTCGGCACCCAGATGATGGCGAAGGGGCACGATTTCCCCAAGCTCACCCTGGTTGGGGTCGTCGGGGCAGACTCCTCGCTCCATGCGGCTGACTTTCGTGCGCCAGAGCGGCTCTTCCAGCAGCTGATGCAGGTCGGGGGGCGCGCGGGGCGGGGAAGCCTGCCGGGCGAGGTGCTGATACAGACCGAGTACCCGGGCCACCTGCTCTATCAGCACCTCGGGCGCCATGATTTCGACGCCTTCGCGAAGATGGCGCTGGATGAGCGCAGGGTGGCCTGCTTCCCGCCATTCACGCACCAGGCCATGTTGCGGGCTGATGCACCGGCGCTGGCGGATGCGGTCGAGTTTCTGCAGCACGCCCGTCGTCTGGCCCAGTCGTGTGCGCCCGAAAACCTGCGCCTGTTCGATCCGGTGCCGATGCGCATGTCCAGGCTTGCGCGCCGCGAGCGGGCACAGCTGCTGGTCGAGGCGGACAGCCGTGCGGATCTGCAGGGCTTTCTGGGGCAGTGGATGACAATGCTTTACGCCCAGCGCACGCCACGGGAACTGCGCTGGCAGCTCGATGTGGATCCGCTCGATGTCTGAGCGTGCGCAGTCATTGGCGTGAAACGTCGGCGGCCCCCACCCGGGCCAGCATGCTAGCGGGCTTCAGTGCCCGCAGGCCACAACCAGGCTGCGCCGCGCACGCCGGACGAGTCGCCATGACGGGCCGGTCGCAGCCGGGTGAGGATCTGATCGGAGAAGACGTGTTCGGCCCAGCGTGCCGGCACATTGGCATACAGTCGCTCGAGCCTCGACAGGCCGCCGCCGAGGACGATCACGTCGGGGTCGATGAGGTTGATCACCGTGCCCAGCGCGCGTGCCAGCCGCGCTTCATAGCGCTGCAGTGTGGCCTCGCTGGCCGCATCCCCCGCCACCGCTGCGTCCGCAATTTCATGGGCGCTCAGTCCGCCGCCATGGCGGCGTGCGTGATCGGCGGCAAGTCCGGGGCCTGAGAGATAGGTTTCGATGCAGCCGCGCCGGCCGCAATAGCACGGGGGGAGCGGTAGATCCTCGGTGGTGGGCAGCGGCAGCGGGGAGTGCCCCCACTCGCCGGCAATGCCGTTGGCTCCCGCAAGAAGACGACCGCCCACGACCACCCCGCCACCGACGCCGGTACCGATAATGACGCCGAACACCGTTTCCGCCCCGGCGCCTGCGCCGTCGGTGGCCTCGGAAACGGCAAAGCAGTTGGCGTCATTGGCGAGCCTGACCTCGCGCTCGAGCATGGCCTCGAGATCGCGCCGCAGCGGGCGTCCATTGAGACAGGTCGAGTTGGCGTTACGGATGCAGCCCGCCATCCGCGACAGCGAGCCCGGCGTGCCGACCCCGACACTGGTGCGCTCGCCCAGTCTGGCCTCGGCAAAGCCGACCAGTTCGACCAGGGTCTCCAGCGTGGCGCGATAATCCCCCTGAGGCGTCGGAACGCGCCGGCGCAACAACTCGCGGCCGTCGCCGGCAAGGGCAACGATCTCGATCTTTGTGCCCCCAAGGTCGATCCCGAGCCGGATCATGGCTTAGTCGCGGCTCATGCGTTCGATGCCGTTGCGGTACAGTTCCAGCGCCTCGTCGCGGCAGGTGGCACTGATGCCGAGGTCGTGCACCAGGCCGTCGTCCAGCCCGTAGCACCAGCCATGAATGCTGACGTCCTGCCCCCGCTCCCATGCCTCGCGCAGCACTGATGTCTGGCTGATGCTGACGACCTGCTGCATTGCGTTGAGTTCGCACAGGCGGTCTACCCGGTCGGCGTGATCCTCGATCACGTTGAGCAGGCTCTCGTGGCGGTCGCGGACATCCTGAACATGGCGTAGCCAGTTGTCGGTGAGGCCAATCCGGTTGTCATTGAGGGCGGCCTTGACGCCGCCGCAGCCATAGTGGCCCACCACGAGGATGTGCTTCACCCGCAGCACTGCCACTGCGTAGTGAATGACGGACAGTGCGTTGAGGTCGGTGTGCACCACCACGTTGGCGATGTTGCGATGGACGAAGACTTCGCCCGGTGCAAGGCCGATGATCTGGTTGGCCGGCACGCGGCTGTCCGAACACCCGATCCAGAGGTATTCGGGCGACTGCTGGTTTACAAGTCGGGCGAAGAACTCTGGATCCTCGCTGTGCATGCGGTCCGACCAGTCCTTGTTGTTCTTGAAGAGGGGGTCGAGTTGATGGCTCATTCGTTGGTCCTGACGGAAAGTGAGCAATGAAATATGCTCATAATTATGAATTACTTGCGGTCTCCCCGCCACCGGGCAGGCTTGCCGTCTTTATCCTTTCCCGGGGCGGGATGCTCCCGAATGCCATCTGGTGTGTCTGGCACGGGTACGGGAAATCACCATATGCCGAGCTCGACGAGTTGTTTGCTCGCAGCTTCCGACCAGCCGCGGTTGGCCGCCGGGCTTGCCGGGCTGGGGTGCAGGATGCGACCGAAGCGCAGGCCGGCAATGTCACCCAGCGCGCCCAGCGCACGCTGTTCCGCCCACACGCCGATGCCGATCACCCACTCCGGCTCCAGGGTGTCGACCAGGCGGCGCAGGTGTGCATCGCAGGCTGACAGCAGTGGGCGTTGTTCGTGGGCCGGCAGCTTGTCCGGCGTGAGGTTGCGGCCGTCCTCGAAGAAGGCGAGCGGGCAATAGTTGGCAACGAAATGATCGGCGAAGAAGGCATCCGGGGTGCCGAAACGGTCGCGAAACAGACCCCACAGCCGTTGCCCGCTGACCTCGGAGCGCTTGCAGGCAAAGCCTTCAACCGGGCGTTTCGGGTTGGTCTGTGCAGGCTGGCCGACCGGGCCTTCGAGCCCGAGCCAGTCGCGTGCGGTGCTGATCTCGCCAAACGGCACGCCGATCTGCGCCATGCCGAAGGGGCCGGGGTTCATGCCGATGAACACCACCCGTTTGCGCCCCTCGCCGTAGCGCCTGAGGTAGTTGTCGTGAATCTCGCCCGCGTAGTCGAGCGGGTTGTAGACATGCGTGACCGGCGCTGCGAAGCGCATCCCGTCGACGGTGGCGGAGAGTTCGTGTGCGGCGGCAATCAGGGCGGAGGCAGTCATTGCGGTTCAGAGAATGAGTTTGAGGATGTAGAGCGCAGCCATGCCGGCGCCGATCGTGGCCAGTACGCTGCCGCTGCGCCAGGCGACCAGCGCAGCGATCAGTGCAGCCCAGGGTTTGGGCGCATCGAGCGCGATGCTGACAGCGCCGGCGTCGATGAAGAGCGCACTCGCCGTCAGGGCGGCAAAGCTGGCCGGCGCGATATGTCGGCACAGGGCATGGAGCCAGCCCGGCAGGCGATCGCCCGCGAACAGCCCGATCATGGCGTAACGGTAGAAAAACGTGACGGCACCGACACCGACCACCAGCGCGATCAGCGCAAGCGTGCTCATCATGCCTGCTCCCGACGGCGTGCCGTCCACACCCCGGCACCGAGCCCCGCAAGGATCGCAAGTACCAGCCCGAGCTTGAACGGCAGTGCGGCGAACAGCAGTACGCCGCCACCGGCTGCAAGCGCCGCGGCCTGACCGGGGCGCTCGCGCAGCAACAGGGTGAGCAGGGCGATGAAGGTCAGCGGCACCGCAAAATCGAGCTCCCATGCGGGCGGAATCGCTGCGCCGAACACGAGGCCGAAGGCGGTGGACAGCTGCCACGCGAACCAGAGCGTGAAGCCCGCGCCGAAGAAGTACCAGTGGCGCAGGTCGAGGCCTTCGGCAGGCGGCCGCGCCTGGTAGCGCAGCACGGCAACAGCGTAGGCCTCATCGGTCAGCAGGTAGGCCAGCAGCATGCGCCAGCGCCTGGGCAGGTGGCCGACGTAGGTGGCCATCGAGGCGCTGTACAGCAGGTGGCGCAGATTGAGCAGCCCGGAGGTCAGCGCAGTGGGCAGCATGCCGGCGCCGGCTGCCAGCATCTGCACGATGACCAGTTGAGCTGCACCCGCAAACACCACTGCAGATGCGAGTTGCGCAAGCCACGCGGGGATGCCGGCCGCCAGTGCGGAGATGCCGTAGAGGATGCCGAAGGGCACGGCACCGAGCAGCAGTGGGGCTTCATCGCGGCAGCCGGCCAGGAACTCGCGCAGTGCCGGACGATTCATCGCCCGCCTGCTCCCGGCGCGTCGAGCGCCACGTTGGCAGGCAACTGATCTCCGTTCCACGGTGCCACCTTGATCAACAGCAGCATGCCCGGGATGGCGAGGAAGAAACACAGCCAGAAAAAGCTGTACCAGCCCATCGATTCCACCAGCCAACCTGCGGTGGCATTGATGAAGGTGCGTGGCACCGCCATCAGGCTGGTGAACAGGGCAAACTGGGTCGCGGTATAGGCCGGGTTGGTGGTACGGGCCATGAAGGCGACGAATGCCGTCGTGCCCAGTCCGGCGCCGACCGCCTCGCCCGCAATCACGGTGGCGAGCACGGCCAGGCGGGCGGCGTTGGATTCGCCGGGTCCGAACCATGCCATCCACACGAAGCCGAGAATGGTGACGAACTGCACCACGCCGAACAGCCACAGCGCGCGGTTGATGCCGATCTTCACCATCCAGATGCCGCCGAGGATGCCACCGATCACCATCGGCCACAGGCCGGCATTCTTGGCAATGATGCCGATCTCGGTCTTGGTGTAGCCCATGTCCAGATAGAAGGGCGTGGCCAGTGCGGTGCACAGCGAGTCACCCAGCTTGTAGAAGAACAGGAAGGCCAGTACCAGCAGCGCAGACTGCACGCCATGGCGACCGAAAAACTCGCGAAACGGCTCGACGACTGCGTCGCGCAGGGTGCGCGGGCTGCCGGCCGCAGCGAAGGGCTCTTTCACCGACAGGGTCATGAACAGGCCGGGCAGCATGAAGGCGGCGGTGACCATGAACACCGTGCTCCAGGGCAGGTGATCGGCGAGGATCAGCGACAGCGACCCCGGCACCAGCCCCGCAATACGGTAGGCGTTGACGTGAATCGCGTTGCCCAGGCCGAGCTCTTCGTCAGGCAGGATCTCGCGGCGGAAGGCGTCGAGCGCAATGTCCTGGGTGGCCGAGAGAAAGGCAAGGGTGGCGGTGAGGCCGATCACCAGCGGCAGGTGATCGACCGGCGACAACTGACCGAGCCAGGCAATCGAGGCCACGAGGCCCAGCTGCGACACGAACATCCAGCTGCGTCGTCGCCCCAGCCAGGGCAGCAGGCCGAAGCGGTCGAGCAAGGGAGCCCACAGGAACTTCCAGGTGTAGGGAAACTGAATCAGGGCAAAGGCGCCGATGGTCTTGAGCGACAGACCTTCGGTCTTGAGCCAGGCCGGCACCAGATTCAGCAGCAGGTAGAGGGGCAGCCCCGAGGCAAAGCCGGTGAAGATGCAGATCAGCATCCGGCGATTGAGCAGGGTGTTCAGCCAGGCGGGGCGGGAAAGGGGCACGGGCGGCTTTGGCTTGATCGAAGCTGCGATTATCCCAGATCGGCGGCCTCAGGGGCGGGCGTGCATGGAATCAGCGTGTTACCGCGCCCTTGCGGATCAACGCCTCGATTTCGTCCGCCGGCAAGGGTTTGCTGAAGTAGTAGCCCTGCAGTTCGTCGCAACCCAGTTCGTGCAGGCGCGCGACCTGGGTTGCGGTTTCCACGCCTTCTGCGATCACCGACAGACCCAGGTTGTGGGCCAGTGAGACCGCGGCGGTCACGATCGCGGCGTCGTTGGCATCGGTCTCGATGTCGGAGACAAACGAACGGTCGATCTTGAGGTGATCGAGCGGGAACAGCTTGAGGTAGGACAGTGAGGAGTAGCCGGTGCCGAAGTCGTCGATCGCGATCTGGACGCCGAGCTGCTTGAGGCGCGTGAGCAAGGCGGCGGCCTCGTCGGGTTTCTCCATGATCGAACTCTCGGTGATCTCGAGTTCGAGCAGATCCGGGCGCAGCTTGCTGCGCGCAAGCGCATCGGCGACACGTCCGGTAAGTTCGCCCGCGCGCAGCTGCCTTGCGGACAGGTTGACCGACATGCGCAAGGGCGGCAATCCGGCTGCCTGCCATTGCTGCGCCTGAGCGCAGGCGGTATCCAGTACCCAGTTGCCAAGTTCCACGATGAGGCCGGTTTCTTCGGCGATGGGGATGAAGCGGACCGGCGGGATCAGCCCGTCGACCGGGTGGCGCCAGCGCAGCAGGGCTTCGACGCCCTTCAGTGTGCCCTTGGCCGCGCAGTACTGGGGCTGGTACCAGAGTTCGAACTGTTGTTGGCGGAGGGCCTGGCGCAACTTGCGTTCGAGTTCGATGCGCTCCATCGCGCTGCGGTTGAGTTCCTCCGCGTAGAACTGGAAGTTTGCACGGCCTAGCGACTTGGCGTGATACATCGCGGTATCGGCGTTGCGCATCAGGGCGGAGGTGGTCTCGCCATCGCAGGGGAACAGGCTGATTCCGATCGACGGTGTGGTGTGCAGCAGGCTCTCGCCCACGGTATAGGGCAGGGAGAGGCGGTCCAGGATCTTGGCGGCGGCGTGAGCGGCGTCGTTCTGGCCGTGAATGCCCTGCAGGATCACCACGAATTCGTCCCCGCCGAGGCGGGCAACGATGTCGCTTTCACGCACGGTCTCGCGCAGCCGTTCGGCGACCTGCACCAGGAGCGCATCGCCGACATGATGGCCAAGCGAATCGTTGATGGTCTTGAAGCGGTCCAGATCGAGAAACAGCACTGCGAGCGGCTGCGCGTTGCGGACTGCGGTCGCGATCGCCTGCTGCAGGCGCACACCGAGCGAGAAGCGGTTGTCCAGCCCGGTCAGGGTGTCGTGATGGGCGAGGTGCTTGATCGCCGCTTCGGCGCGCTTGCGCTCGGTGATGTCGGAGAAGATCGCGATGTAGTGGGTAGGCGGCGCGCCTGCCGCATCGCGCACCACGCTGATGCTCAACCAGCGCGAATAGGTCTCGCCATTGGCACGGATACCGGTGGTTTCGCCCGCCCAGAAGCCGCTGGTTGCGGTCGCTGCCCACGGGGTATCGTGCCCGGACTCCGCTTCGTCCTGATCGGGAACGAATACCTCGCCGACGATGCGGTTGCCTGCAAAGCCAGAGATCACCTCGTGTGCCGGATTGACCGACAGCACGCGGTGCTCGCCGTCGGTGATCACGATGGCTTCCGGACTGTGCTCGAACACCTTGTCTGCGAGCTGCAGGCGCTCTTCGGTTCGACGGCGCTCGGTAATGTCAGTGTAGATGGTGACGAAGCCGCCGTTGCCGACAGGCCGGCCCTGAATGTCGAGCACCATCCCGCCCGGGCGGAGGCGCTCGAAGTGATGGGGCTCGCCACGTCGCGCGCGCTCGAGCAGTTCGCGGGTAATCTGTTCGGGGTCGCCCGGACCGTACTCGCCGCGCTCGGCATTGAAGCGCAGCAGGGATTCGAGGCTGGGGAGCCCGGCCGCAAAGAGGCTGTCGGGGAAGTCGAGCAGGCGCCGGAGCTGATCGTTGCAGGCAACGACCTGCAACTCTTCATCAATCAGCGAGACGGCGCTCGGAATGTTGTCGATGATGGTGCGAAGGGTCTCGTTCTTGCGCGCCAGTTCCTCCTCGGTCCGCTTGCGTTCGGTGATGTCGGTATAGGTGGTGATGAAGCCCGCCACCTTGCCATCGAGCCACAGCGGCTCGCCGATCACGAGGTGCGAGCGTCCGCTGGGTTTGGTGCGCTCGATGCAATGCGGCTTGAACTCCTCGGCCAGCGCGCGTCGTTCGCGCACCTTCTCGAACGGGTCGCCCGGACCGTAGTCGCCGCGCTGGGCGGCCACCATGATCAGCTCGTCGAAGCCGACATCCTTGACCACGATTTCGGGAGGAAGCTCGAGTATCTCAATGAACAGCGCATTCCAGTACTGCAGCCGCAGATGCTCATCGAAGACACTGATCCCCTGCGGGAGATGGTTGACGATGGCGGTGAGGTAGGCGGTCTGGCGCTGAAGCTCCAGCGCAGTGTTCTGCTGCGCGGTGATGTCCTGCACCGTGCCGATCGCGCGCAGCGGTCTGCGGTTCGCGTCGAGCTCGATCCGCAATTCGTTGTGGAAGTAGTGCACGGTGCCATCGGGGTGGATCACCCGGTAGGAGAAGGCACCGTTCTGGCCCGAAGCGTAGGCGGCCTTGAGGGTCGAGGCGAGCTGTTCTCGATCGGCAGGATGAACACGGCGCATGAATCCTGCGTAGCTTGCCGGCTCGTCGTCCGGAATGCCGATCAGCTCGCGGGTCTGCGGCGACCACCACAGGTGATCCTGCTTCAGATGGCGCTCCCACCGTCCCAGCTGTGCCATCGACATGGCTCTTTCGAGTTCGTCGCGCAGGGCTTCCGCCGTGTCGCAGCGGGCGGATTCGGCCGCGAGTGCCTTGTCGCACGCGCTGCGCGCCTGTCGCCAGAACCTGCTGACGGCAAGCGCAGCTGCCAGCAGCAGGCTTGCCAGCACGATCGCTGCGATAAGTGACTGCGCCCGCAGGCTGCCGAGTATCGTCGAGCGATCGATCTGGCTCAGAACGACCCAGTCGGTGCCGGTAATCCGGCCTGCCGCGGCCTGAACCGCGGCGCCGCCGGTTTCGAGCGTGCCGCTGTGTGCCGTGGCCGATGCCAGGCTGGCCCGCAGCAGGGGCTGGTCTGCGGGAATTGGCGCCTGCAGTGTGTGGGTACGCAGGTTCGGCTCAAGCGGGATGAACTGGGTTCCAGCATCCATCAGCAACAGGTTGCGTTTTCCCGGGCGGGATCCGAGCCGTCGTTCGAGCATGGGAAACACGTGGTGTTCGGGCCGGATGCGCAGCACGATCGACTGCACCGTCCACTGCTCGTCGGGCTTTGCCACCGGGACCACGAGGTCGATGTAGCTTTCGCCGTTGCCGTCGTATTGCAGCTGGCTGAGCGCGGGTACGCTGTTTCCGAGGGTCTGGGCAATCAGCCTGCGTGATTCCGCCGAGACAGAAAACGGCTGGCCCGTCGCAAACAGCGGACGTGCCCCGGCGTCGAGCACCAGGGCCCCGGCGTAACCGAATACCTCGACATAGCCGTGGAGCCAGTAGCGGATGTCTGCGTTCGACAGGTTCCCGGTTTCGCGAATCTCGTCCTCCAGCCGTGACAGTGCGAGCCGGTTCCTGCGCAGCACCTCCCCGTCGCCGATGCGTTCGGCACGCCAGCGCACGATGTCCTCGCTCAGCAACTGCGCAGTCATCTGCAGTTCGGCGTTGGCTTCGCGCTCCAGCCCGTCCGCCTGATAGGCGTAGAAGACCGAAAGCGCGATTGCGAACGCTGCCATGAGAGCACTTACAGCGGCGAGCAGCGGACGCGGCAAGTCGTGGCGCGAAGGAGGAGATGGATTCTGGCGGGGGAAAATGACGCGGGTCTCGATTATGGTTGTGCGCATTGATGCAGTCGTTCCGGAAGGGAACGAGCCGAGATTCTGACAGCCACCTCCTATGCAAACAACCTTGCAGTGCAGCGGGGAAAGTCCTGAATAATTCCACGTTTACACAATTCGATACGTTCCTTGCACTTCCCTCCGAGTGCGACAACAATGCGGCCACAACATAAGTCCAGACCAAAGGAGGAGGCCGGCATGTCGCAAACCGTGATCGTGTCATTCGGCGAAGACCGCGAGTACGAGTTTCTCGTTCACGAAGCGGACGTGGCCGGGATGGAAAGGGATCAGGCCCGTAGCTGGTTGGCGAAGGAGTTCGAGGATCTCGAATGCACCCCGTCCAACCCCATGGGCAAGATCCTGGTGCTGGACATGATCCTCAACGTTGCAAAGTACGGCGGCGAGCATCGTTTCGAACAAGGCGGGGACTGGGCGAAGAAATTCGCCGCCGTCACCGCGGTCGTCCTCGCACGACCGGTCATGAGAGTGGATGTGAGCAACTTCACTGTCGGCTGACAGCGTTTTTGCGCCGTGTGGCGCACTGCAAAAGAACACGGGTTTACGGGTAGGAGACGACTGCGCTTGACCGGCTGACCAACAGGCCGGAAAGTGCCAAGAACCGCTCTGGCAAATATTTGCCAGAGCGGTTTTTTTTCGTCTGAATCCGTGTGCTCTGACACTAGGTAGTTTCCCTAGAGGCATTGCAATCACTGAGATTCGCTCTAATACTAAGGATGCAGACGGGCAACAATGCTGCAATGCACGAGTCATTTTTGGTGCATCTGAAGCCCCGTTTTGGTGCCTCGTCCAACTGCCTGAAACGCAATGATTCGCTAAGGAACATTGCGTGTCGGCAAACCCTGTGTAATCTCTGGAGATGTCGTATGAAAGCAGTCAAGACTACCCTCGCACTTGTCGCCGCAACTGCTGCACTAAGTGTGAGCACTCAGGCAAGCGCCGGCTCGACGCTGGATGCCGTGATGAAGAAGGGCTTCGTACAGTGTGGTGTCAGCGATGGCCTGCCCGGCTTCTCCTACACCGATGAAAAGGGTCAGTTCAAAGGGATCGACGTCGATGTCTGCCGCGCGGTCGCCGCTGCCGTTTTCGGCGATGCAAAGAAGGTCAAGTTCACCCCGCTGACCGCAAAGGAGCGCTTCACCGCCCTGCAGTCGGGTGAAGTCGATGTGCTGTCGCGCAACACCACCTGGACCAGCTCGCGCGACTCGGCGATGGGCCTGAACTTTGCCGGCGTGACCTATTACGACGGCCAGGGCTTTCTGGTCAGCAAGAAGCTCGGTGTGAAGAGTGCCAAGGAACTCGACGGTGCGGCCGTGTGTATTCAGGCTGGTACCACCACCGAGCTCAACCTGTCGGACTATTTCCGTTCGACCGGCATGAAGTACACCCCGATCAGCTACGACAAGTCCGACGAGACCGTAAAGGCGCTTGAGGCCGGCCGCTGCGACGTGCTGACCTCGGACCAGTCCCAGCTTTACGCGCAACGCATCAAGCTCGCCAACCCGGAAGGCTACGTGGTACTGCCTGAAGTGATCTCGAAAGAGCCGCTTGGCCCCGTCGTTCGCCAGGGCGATGAGGAATGGTTCGACATCGTGCGCTGGACCCTGTTCGCGATGATCAACGCCGAAGAGGCTGGCCTGAGCTCGAAGAATGTGGAGCAGGAAGCCAAAGCCTCCAAGAACCCGGACGTGCGCCGTCTGCTGGGTGCCGAGGGCGAGTTGGGCAAGGATCTCAAGCTGCCCAAGGACTGGGTTGTGCAAGTCGTCAAACAGGTTGGCAACTATGGTGAAATCTTTGACCGCAACGTTGGCGCAGGCAGCGAGCTGAAGATCTCGCGCGGCATCAATGCACTGTGGAACAAGGGCGGCCTGCAGTACGCACCGCCGGTACGCTAAGCCGGATGGCCACCGTCGCAAGGCGGTGGCCATACTCTTGTTTACAAGGACGTTTCCATGCAAAGTGATGCGCCCAAGGCTGCCGCTCCGCGGGGATCGCTGCTGACCGACCCCAAGGCCCGTGCCTGGACCTTTCAGATTCTCTCCATCCTCGTCGTCATCGGCGTCGGCTGGTACCTATTTCACAACACTCAGCAGAACCTTGCCAATCGCGGCATCACCTCTGGCTTTGCCTTTCTCGACAATTCAGCCGGCTTCGGCATTCTGCAGTCGCTGATCGAATATACCGAGCGCGACAGCTATGGCCGGGTGTTCGTCATCGGCCTGCTCAACACCCTGCTGGTGTCGGTGCTGGGCATTTTCTTCGCTACGGTGCTCGGCTTTCTTCTCGGTGTGGCGCGCCTGTCGCCCAACTGGCTGATCAACAAGCTGGCCACCGTCTATATCGAGATCTTCCGCAACATTCCGCCGCTGCTGCAGATCTTTTTCTGGTATTTCGCGGTGCTGAGGGCAATGCCCTCGCCACGGCAGAGTTACAGCTTCGGCGAAGCGGTGTTCGTGAACATCCGCGGTGTGTACCTGCCGGCGCCCGAGGCCGCGGGCGGACTCATGCCCTTCCTGATCAGTCTGGTCATCGTGATCGCAGCCTGGATCGGGCTTGCGCGCTGGTCGCACCGTCGTCAGGAGGCAACCGGGCAACGTTTTCCCCTGCTGTGGGTCTGCCTTGCCTTGCTCGTGATCGTCCCGGGCATGGCCGCAATGCTGTTCGGCAAGCCCTTCCACTGGTCCTTCCCTGAGCTGACGGGGTTCAACTTTGTCGGTGGCTGGGCGGTGATTCCCGAACTGGTCGCGATCACCTTTGCGCTCAGTATCTATACCGCAGCCTTCATCGCGGAGAACGTGCGTTCCGGCATCCTCGCGGTCAGCCACGGTCAGACTGAGGCGGCGCGTTCGCTCGGCCTGCGCTCGGGGCTCATCCTGCGCCTGGTCGTCATCCCGCAGGCCATGCGTGTGATCATTCCGCCGCTGACCAGCCAGTACCTGAACCTGGTGAAGAACTCCTCGCTTGCCGCCGCCATCGGTTACCCGGACCTGGTGTCGCTGTTCGCCGGCACGGTGCTGAACCAGACCGGACAGGCGATCGAGACGATTGCCATCACGATGTCGGTGTATCTCGCCATCAGCCTGAGCATTTCCATGCTGATGAACTGGTACAACAAGCGTATCGCCTTGGTCGAGCGCTAAAGAGTCGAGCTCATGAGCACACATACTTTCAAACCGAGTCTTCCGCCGCCGAACATGTCGGTCGGCGCCATGGGCTGGATCCGGGCGAACCTGTTTCCGAACTGGTTCAATTCCCTGCTCACCCTTTTCGCGCTCTATCTGGTGTGGATCACGATTCCGCCCATTCTCAACTGGGCGCTGATCAGTGCCGACTGGGTCGGCGACAACCGTGAAAGCTGCACCAGTGGTGGCGCGTGCTGGGTGTTCATCAAGGTGCGCATGTCGCAGTTCTTCTATGGCTTCTATCCGGAGGATCTGCGCTGGCGCGTCAACCTGACGGTGTTGCTGGCCATCGTGGGTGCGGCACCTCTGTTCCTCAAAGCCATGCCGAGGAAATTGCGTTACGGCGCGGCTTTCCTGCTGGCCTACCCGGTGCTTGCCTACTGGCTGCTCCATGGTGGCTTCCTCGGCATGTCGCTGGTGGAAACCAGCAAGTGGGGCGGCCTGATGCTGACCCTGGTAATCGCGGTCGTCGGTATCGCGGGCGCCATGCCACTGGGCATTCTGCTGGCACTCGGACGGCGCTCGGACATGCCGGTGGTCCGCGTGATCTGCGTCACCTTCATCGAGTTCTGGCGCGGCGTACCGCTGATCACCGTGCTGTTCATGTCCTCGGTGATGCTGCCGCTGTTCCTGCCTGAAGAGGTGAACATCGACAAGCTGCTGCGGGCGCTGATCGCGGTCACGCTGTTCGAGGCCGCTTATGTGGCCGAGGTGGTGCGGGGTGGCATGCAGGCGATCCCGAAGGGACAGTACGAGGCCGCCGGCGCGATGGGCCTGGGCTACTGGCGCATGATGGGCCTGGTCATTCTGCCGCAGGCTTTGAAGCTGGTGATTCCGGGCATCGTGAACACCTTCATCGCGCTGTTCAAGGACACCAGCCTGGTGATCATCATCGGCTTGTTCGACCTCTTCAACAGCATCCACCAGGCCACGGTCGACCCTGCGTGGCTCGGCTTCGCGACAGAAGGCTATGTATTTGCGGCCCTCATGTTCTGGATTTTCTGTTTCGGTATGTCCCGCTATTCGATGCACCTCGAGCGCAAGCTCGACACGGGCCACAAGCGTTAGGAGTTTAGGTAATGAGTGAAGCCAAAATCAAGCATGCGCTCGGTGACAAGGAAATGATCCGCATCGAAGGCATGCACAAGTGGTACGGCGAGTTCCACGTGCTCAAGGACATCAACCTGAGCGTGCGGCAGGGCGAACGCATCGTGCTGTGCGGCCCGTCCGGTTCGGGCAAGTCGACGACCATCCGCTGCATCAATCGCCTTGAAGAGCATCAGCAGGGCAAGATCATCGTCGATGATGTCGAACTCACTTCCGACCTCAAGCATGTCGAGGCCATCCGCCGCGAAGTCGGCATGGTGTTCCAGCACTTCAACCTTTTCCCTCACCTCACCGTGCTGGAAAACTGCACGCTGGCGCCACTCTGGGTGCGCAAGACGCCCAAGCGTGAGGCGGAAGAGATCGCGATGGAGTACCTCAACCGGGTGAAGATTCCCGAGCAGGCGCACAAGTACCCGGGGCAGCTTTCAGGCGGTCAGCAGCAACGGGTGGCGATCGCGCGTGCCCTGTGCATGAAGCCCAAGATCATGCTGTTCGACGAACCGACCTCGGCGCTCGATCCCGAGATGGTCAAGGAAGTGCTTGATACCATGATCGGACTGGCTGAAGACGGCATGACGATGTTGTGCGTCACCCACGAAATGGGCTTTGCCCGCACCGTGGCCGACCGCGTGATCTTCATGGACAAGGGCGAGATCGTCGAAGAGGCCGAGCCCGAGGTCTTCTTCTCCAATCCGAAGTCGGAGCGCACCAAGCTGTTCTTGGGGCAGATCCTGAACCACTGATCGAAACAGACGAAAAAACGCCCCGCCATTGCACCGGCGGGGCGTTTTGCATTTCACGGCCCGGATCCCGCGATCAGTCGCGTCCGAGGCGATACACCGCCATGCTGCCGAGGAAGTTCGGCTCGTCCACCACTACCTTGCCATCGTCGAAGGCCAGGCGTTCGCGCACGGCGATACCGTTCATTTCGCACAGCGCGTCGAAGTCGGCGATCGTGAAGAAGCGCACGTTGGGCGTGTTGAACCACTGGTGCGGCAGGCTCTCGGACACCGGCATGCGGCCGTTGATGATGCTCTGGCGGTGACGCCAGTAGCCGAAGTTGGGAAAGCTCACCACGGCTTCGTGGCCGACACGCAGCATCTCGGCGAGGATGCCCTGGGTGTTGTGCATCGCCTGCAGCGACAGGCTCATGATCACGTGGTCGAAGAAGCCGTCCTCGAAATCGCTCAGGCCCTTGTCCATGTTGGCCTGAATCACATTGACGCCGTTCTTCACGCAGGCCAGCAGCTTGTCGGGGTCGTTCTCCACCCCGTAGCCCTGCACCTGGCGGACGTCGATCAGGTGCTTGAGCAGGCTGCCGTCGCCGCAGCCGAGATCGAGTACTTTCTCGCCCGGCTCGATCCACTGGGCGATGACTTCATAGTCATAACGGTAGGCAGCCATGCTTATACCTTGATGCGGTCGAACCAGGCGGAAAGCACCGCGTGGTATTGGGGTTCATCGAGCAGGAATGAGTCGTGACCGGCTGCGCAGTCGATCTCGGCGTAGCTGACGTTGCGCCGGTTGTGCAGCAGGGCGTAGACGATCTCCCTCGATCGCGAGGGCGAGAAGCGCCAGTCGGTGGTGAAGGACACCACCAGGAAGTCGGCTTCGGCGCTGGCCAGGGCGGCGGGCAGATTGCCCGCGTGGGCGAAGGCGGGGTCGTAGTAATCCAGTGCCTTCGTGGTCAGCAGATAGGTGTTGGCGTCGAAGAAGCCGGCAAACTTGTCGCCCTGATAGCGCAGGTAGGACTCGATCTCGAACTCGACGTCGTAACTGTAGACCGCCTTGCCGTGACGCAGGCTGCGACCGAACTTCTCTCCCATTGCGTCATCGGAGAGATAGGTGATGTGGCCGATCATGCGCGCGAGCTTGAGCCCGCGTACCGGCACCACGCCGTGATCGTAGAAGTTGCCGCCGTGAAAGTCGGGATCGGTGAGAATGGCCTGGCGCGCTACCTCGTTGAAGGCGATGTTCTGCGCCGTGAGCTTGGGGGCCGATGCAATCACGGCGGCGTGAGCGACACGGTCGGGATACTGCAGCGTCCAAGACAGCGCCTGCATGCCGCCCAGGCTGCCGCCCACGACGGCGGCAAAGCGCTTGATGCCGAGCCGGTCTGCCAGACGGGCCTGGGTGTCGACCCAGTCTTCGACGGTGACGAAGGGAAAGGCCGCGCCCCAGGGCTTGCCGGTGGCCGGGTTGATCGAGCTCGGTCCACTGGAGCCGAAGCAGCTGCCGAGGTTATTGACGCCGATGACGAAGAACTTGCGCGTGTCGAGCGGTTTGCCCGGCCCGACCAGGTTGTCCCACCAGCCCAGGCTGTCGGGGTCGTCTGCGTAGCGCCCGGCGACGTGGTGCGAGCCTGACAGTGCGTGACAGACGAGCACGGCATTCGACGCGTCGGCGTTGAGCGTGCCGTAGGTTTCGTACACCAGGTCGTAGCTCGGCAGCGAGCCGCCGCTGCGAAGCGGCAGGGGCGTTGCAAAGTGGGCCGTCTGCGGCGCCACGATGCCGACGGATTGCGGTTGGATCATGGTCGGTGTCTGCTAAAAACAAAAAAACCCAGCCGGCTGAAAAACGCGGACTGGGTTGCCCTCGCTTTAGCCGTATTTATTAAGCGCCCGCAAGCTATGGATCAAATCGGCGCTAAGTGCTGCGAAATTAGCGCGCGTGCCTGCAAATGTCAAACCGGGTGCTTTCCGTTGTGGCCAGTGGTGGGGCTTGTGGGGCGGGGCAGCATGCCGGGCAGACGTTCGCGGCCTTCGGCTTCCCGGCTGGAAGGTACTCATCGGGGCGGCGATGCAAACTCGCCCGATGAGGCCGGGCTCAAACATGCATCGCCTTGTTTCCCCGCTGAGCACCTTCCAGCCGGCGCTCTCGACAGCCCGTCACACTGCCCCGCCCCACAAGCCTTGCCATTCCTCAGCAATCGCAGCGAGTCCCGTGTGGCCTGCGTGGTAAAATCGCAGGCCTTGAACCCGCCACCTCATCCCGCATGATCAGCATCATTCTCAACGGTCAGCCCGAAACCCTGGACGACGGTCTCACGGTACTTGCCCTGCTCGAGCGGCGGGGGCTCGTTGGCAAACGTCTCGCAGTCGAGCGCAACGGCGACATTGTGCCGCGCGCCCGCCATGGCGAAACCGCGCTCGCCGACGGCGACCGCCTCGAAATCGTGGTTGCAGTCGGGGGCGGCTGAACCTTCCTGATCCCGAGCACGTCATCTACAGTCAGTGCGCGGCGCGACAATTTTGATCTTCCTCTACAGGTCCCAACATGATCAACGATCCCCTGGTGATTGCCGGCAAGGCCTATGGCTCCCGTCTGCTGGTCGGAACCGGCAAGTACAAGGATTTCGCCGAAACACGCGAGGCCATTGATGCCAGCGGTACGAACATCGTCACCGTGGCGATCCGACGCACCAATATTGGCCAGAATGCGGACGAGCCCAACCTGCTCGACGCCCTGCCGCCCGATCAATTCACCATTCTGCCCAACACCGCCGGCTGCTATACCGCCGAGGATGCAGTTCGCACACTGCGTCTCGGTCGCGAGCTGCTCGACGGGCACGCCCTGGTCAAGCTGGAAGTGCTCGGTGATCCGAAATCGCTGTTTCCGAACATGCCGGAAACGCTCAAGGCCGCCGAAACCCTGGTCAAGGATGGCTTCGACGTCATGGTGTACTGCGCCGACGATCCGATTCAGGCCAAGATGCTGGAAGAAATCGGCTGCGTGGCCATCATGCCGCTGGCGTCCCTGATCGGTTCCGGCATGGGCATCCTCAATCCGTGGAACCTGCGCCTGATCATCGACAACGCCCGCGTGCCGGTGATCGTCGACGCCGGTGTCGGCACCGCGTCCGATGCCGCGATCGCGATGGAACTGGGTTGCGACGGCGTACTGATGAACACCGCCATTGCCGCGGCAAGCCAGCCCGTGCTGATGGCCAGCGCCATGAAGAAGGCGGTCGAAGCCGGCCGCGAGGCCTTCCGTGCCGGACGCATGCCGCGCAAGTTCTATTCGGCTGATCCGAGCTCGCCGACCACGGGGCTGATCGGTTTATGAGCGATACACCAGAGCGGGTCGAGATCATCGGCCAGGACAGCCCCGAGCACCGTTTTTCCAGCCGCAGCATCCGCAGCTTCGTGCTGCGCCAGGGGCGGATGTCGGGTGCTCAGCAGCGCTTCATGGACGACATGCTGCCGAAAATCGGCGTGCCCTACCAGGCTGCGCCGATCGATCTCGATGTGGTGTTCGGGCGCAAGTCACCGAAGATCCTCGAAATCGGCTTCGGCATGGGCGAGACCACGGCAAGGATCGCCGCGGCAGCGCCCGGGACGGACTTCCTTGGCATCGAGGTGCATACACCGGGTGTTGGCGCACTATGCAAACTGGTGTCCGAGCAGGCGCTCGGCAATGTCCGTATCATGCAGCACGATGCGGTCGAGGTTCTGCGCGACATGATTCCCGATGGCACGCTGGCAGGTGTGCATGTGTTCTTCCCCGATCCGTGGCGTAAGGCGCGGCATCACAAGCGCCGCATCATCCAGCCCGATTTCGTCGCGCTGGTGGCGACCAAGCTTGCACCCGGTGGCTATCTGCACTGCGCCACCGACTGGGAGAACTACGCGCACTGGATGCTGGAAGTGATTGCCGCCGAGCCTGCGCTCGAAAACACGGCAGACGGTTTTGCACCGCGACCGGACTACCGGCCGCTGACGAAATTCGAGAACCGTGGTCTGAGGCTGGGGCACGGGGTGTGGGATCTGGTGTTTCGTCGACGCGGCTGATGGCCGACAACAAATAGAGAGGCAAGGTCGTGATCGGTGGCATGTTCAGGTTTCTGGGGCGGGTGTTGAGAACGCTGTGGCGTTCGCTGGACCTGCTGCGTCGCACGGTCTTCAACCTCTTGCTGCTGGTGCTGCTCGGGGCGCTGCTGATGACCTTCTTCCACCCCGAACCGCAGGTGCCGGACGGCGCGGCGCTGGTGCTACGCCCGTCCGGCGCGCTGGTGGAGCAGACCACCTTTGAGGAGCCACTGGCCTTGCTCAGCATGCGGGGTGAGGATGGCGGGCAGACCGTGCTGCACGATCTGCTCGAAGTCGTGCGCGCCGCCCGCAATGACAGCCGGATTTCAGCCCTGGTGCTCGAGACCGACGACCTCGAGGCGGCCAGCCTGTCCAAGCTGGCCGAACTGCGCGCAGCCATTGCCGACTTCAAGGCCACCGGGCGCCCGGTGCTGGCGCGCGGCGAGCGCTTCACCCAGGGCCAGTACTACCTGGCCTCGATTGCCGACGAGGTGCAGCTTGCGCCCGACGGCTTCGTGCTGCTGCGCGGCCTGTCGCGCTATTCGACCTATTTTCGCGGTGCGCTCGATGCACTCGGGATCAAGGTCCATGTATTCCGAGTGGGCGAGTACAAGTCCTTCTCCGAGCCCTTCACCCGCAGTGACATGTCCGACGAGGACCGCAGCGCAACCCGCGATCTGCTCGACGGCCTGTGGGCGCATTTCCGCACCGACGTGGCCGCTGCGCGCAAGCTCGCGCCCGAGGCGCTTGATGGCTACATCGTCGGCTACCGCGATGCGCTCGCTGCAACCGCCGGCGACACTGCCGAAGCCGCACGTCGTGCAGGTCTGATCGACCGCTTTTCGACCCCCGACGAGTGGCGGGACCAGCTTGCCGAGCGCTTTGGCACCGATGCTTCGGGCAAGGACTTCCATCAGATCGATGCCGGCGCCTATCTCGCCGTCGTGCGCGGCGCGGAGAAGTCGGCTGCCGACAAGATCGCCGTGCTGGTTGCGCAGGGCGCAATCGCGGACGGCGAGCAACCGCCCGGTGTGGTCGGCGGCGATACCTTCGCCCGCATGATCCGCGAGGCACGCGAAGACGATGCGATCAAGGCACTTGTGGTGCGTATCGACAGTCCCGGCGGCAGCGCCTGGGCCTCCGAGCAGATCCGGCGCGAACTCGAACTGACGCGCAAGGCGGGCAAGCCGGTCATTGCCTCCATGAGCTCCGTGGCCGCATCCGGTGGTTACTGGATCGCGGCCGGCGCCGACGAGATCTGGGCGGCCCCGGGCACCGTCACCGGCTCGATCGGTGTGTTTGCGATGTTCCCCGAGTTTGCTGAACCGCTGCGCCGGCTCGGGATCACCGTCGACGGCGTGGCCACCGCGCCCCTTGCCGGCGCACTCGACCCGCGCCGGCCGCTCGACCCGGTGGCTGCCGAAGCCATGCAACTCGGTATCGAGCATGGCTACCGGCGCTTTCTGCAGGTCGTTGCCGCCGCCCGCAACATGAAGGAAGACGAGGTCAATCAGGTTGCACGCGGCAGGGTGTGGACCGGTCAGGCCGCGTTCGAGCTTGGTCTGGTGGATCAACTCGGCGGTATCGAGGCGGCGATCGCAGCGGCTGCGCAGCGTGCCGGCCTCGAGCGCCACTCGTTGGTGTGGCCATCGGTCGGGCTGACGCCTGCGCAGATGGTGATGCAGCGCTTCCTGAGTTTCAGCGGTCTCGCAGGGTCTGGCAGTCCGGCGAGCAGCGGGCCGGTGGCGCAGATGCTGAATCGTCTGCAGGCCGAGACCCGCGACCTGCTGCGCTGGAACGATCCGCAACACGTTTATGCCCATTGCCTGTGCGAAGCGCCCTGACCCGTTTCTGATGAATTTCGAAGGTGCCGTGTCCGGATTGACCGAGTGATTCGGCATGGTGCGTTCGTTGTCTGTAAGATAAGCAGTTGCTGATATAAATCTGGAATCAGACCTTGGCGCCCGATGAGCCCGGCCCCAGTGCATTCGGCCGGACGCGGCGGTGAGGTCTGTTCCACGACCGGACCCCCATCCATGCGCCGTCGCTTGCTTCCGCTCGTCATCATTCTCGCCGCCATCGGCGTCTTTGTCCTTCTCAAATCAACCCGTCCTGCACCCCCTGCCGTCGAGGTCCGCGAGCGCGTGTGGCGGATCGAGGCCAGTGCCAGCGTGCCGGTTGAGGCCAGGCCCACGCTGGTGCTCTACGGCCGGATCGAGGCACCGGACCGCCTGAGGGCGGCGGCGCCGGTGTCAGGTCGCCTGCTTGAGGTGCTGGTGCGCGATGGCGACCGGGTGGCGGCCGGCACGGTGCTGGCACGACTCGACCCGCGTGACCTGCAGCCGCGGGTGGCGCAGGCGCGCGGTGATGTCGATCGCGAACGCATCCGCCACCGCAGTGATCTTGCCGCCATCGAGCAGGAAAAGGCCTTGCTGGCACTTGCGGAGGCCAAGCAGGCACGCTTCGAGAAACTCAAGAATGCCCGACTTGGCGCAGAGAGTGCCTATGACCAGACCCGCGAGGAAGTGGCGCGCGTTCGCCTGTCGCTGACCCAGCGCCAGCAGGCGATCGCCGAACATCCTGCGCGGCTGTCGCAGCTGCAGGCAAAACTGGCCGAAGCCGAACGCGACGCGCGCCGTGGCGAGATCGTTGCGCCCTTCGCTGCGCGCATCGGCAAGGTCGAAGTCGCCGCCGGCGATCAGGTGCAGCCCGGTCAGGCGCTGCTCAGCCTCTATGCGTCGGACGCGCTCTTCCTGCGCGCGCGCGTTCCCGCGATTTACGCCGAGGAACTGCGCATGGCGCTGGTGCGTGGTGAGCAGTTGCAGGCCACGGCCGACTTTGGTGCCGCCACCATCCGTGCCCGGCTGCAGCGCATCAGCGGCGAAGCCGACGCCCGTGGTGTGGATGTGTTGTTGCGCATCGAGAACGGGGCCAACCTGCCGGTCGGCGCCTTCGTCAATGCCGTGCTCGAGCGTCCGCCGGTGGCGGATGTACTGGTCCTGCCCTTTGCCGCGCTGCATGGCGGGGACCGCATCTACGCGGTACGCGACGGACGCCTGGCAAGTCTGAAGGTGACGCGCGTCGGCGAGCGCCGCGAGGGCGATGACGTGCAGCTGCTGGTGCGCGTGCCTGATGTCCGCGCGGGCGAGCCGGTGATGCGTACGCACTTGCCCAATGCCATCGATGGTCTTGCGGTCGAGGTGGCTGCACCATGAAACAAAAGGGTGTGCTCGCAACGCTGGTGCGTCACAAGGTGGCGGCCAACGTCCTGATGCTGCTCGCCTTCATCATCGGCGTGATCGGCATCACCCGGATGAACGTGCAGTTCTTTCCAAGTTTCGAGCTCGACATCATCTCGGTGCGCGTGGTGTGGAGCGGCGCCTCGTCCGAAGACGTCGAGATCGGCATCACCACGCCGCTGGAAGAGCGCCTGAAGACCATCGACGGTCTGAAGAAGATGACGTCGACCTCGGCGCAGGGTGTCTCCAGCATTACGCTCGAACTGCATGAGGGAACCGAGCCCCTGCAGGCGCTCGATCAGGTCCGCCAGCGGGTGGACGAGTTCCGCAACCTGCCGCGCGACGCCGAAACGCCGCAGGTCAGCCGGGTCTCGCGTTACGACCAGATTGCCCGCCTGATGATTCGAGGCAGCAGCGTCGAGGAACTGCGGCCCTGGGTGCGACGCTTTGAGAGCGAGTTGCTCGCGGGCGGCATCGACCGGGTGACGATCACCGGTCTGCCCGAAGAGCGCATCGCCATCGAACTGCCGTCCGCAGCCCTGCAAACGCTGGGCCTGTCCCTGGTCGACGTCGGTGATCGGGTGGCGCAGATTTCCCGCGACGTGCCGGCCGGGGTGGCGGGCGAGCAGGATGGTGCGCGCGAGATCCGCGGCCTCGAGCAACGTCGCGATGCGCTGGCTTTCGATAATCTGGCGGTCGTCAGCGATGGCGGGGGACGCATCACGCTTGGCGAACTTGCCACCATCACGCGTGAGCCGCGCCCGGGCTCGCTGGCGCTGAGCGAGGGCGGCGATGTGGTGGTCGAGATGCTGCTGCAGCGGGCCGAGAGCGGCCATTCGCTGAAGGCGGCGGAAGCCTTCGACGCCTGGCTGCAGAAGACGCGTCCCAGCCTGCCGGCCTCGATCAGGCTCGAAGTCTTCGATGCGCAATGGGAGCTGATTCGCGACCGTATCCAGTTGCTGATCAACAACGGTCTGTCTGGTCTGCTGCTGGTCGTGCTGGTGCTCTATGTCTTCCTGCCCGCGCGGGTGGCGTTCTGGGTGATGGTCGGTATTCCCACCGCCTTTCTTGGCACCCTGGGACTGATGATGGTGTTCGGCGGCACGATCAACATGATGAGCCTGTTTGCGCTGATCATGGCGCTGGGCATCATCGTCGACGATGCCATCGTGGTCAGTGAAGATGCCGACACGCACCGCAGCATGGGTGAGGGGCCGGAACAGTCTGCGCTGGGCGGCGCGCGACGCATGCTGCTGCCGGTGCTGGCAGCGTCGCTCACCACGGTTGCAGCCTTCATTCCGCTGATGATGGTCGGTGGCATCATCGGCAATATCCTTGGCGACATTCCCTTCGTCATGATCATGGTGATCCTGGCCTCGTTGCTCGAGAGCTTCCTGATTCTGCCGTCCCATCTGAAGCATGCTCTGCAGGGCGCCGCCTCGCGCAAGACCTCGCGTTTGCGGGAGCGGCTGGACAATGCCTTCACGTCCTTTCGCGACGGCCCCTTCCGTCGTGCAGCCACGCTTGCGCTCGACTGGCGTGGCACGACGGTCGCGATCACGCTGGCGACGATGGTGCTTGCCATCGGCCTGCTGGCAGGCGGGCGCATCAACTTCGTGTTCTTCCCGACCCCGGAAGGGCAGATGGTGTATGCGAATGCGACCTTCGTAGCCGGTACGCCGCGCGCGCAAACGGCGGCCTTCCTTGCCGACATGGAGCGCGCCCTGCTCGAAACCGAACGCGAACTGGGCGGCGGTCTGGTGCAGACCGCGGTATCGCGACTCGGCAGCACGATTGTCAGTGCGGGTGGGGGCGAGCCCAAGGGCGATCAGCTCGCCTCCATGATGGTCGAGCTCAGCCCGCCGGATGAGCGGACGGTGCGCAACGAACGCTTTCTCGCCACCTGGCGCAGCAAGCTCGTCGAACCGCCCGGGCTCGAACTGCTGACCTTCAACTCACGCCAGTCCGGCCCGCCCGGACGCGATCTCAATGTCCGCCTGACTGGTGGCAACGCAGAATCGCTGAAGGCTGCCGCGCTCGAACTCGCGGAAACCATCAAGAGCATAGACGGTGTGAGCGAACTCGAGGACGACATGCCCTTCGGGCGTGAGCAACTGGTGTACCGCCTGACGCCGGCCGGCGAAGCGCTCGGTCTGACCACCGAAAGCCTCGGTCGCCAGCTGCGTGCGGCGTTTGACGGTCATCTTGCGCAACTGGTGCAGGTCGGCCGCGACGAGCTCGAAGTGCGGGTGCTGCTCCCGCGTGATGAACGCGAACGCCTCGATGTCTTCGAGCGGCTGACCGTCAGCCTGCCGGATCGCAGTTTTGCGCCGCTGGCCACGGTGGCGAGCTGGGAATCGCGACGTGGCTTCGAGGCCCTGCGTCATGCTGACGGCAGGCTCGCGGTCGAGGTGTCCGGGGAGATTGATACCGATCGCAGCAACGCCGATGCAGTGCAGGCCGAACTCCGGCGCGAGGCCTTGCCGCGTCTGGCAGAGAAATACGGCCTGAGCTACAGCTTCGAGGGGCGCGCCGCAGACCAGCGCGAGACCATGAACGACATGCGCAACGGCCTGATACTTGGGCTCGGTCTCATCTACCTCGTGCTGGTGTGGTCCTTCGCCTCATGGAGCTGGCCGCTGGTGGTGATGTCGGCGATTCCGCTCGGCCTCGCAGGGGCCATCTTCGGCCACTGGCTGCTGGGCCTGGACCTCACCATCCTGTCGATGTTCGGTCTCTTCGGCCTGTCGGGCATCGTGGTGAACAACTCCATCATCCTCGTCAGTCTGTTCAAGGATCTGCACCACAAGGGCGCCAATGTGCACGACGCGCTTGTCGGCGCGGCCTGCGGACGCCTGCGCGCAGTGCTGCTGACCTCGCTCACCACCATCGGCGGACTGATGCCGCTGATGTTCGAGGGCTCGCTGCAAGCCCAGTTCCTGATCCCGATGGCCACCTCGATTGCGTTCGGGCTCGGCGTGTCGGCGGTGCTGGTGCTGTTCTTCGTGCCGGCACTGCTGTCGCTGCTGGAGAGCTTCAAGGGCTGGGTGGCGGGCTTGATGGGGCGTACCCCTGATCCGGAAACTGGCCTCAGCGCCTGAACGCCTGAGGTGCCAGCGCAGGGCGATCGGCTGTGCCTGACTTCAGGGCGCAGTCGATCATGAGCAGGTGCCGGTCGGGCCGGTGTGTGTTCAGGTGCCGAGCATGGTGACCACGAGCTCGCGCGCGTGGCCTTGGCTGCGGTGTTCCCACAGGAAGATGCCCTGCCAGGTGCCGAGCAGCAGCTTGCCGCCCCCGACCGGCACCGTAAGTGCGACTTCGGTCAGTACGCTGCGCGCATGGGCGGCCATGTCGTCATCGCCCTCGAGGTCGTGGCGATAGGCCGGGTCGCCGTCGGGTGCCCAGCGCCGCGCCAGGGTTTCAAGGTCACGCCGCACGTCGGGATCGGCGTTCTCGGTGATCAGCAGCGCACAACTGGTGTGGCGCACGAAAACGTGAGCGACACCGGTGTCGACGCCGCTGGCGGACACTGCTTCGGCCACAGCAGCAGTAATGTCGGTCATCCCGCGGCCACGGGTGCTGACCGTGAGGCGGGCCTGGCGGCTCACGTCCGGCGCTTCCACACCGTCAGTTCGGACAGCGTGTGCTGATGCTTGCGCAGGGTTTCGCGGATGACGAAAGGCACGGCTTGCGGGCCCTGTACGAGTTCGAATTGCGCGCCGAGGATGTCCTTCAGGCCGTCGAGCGTGGTCCACGACTCGCCATCCTTCTTGAACCCACCGATCCACTCTTCACGTTTGGTGTGCTCCTCCAGCCAGGTATAGGGGGACGCCAGGATCAGCAGGCCACCCGGATTCAGCCGGTGCGAAACGTCCTCGAGGAAGCGGCGCGGGCTGTAGAGGCGGTCGATCAGGTTCGCGGCGAGGATGAGGTCGAAGCCGGTGTGGATGTCTTTCAGGTTGCAGGCATCGCCCTGCCAGAATTCGACACGGTCTGCGGTGTCGGCGAGGCCAAGCTCGTCCAGGCGACGCTCGTGGTAGCTGACCAGTTCGCCTTCGTCGGGCAGGGTGTAGCGCAGGCTGCCGGTTTCGGCGAGCCTGGCCCCGGCCTGGATGAAGCGCGCCGAGAAGTCGATGCCGACCACACGTTTGAAGGCGCGGGCAAGCTCGAAGCTGGCGCGGCCGGTGGCGCAGCCGAGATCGAGCGCCCGTGCGACGCTGCCATTGCCCAGCCGCTTGTGAGCGTCGATGGCAATATCGGCCAGTGCCTTGGGAAAGTTGGGTACGCCGAAGACTTCGTCACCGTAGTGGAACTCGGCGTACTGGGACAGCAAGGTATCGGTCTCGTACGAGGAGGCCGGATTGAGGACGGGCGCGTCGGTGACCACGTAACGAAAGCCGGCATGCTGGAAGAAATGGCGGCGGAAGGCGTAACGCGAGGCGTGGCGCGACTCGTTGCCGGTGGAGATCCAGCTGCCGCCCTTGATGATGTTGTGGCGATCGTCGAAGGTCGGCGTGGTGAAATCGTCGTAGATCGGGTGAACCTTGAAGCCGTCGAATGGGTAGATCGCGGTTTCGCACCATTGCCAGACGTTGCCGACGACGTCGAACAGGTCGCCGTGGGCGTGTGTCGTGACCGGACAGCTCGATGCGCCATGATCGAGGTGCAGGTTGGCCTGCGCCGGGGCGTTGTGCGGCACGTCAGAGAGTCCGGCGTGGTCGTAGATGCGGTTCCATTCGTCTTCGGTGGGAAGGCGCACCGGCTGACCACTTTCGCGCGCCTTCCAGCGGCAGAAGGCCCGGGCTTCGAGGCAGTTGGTTTCGACCGGCCAGTCCCATGGCATCGGGACCTCCTCGGTCATCAGGCGCAGTTTCCAGCCGCCACCGTCCGGTATCCAGAAGGTGGGGTGTTCAGCACGGGCAAAACGCTTCCACCCCAGGCCTTCCTCATCCCACAGGCTGTCGTCCGCGTAAGCGCCGGCATCGACGAAGGCGCGGAATTCGCCATTTGATACCAGGTAGCGCGCGGCCTTGAACGCAGGGATCTCCGTCTCGTGACGACCATACTCGTTGTCCCAGCCGTAGATCGGCTCGTCAGCATCGCGTCCGAGCCTGACCTGCCCCGCCGGGATCGCGACCAGCGTGTTCTCCGGCGCTGTGCCGTGCCTGGTGGTGTGCTGCCAGTCAGCATGCGCCTTGACGTACTTCAGGGCGTGCTGGCGGATCAGGACGGAGGAGGTTTCGAGGTGAATGCGTTCATGCTCGATGCCCATGAGCACGGCCCAGAACGGATCCTCCCAGCCGATTGGCAAGCTGAAGGGCGTCTCCTGGATCACCTGGTCGACGACCGCACGTACCTGAAGGCGATAGTTGGCCACTTCGTCCACGCTTGGCCAATCGTAGCGGGCGTCGTCGAGATCGTCCCAGCTCATTTCATCAACGCCGACCGCGAACATCGATTCCAGGCGCGGATCGATGCGCTCCTCGATCAGGCCTGCGAGGATGAACTTGTTGATGAAGAAGGTGGCGGTGTGGCCAAAATAGAAAATCAGCGGGTGACGCAGGCTGATGGCTTTGGTGGTGTAGGCCTCTTCATTGGCGAGCACTTCGAACAGGGATTCGTAGCGGTCGAAGGTGGCGTGAAAATAGGTGAGGATCTCGGCACGCTTGGCTTCGACGTCGGCGCCCGAAAGCAGCGGGGTGCGTGGGAATAGCGAATTCATTCGGGCATTCGGCATTGTCGGTATGGATTGGACTTTGAGTGATTATGTTTGCGGGATCAAGCGCAGCTGCGGTCGCGGCGTGTTGGCAGGGCGTGCCTTGCCGCTGCACCTGGCAGAAACCTTAGTCCAGCTCTCTCAGGTCTGACACCGCCTCATGCCCGAAGGCGTCGGATAGCACATGATTGACCAGTTGCAAGGCGCACCGTTCCGCGCTGTTGAGCTGGCCCTCGCGCTTGAGTGCTTCGAAGCGGGCGCGCTGGGGGAAGGCCGCCTCCGATGTGGCGCGGATTTCGCCCTGCATGTCGGTGTCGATCACGCCGGGTGCAATGCTGCTGATTTTCAGCCATGGCGGCGCTTCGAGTGCGACTGCGCGCGCATGATGGTCGAGCGCGGCCTTGCTCGCGCAATACACACTCCAGCCGGCATAGGGCTTGCGCGCGGCGCCGCTGGAAATGTGCACGATGCGGCGTGCGCGTTCGGCACTCCCTCCCGCGGCGAATGCATTCGCCAGCGCAAGCGGCGCGGCAATGTTCAGGCTCACGGCCTGCAATACACGGGCGGTGGATTGGTTGCCGAGCAGGCCGACGGGTTGAAGCAGCCCCGCATTGTTGATGAGCAGCGCTGAACCTTCGTCGGCCAGAAAGCGTTTGAACCGGCCACCGGAAAGCCAGGCGTCGAGTGCAGGGAGCTCGGACAGGTCCAGCGCTTCTTCCTGCAGCAGGGCAGGAAAGCGGACGGCAAGATCGGCGTTGCCGTGACGTGCAATACCAAGCACCCGGATGCCGCGCTTGAGCAGGTTCTCCGCAATTGCGGCCCCCAGTCCGCGGCTGTGTCCGGTAACAATGGCGCGCATGCTCGCTCCTGTCATTAAAGTCTGATTGTGGGCACCAATGGCGGTCGGGATCAAGTCTGGGATGAATGAACATAGACCGTTCTTGCCGCGGCTTTGCGCCGACTTGCCCGAACGAAACCACGACGCGCACAATCCCTCTTTGACGATTCTCTGCTCATGAGCGCTCTTCAACCCTTCCATGTCCTGTTTCTGCTCGCGGGCGGCGCGGCCTTGCTGGCCTTGCGCGCGGGCGTCCGCTACGCGATCCGTGCCGGTCTTGCTGCGCCTCGGGTTGCTGAAACTGCGGGCCCGGAGTCGCTTGGCCTGACCTTCTCGACCGCGCGCATCCCGACCGCCAATGACAAGCATCTGCATGCATGGCTGATACCGTCCAAAGCCGGTGTCGACCTTGCAGGCACGGTCATCGTGCTGCATGGCTGGGGCGGCAATGCGCAGATGATGCTGCCGCTGGCGCAGCCGCTGCATGAAGCCGGGTTTGCAGCCTTGTTCATCGATGCGCGCTGCCATGGGCGCTCGGACGACGACAGCTTTGCCTCGCTGCCGCGCTTTGCCGAAGACGTAGCAGCCGCCTGCGACTGGCTGGCCGCGCGCCCCGGATCAGGCGGTGGTCGCGTCGCTCTGCTGGGCCATTCCGTCGGCGCCGGTGCGGTGCTGCTGGCCGCGACCCGGCGCAGTGAGGTGGCAGCGGTCGTCAGCGTGTCGGCCTTCGCCCATCCAGCGGACATGATGCGCAGCTGGCTCGCGAGCAAACGCATCCCGCGCTGGCTGGAGGCCTACATCCTCGACTACGTGCAGGCGACCATCGGTTTTCGTTTCGACGACATCGCGCCGGTCGCCAGCATCGCACGCCTGCATTGCCCGGTGCTGCTTGTGCATGGCGAGCACGATGACGTGGTGCCGGTCGCCGATGCCTCGCGCCTGCACGCGGCGCGTGCACACGACAGGGTGGATCTGCTCACGCTGCCGGGGGATCACGAGTCCTTCGAGGATATGGCGGGAGAAATGAAGACCATCATCGCCTTTCTGCAGTCCGCACTGCCGCCGACTGCCAGCGATATGGCTGCAACACCCGCGGATCATCGATTTCGGGCGTGAGCTCCAATGATTCGACTTTAGTCATAGATATCAGATGTTTCGGGGCAGGCTTCGTGGCATCATTGGCACCATTCCAACTCCTTGAGGGAAAAGCGTTCTCGCCATGGTCATCGACCTGAAGGATTATTCGCTGCCGCAGCTTCGTGTGCTCGGCAGCCGCATTGAAAATGAAATCCGCCGCCAGCAGCTCAACAGCAAAGCGATATTGCGGCGCAGGCTGTCTTCGCTGGCCCGCGATCACGGCCTGACGCTCGACGAAGTGCGTAGCGACAAGGCCGCCGAGAAGATTGTCGAAGCACCGTCGAGCATCGCACAACGGGCTTCCGCGCGTGTGCAGGTGGCGGCGAAGTATCGTCACCCGAGCAATCGCGAACTCGCTTGGTCGGGCCGCGGCCGGCAGCCGCACTGGGTCAAGGCCTGGCTGGCCAACGGCGGCTCGATGGATGCGCTGGCGACTGCCGCCGAGAAGATGGCACCGCGCAACTTCCGCCTGCAGCAACTGTAAGGCGACGCACTTCGGCGCGCGGAAAGGCGTCGGGCGTGCGTTTGCGCATCTCACCTGCATTGCCAGGTGTGCGAAACTGCGGCCCCGCCCATCCTGTCTGTCATCGCCATGCGCTTTCTTCATACTGCCGACTGGCATCTCGGTCGCGTCTATCACGGCGTCTCGCTGCTGGAAGACCAGGCCCATGTGTTGCGCGAATTCGTGCGCATCGCCGCCGAGCTGCGTCCCGATGCCATCCTGATCGCGGGCGACATCTACGATCGTTCGGTGCCGCCTGCCGATGCGGTGCGCCTGCTCGACGAGGTGCTCACCGAACTGGTGTCCGGCCTCGGCATTGCGGTGGTCGTGATCGCGGGCAACCACGATGGCCCCGACCGGCTGGCCTTCGGTTCCAGCCTGCTGACCCGGGCCGGGCTGACGGTATGCGGGCCGGTGAGTGCACAGGTGCAGCCGCTGATGCTGCGCGATGCGGATGGCGAGGTCGCGGTCTATCCCCTGCCCTATGCCGAGCCTGCGCTGGTGCGCGCAGCGCTGGGCGATGACACGATTCACGATCATCACGCCGCGCTTGCGGCGCAACTGGACGCGATCCGGTCAAGCCATCCTGCAGGCGTGCGCGCGGTCGTGGTGGCACATGCCTTTGTGCTCGGCGGCAGCGAATCGGAGTCGGAGCGGCCGCTGACCGTGGGCGGCACCGGCGCTGTCGATGCAAGCGTGTTCGAGGGCTTCGACTACGTCGCGCTCGGGCATCTGCACCGGCCGCAGCGCGCCGGCAGCGATCGCGTGCAGTATTCCGGTTCGCTGCTCAAGTACTCCTTTGCCGAAGCCGGGCATCTCAAGTCGGTCAATCTGGTCGAACTCGACGGCGCCGGGCAGTGCCGTGTGGAGCAGATCGCACTCAAGCCGAGGCGCGATCTGCGCATTGTCGAAGGCACGCTCGACGACATCGTTGCCGGGGCTGCCGACGATCCCGGCCGCGCCGACTACGTGCTCGCCCGCCTCAGCGACAGCGGCGCCCTGCTCGATGCGATGGGCAAGCTGCGCTCGGCCTATCCCAATGCGCTCGCCATCGAGCGCCCGGCGCTGCACGGCGAAGGCGAAGGACGGGCGGCGGAGGATCACCGGCGCGTCAGGATCGACACGCTGTTCGCCGGTTTCTACACCGAGATGACGGGCCAGGCGCTCGATGAAGCCGGTTCCGCAGTGCTCGCCCGTATCGTCGATGAACTCGAACACGAAGGGCGCCACGCATGAAGCCGCTCAAACTCATCCTGCAGGCCTTCGGACCGTTTGCCGGCCGCGAGGTGATCGATTTCACGCTGTTGCCGGCGGGCTCCCTGTTCCTGATCTCCGGCCCCACCGGCGCGGGCAAGACCTCGATTCTCGACGGCATCACCTGTGCGCTCTATGGCGACACCTCGGGTGGAGAGCGCAGTGCGCGCGAGATGCGCAGCCATCATGCTGACCCGGCGATGCTGACCGAAGTCGAATTCGAGTTCGCGCTCGGCACTGAGCGCTACCGGGTGCAGCGCACGCCCGAGCAGGAACGCCCGGCGCAGCGCGCGACCCGCAGCGGCGACAGCATGGTGAAGGTGCCGGCCAAGGCTGCGCTGTTCCGCTTCGATGCGGCAGCGGACGGCGATGGCTGGGTGCCGATGTCGAGCAAGAGCACCGAAGTCACGCAGGACGTGACCAGGCTGCTCGGTTTCGAAGCCGAACAGTTCCGTCAGGTCGTTCTGCTGCCTCAGGGCCAGTTCCGCAAGCTGCTGGCCGCCGGCTCCGGCGAGCGCGAGAAAATCCTCGAAACCCTGTTCGGCACCATCGCCTACAAGCGCGTGCAGGATGCGCTCAAGGCCGAGGCCGCCGCCTTGAGCAAACGTGCCGAGCGCGCCCGCATGGAACGCCAGATCCTGCTGGAGCAGGCCGGCGTGGACTCAGCAGAAGCCCTTGCTGCCCAGCGCGAGGCGCTCGACGAGGCCTTGCGCGCGCTGGAGGAAGACGAGAAACGAGCACGTGAGGCAGATCTTCAGGCCCGCAGTGTCTTGCAGGCCGCGCGGGCGCTCGACGCCCGTTTTGTAGAGCGTGAAGCGGCAGTCACGGCCATGCAGTCGCTCGATGCGCGTCAGGCGGACGCGGATCGTCAGCGCAGCCGTCTCGGCATTGCGCGCAAGGCCTTGCAGGTGCTGCCGGCCGACCGTTCTCAGAGCGACGCACGGCAGCAGGTGCAAGGCGCCCGTGAGGCGGTGGCGACGTTGTCGCTGCAGGCGGGCAAGCTTGCCGAAGCGCTGCGCGCGGCGGCTCAGGCGCTGGCCCACGAGAACGCCGACGCTCAGGTCCTGGCACGTGAGGCGGCCCAGTGCGAAGTGTTGCGGCTGGAGGGGCTGGCAGAAAAGGTGGAGCACCTGGCGCGGGCCGAGGCCGGGTTGCAGTCCGTGCAAAAGCTCAGGGCTGAGGCGGATGCGGCGCTGGCAGCAGCGATGAAGGACGCGGAAGCACTCGGCACCCGCCGGCTTGAACTGGCCCAGCGGATCGAGGCGCTGCAGCCACAGGCGGCGGGCGTCGAGGCACTGGGCCTGCGACTCAAGCAGGCGGAGCAGCACGAACGCGCGCGGATCAACCTGGCGCAGCAGCAGCGCAAGCGCGACGGCTTCCACAGCGCCGAAGTCACGCAGCAGCGCGTGCTGGATCAGGCAACGGCCGCCCGCGACAGCGCACGGCAGGCGTTCGAGGCGCTGGATGCCACCTGGCGCCAGGCCCAGGGCGCGATCCTCGCCCATCACCTGCATGAGGGCGCTCCCTGCCCGGTGTGCGGCAGCGCCGAACATCCCGAGCCTGCCCGTTTCGACGGTGAGTTGCCGACCGAAGCCGCGCTGAAAGCTGCGCGTGAAGCCGTCAGTCGTGCCGAAAAGGCCCACGACGGCGCGCGCACCGCCTTCGACACGGCATCGCGGCAAACTGCAATCGCGCAGGCCGAGGTCGATGCGCTGCAATCGGCGTTGAACGCGAGCGCTGGAGACGACGGGGCGGTGCCGGATTCGGTCGCCACGCTGCGCGAGCAGCTGCAGGTGGCCACTGCCGCACAGACCGAGCTCGCCCCCGCACGCTCGCAACTCGCCACGCTCGAGGCCGCGCAGCTGAAAGCTGCAGCGATGCTGGACGAAACACGTGCGGCGGTGAGCAAGGCCGCAAGCGAGGAGCAGGGGGCACGGCAAGTCGTCGAGGAGCGTCGCGCAGCGGTTCCCGAGCCCTTGCGGGAGCCGGCCGCGCTCGGCGCCGCGCTGGAGCAGGCCCGCGCCCGGCGCCAGACGCTCGAGCGCGCGCTGAGCCAGGCGCAGACTGCGCACGGCAAGGCCGTCAGCGAAGATGCCGCCCTGCGTGCCCGTCAGGAAGAGCTGGAGAAGGCGCTGACTTCCGCCACACGGCGCGAGGCCGATGCGGCAGATGGTTTCACCACCGCGCTTGCGGCCACGGGGTTTGCCGACGAATCCGCCTACCGCGAAGCGCTGCTTGAACCGGCCGCGATCGACACGCTGGCGGCCGAGCTGAGCCGCTTCGACGAGGACTATGCCGCGGCACGCGAGCGGCGCAAGCTCGCCGAGGCTGCGATCGAGGGGCAGCAACGACCGGACCTCGTGGCGCTCGACGCGATGGCGAGTGCGCAGCGCGAGCGGCTGGATGTCGTGCTGGGCGAACTCGGCCAGCGCAAGGCCGAGCTCGACAAGATCATGCTCAGCCAGAAAAAGCTGGCGGAGATCGCTCGCGAAACCGGCAGCATCGAAGCGGAATACCGTGTCGCCGGTCATCTGGCCGCGATTGCCAATGGCGAGAACGGGCGCAATCTGACCTTCCAGCGTTACGTGCTGGCGGCCCTGCTCGACGACGTGCTGCGTGCGGCCTCCCTGCGTTTGCGGGCAATGAGCCGCGGGCGCTATCTGCTGCAGCGGCGCGACGAAGTGGCGGATGCGCGACGTGCGGCCGGCCTCGACCTCGAGGTGATGGACGACTACACCGGTCGTGCCCGGCCGGTGAGCACGCTGTCGGGGGGCGAGGGCTTCATGGCCTCGCTGGCGCTGGCGCTCGGTCTGTCCGACGTGGTGCAGGCCTACGCCGGCGGCGTGCAGCTCGACACGCTCTTCATCGACGAAGGCTTCGGCAGCCTCGACCCGGAGTCGCTCGACATGGCGATGAAGGCCTTGATCGACCTGCAGCAGCGCGGCCGCATGGTGGGTGTGATCTCGCACGTCGACGAAATGAAGCAGCAGATCGATGTTGCAATCGACGTGGAGCAGGGAGTGAGGGGAAGCAGGGTGCGCATCCGGGCGTGAGCCGGCTCACGCATGATGCCGGCGCAATACGTTGTTGCAATCGCTTGCGGAACCGGCTCACCGTGAAAGCCCTCTGAAACGGTTCTTAAACAACCATAACGAGAGGTGATGCGATGAGCACAGACACCCTGACACATTTCATTCGAACTTCCGCCCGCTACCTCGGCGTTCCGCCGCGTGACGTGCAAACTGCCGCCTGACCCGGCGTCCGCCGTCCGGAGCCGCCCGAACCGCTAGTGTGCGGGCGCGACCGCCGGAATCTCGACCCGCTCCTGACGCATCAGGAGCGGGTCGGGTGGGGGCTCAAGATAGAGGGCTCGCAGCAGATTGCCCTGCATGATCGCCGCCAGGCGAAAATGCCCCATCTCCTGAGTGCGCGCCCAGATCACCGCCTCACCCTCCGACGCAAAGTCGAGCGATTGAACCGCCTGACCTCCTCCGTACCATGCCTGCAGCGACTCGAAGAAGGCGACCTTCCACGCCGAAGTGCCGGTCTCATCCATGTCATGCGCTCCGTGCGGGGGTTTGAGTGAGCTTCGATTGACGGCCTTGTGCGTCGTTCCATCGGGGGCGCATTTCGGTAACGGGAACGATTCTCGTCGGGCCCATTCAAAGCCGCCATGGATACCCTGACACATGCCCTTTCCGGCGCGCTCGCCGGACGTCTGCTTGCACGGCGCAAAGGTGTGGCGGGTGCGCTGCCGCCGCCTGTCTGGCAGGCCGTTGCGGTCGGCACGGCTGCCGCCACATTTCCCGATCTGGATTTCGTGCTCGGATTCGTCTCCGAGCTGACTTACCTGCGCGGGCATCGCGGCGTCACCCATTCCCTGCTGCTGATGCCGGTGTGGGCCCTGCTGGTCGCAGCGCTGATGGCCGGCCTGTTCCGCCTTCGACGCGGGCGCGAGGGCGCAGCGAGCTGGCGTGCCTTCTACCTGATCGCCTGCTCCGGCATCTTCATCCACATCCTCGGCGACCTGATCACCCAGTTCGGCACCATGATTCTGGCGCCCTTCTCGGACCGGCGCTTTGGCTGGGGAACGACCTTCATCATCGACCTCGGCTTTACCGGCATCATCCTTGCCGGATTGCTGGCAAGCGCGCTCTGGCGTCGCAGCCGTGTGCCCGCCGGGCTGGCACTCGTGGTGCTTGCGGGCTGGGTGGGGCTGAGCGCATCGGCGCGCTCAGACGCGATTGCGTTCGCGCGTGCCCACGCCACGGCGAACGATATCGACATCGTGAGCGTGGATGCGGTGCCCCGACCGGCGTCGCCGTTCAACTGGACGGCCGTGGTGTTCGATGGCGAGCGCTACCATTACGCCCACATCAATACCCGGCGCAGCGAGCCGCTTGAGGTGGCCGAGAGCGACAACTTCATTCGCCGTCTGTCGGCGGCCTATGTGCCGCTGTCGATGGCACAGTGGACGGTGCGTCCGGTGTTCGGCAACGGTGACGCCAGCGCCATTGCGCGCCAGGTATGGGACGAGGACAAGTTCGCCTTTTATCGCTGGTTTGCGATGTTTCCGATGCTCGATCAGGTTGAGCCCGCCGCTGGCGGCGGTGTTTGCGTGAACTTTGTCGATCTGCGTTTCGAGACGCCGGGACGCGATGGCGTGCCCTTCCGCTACGGTCTGTGCGGTGGCGCATCCGAGGGCTGGCGGATCTTCGAGCGCGTCACCGGCGGCCGCAGGTGGATCGGGGAGTGAGCCGGGTGCCACGGCCCTGATGTGAGGCACCGCGCAAGCTTGCGCGGTGCCGGATCGAACGCTTACTTGCCGCCGGGGACCGTGCCCTCGACGCCTTCCAGGTAGTAACTCATCGCCAGCTTGTCCTTGTCGCTCATGCCCTGTCCGGCTGCGACGATTTCCTTGCCGGCCTGGTCACGCAGCGGTCCCATGAACACCGGGCGGCTGCCGTCGATGATGCCCTGACGGCGTTCGGCCACCAGTTGCTTCACGTCGGCCGGCAGCATGTCGCCAAGACGGCCGAGGTCGATTGCACCCTCCTTGAGTCCGTACCAGACCTGTTGCTGCGGCTTGAAGCTGCCTTCCAGCAGTTCGCCGACCACCTTGGTGTACCACACGCCCCAGTTGATCTCGCTGGCGGCCAGCTGCGCTTTCGGGCCGTAGGCGTGCATGTCGGAATCCCAGCCGAAGGCATAGGCGCCCTTCTCCTGCGCGGCCTGCAGCACGGCGGGCGAGTCGGTGTTCTGCATCAGCACGTCGGCACCTTGCGCGAGCAGGGTCAGCGCAGCCTGGCGCTCCTTGCCGGGATCGAACCAGGAATTGACCCAGATGACGCGGGTGCTGGCGGCCGGGTTCACGCTGCGTGCGCCCAGCGTGTAGGCGTTGATGTTGCGGATGACTTCCGGAATCGGGTGTGAGCCGACCACGCCGAGCTTGCCGGACTTGCTCATCTTGCCGGCGACGACGCCGGCCAGATACGCGCCCTCGTAGGTGCGGACGTCGTAGGTGCCCAGGTTCGCAGCCGTCTTGTAGCCGGTGGCATGCTGGAAGCTCACTTTCGGGAACTGGCGCGCCACCTTGAGCGTGGCATCCATGTAGCCGAAAGAGGTGGTGAAGATCAGACCGTGTCCGTCCTGCGCAAGACTGCGCACGACGCGCTCGGCGTCCGCGCCCTCGGCCACGCTCTCGATGAAGGTCGTCTTCACCTTGCCCGGGAAGGCGGCTTCGACGGCGCGCCGGCCAAGATCGTGGGCGAAGGTCCAGCCCGCCTCGCCGACCGGACCGACATAGACGAAGCCCACCTTCAGTGGCCCGGTGCTCTGAGCATTTACGGCCGAAACGGGGAGCAGTGTGGTGGCAGCCAGCGCTGCGCTCCACTTGAGGACGGTACGACGGTCAGTCATGTGTGAACTCCGGCAGGTGGAAGAAGTACGGGGGTCAGTCTTCGGGCAATGCCTCGATGCGCGCCAGCCAGGGGGTGCGCTCGGCGTCGCCGACAAAGCTCGCTTCAAGGCTGTTGCGCGCGATGCGCTTGAGCTCGGCACGGCTCAAGTGCAGGGCTTCGGCGGTGGCTAGAAAGTTCTGGCCGATGTAGCCGCCGAAGTAGGCGGGATCGTCGGAGTTGATCGTGACCTTCAGCCCGGCATCGAGCAGTTGCTTCAGGTTGTGGCCCTGAAGCGTCGGGAAGACGCACAGCTTGATGTTCGACAGCGGGCAGACAGTCAGCGGAATCTGTTCGCGCACCAGGCGTTCGACCAGCGCCGAATCTTCGGCCGCGCGCACGCCATGATCGATGCGTTCGACCTTGAGCAGATCCAGGGCCTCGACGATGTAGGCGGGCGGGCCTTCCTCGCCGGCGTGGGCGACGATGTGCAGACCCAGTTCGCGGCAGCGTGCAAAGAGGCGGGCAAACTTGGATGGCGGATGACCTTTTTCGGAGGAGTCGAGGCCGACGCCGTGAATGCGCGAAACATGCGGCATGGCCTGTTCCAGCGTGGCAAAGCCTTCTTCCTCGCTCAGGTGGCGCAGGAAACACAGGATCAGGCGCGAACTGATGCCGTACTGCACGCGGGCTTCGTCGCCCGCGCGTTCAAGGCCGTCTAGCACCGTTTCGAAGGCGACGCCGCGTTCGGTGTGGGTCTGGGGGTCGAAGAACAGCTCTGCATGCACCACTCCATCCGCGTGAGCGCGGGCGAAGTAGGCCATGGCGAGTTCGTAGAAGTCCTGCTCATGGATCAGTGCAGCGGCACCGGCGTAGTAGAGGTCGAGAAAGCTCTGCAGGTCGGAAAACGCGTAGGCGGCGCGGGTGGCCTCGACGCTCGACCAGGGCAGGGTCACGCCATTGCGCTGCGCCAGCGCGAACATCATCTCGGGTTCGAGCGAGCCCTCGATGTGCAGGTGAAGCTCGGCCTTGGGCAGGGCGCGGATATAGGTTTCGAGGTCCATCGCGATCTCCAGTTCGGGATTGAGCCGGCTTCGCGGTGATGCTGCACTGCCGCAGAAATCGTCAGGACGATCATAGTGCGGGTGCCCGGGGATGCGCGAAGCCAACTGACAATACCGATCATAAAGCGAAGCGGATAAGGCAGTGTGGCCTCGGGCAGAGTCAGGCGGGCGGACTGGCCGCGAATCCCGGACCCGTGATCAGACTCCGCACGACGGACTGAAATGCGTCGGCGAACTGGTCGGCATCAAGGTCGGGGTTGCGCACGCTGCGTGCCAGTACGCCTTCGAACATCGTGGCGAGAATTTCGACCATGTTGGTGATCGTCTCATCGTCGGTGCTCAGTCCTTTGGCGCCTCGCGCCAGGCGCAGGATTTCGGTGATGTTTTCATTGCAGCACTTGCTGGCATTGCGCACGATGACCGCGATCTCGGGATTGCGCGACGCTTCTGCGAGGATCTCGAGTTTGAGCACGGCCTTCCCGCGCTCAAGGTTCTCCTTCACGCCTTCGGCGACGCCATCGATCATGGCTTCAAGGATGTCGTCGGCGGCACGCCACGTGGCGCTGAGCGTCAGCAACTCATCAAGATCATGCGCGACGATGGCGGCAATGATCGCTTCCTTGTTCTCGAAATAATGATAAATATGCCCTGCGCTCATGCCGGCGGACTTGGAAATCTGCGAGATGCTGGCACCATGGAAGCCGTGAGCACGAAAGCAGTCGGAAGCCGCAGCAAGGATCTGGGCTCGACGCGCTTCAGCGCGTGAGCAGTCTGCTGGCGTATGCGCTTCTGCGTTCATGACGTGTCTCCGATGTGTAATGAGAATGTGTTTTAACTGCTTGCAAGGGTAAAAAGCTTAACATAGAATGAGCGTTCAATCTAGAATAACCATTCTACCTTTGGTGAATCTCCGTCTTACCCGGGCGGGCATTGGCACCACTTAAATTTTCACGAGGCTCGTCCATGCAGAACCGCCCCCAACTGCTTTTCAAAACACTTGCCGTGGCGCTGGCTGGTGCCACCATTCTCGCGTCCTGCAGCGGCGGTGAGCAGACTGGTCAGGCAGGCCCTGCGGGCGGTCCGCCGCCGGCTCCCACTGTTGGCGTGGTCGTTGCCGTGGCCGAATCGGTGCCCCTGGTGAGCGAATTGCCGGGTCGTACGGCGCCTTACATGGTCGCCGAGTTGCGGCCGCAGGTTACCGGGATCGTGCAGAAGCGCCTGTTTACAGAGGGTAGCGAGGTCAAGGCCGGTCAGACCCTGTATCAGATCGACGCCTCCGCCTATCGCGCATCCCACGACAGCGCCAAGGCCAGCCATGCGCGTGCCGAGGCCAATCTTTACAGCGCGCGTTTGAAGGCCACTCGCTACGCAGATCTGGTGAAGATCGAAGCCGTGAGCAAGCAGGCCAACGACGATGCGGTCGCTGCTCTCAAGCAGGCCGAGGCCGATGTTGCTTCCGCCCGTGCAGCGGTCGAGGCTGCCCGCATCAATCTTGATTTCACCAGCGTCACCTCCCCGATCTCGGGGCGCATCGGACGCTCTGCCGTGACCCCGGGGGCGCTGGTCACCGCCAATCAGGCGACCGCGCTGGCGACGGTACAGCAGCTCGATCCGATCTACGTGGACCTGACGCAGTCGAGTTCAGAACTTCTCGGTCTGCGGCGCGCAGTAGAAGCCGGCAAACTCAAGAGTTCCGGCTCGAAAGGGGTGCCGGTCCAGCTCGTGCTAGAAGATGGCACTCAGTATGCGGCCGAAGGCAAGCTGGCCTTTTCCGAAGTCACGGTCGACCCCGGCACGGGCAGCGTTACCTTGCGTGCGGTCTTCCCCAACCCGAAGGGTGAATTGCTGCCCGGCATGTACGTGCGCGCAAAGCTCGCGCAGGGCGAAGCGGACAACGCCATTCTGGTGCCGCATGCAGCCGTGAGCCGCGATCCGCGTGGCAATCCGATGGTGATGGTGGCCGGCGCCGAAAACAAGGTCGAGGCGCGCATGGTCACGACCGCGCGTTCACTGGGCGACAAGTGGGTGGTGACTGATGGCCTCGCGGCGGGCGACCGCATCATCGTCGATGGCCTGCAGCGCATCCGCCCGGGCGCTACGGTGCAGCCGCAGGAGGCCGGTGCCGCAGCACCGGCTGCTGCGCCGGCGGCGAAGTGAGGGGCTGAATAATGGCTCGCTTCTTTATCGACAGGCCCATCTTCGCATGGGTGATTGCACTGGTCATCATGCTCGCAGGGGCATTGTCCATCCTTGAGCTTCCGGTGTCGCAGTATCCGGCGATCGCGCCTCCGGCCGTCGTCATCAACGCCAAGTATCCGGGTGCGTCCGCGCAGGCGGTGGAAGAGTCCGTGACCCAGATCATCGAGCAGAAGATGACCGGGCTCGATGGTCTGCTTTACATGAACTCGTCCAGCGATGCGTATGGTTCTTCGGCCATTACGCTGACCTTCGACGCCGATACCGATCCCGACATCGCCCAGGTGCAGGTGCAGAACAAGCTGCAACTCGCCATGCCCCTGCTGCCGACAGCGGTGCAGGCGCAGGGCGTTCAGGTGGCGAAATCCGCACGCAACTTCCTGATGGTGATCGGTTTCGTCTCGCCTGAGGGCAAGCAGGATGGCGTCGACCTGGCGGACTTCGTGGTGTCGTCGGTGCAGGATTCGCTGTCGCGTGTCACTGGTGTCGGCGAAGTGACCGTGTTCGGTTCGCAGTACGCCATGCGGGTGTGGCTGGCACCTGAAAAGCTCAACAACTTCAAACTCACGCCTGCTGATGTAAAGGCGGCGATCCAGGCCCAGAATACCGAGGTTTCGGCCGGTCAGCTGGGGGGCACGCCTGCATTGCCGGGACAGGGCTTTACCGCTTCCATTACGGCTCAGAGCCGCTTGCAGACCGTTGAGCAGTTCGAAGCCATTCTGCTGCGCACCTCCGCTCAGGGGGGTGAGGTTCGCCTGAGCGATGTGGCACGGGTGGAAATCGGGGCCGAGAACTACGGCACCGTGGCACGCTACAACGGCAAGCCGGCTGCCGGTGTCGGCATCAAGCTGGCGGCAGGCTCGAACGCGCTCGAAACCGCGAATGCGGTGCGTGCCAAGCTCGACCAGATGAAGCCCTACTTCCCGGACGGGATTGACGTCGTCGTGCCTTACGACACCACGCCTTTCGTGCGGATCTCGATCGAGGAAGTGGTCAAGACCCTGATCGAAGCCGTGGTGCTGGTGTTCCTGGTGATGTACCTGTTCCTGCAGAACCTGCGTGCGACGCTGATCCCGACCATTGCAGTGCCAGTGGTGCTGCTCGGTACCTTCGGTGTGATGGCCGCCTTCGGCTTCTCGATCAACACCCTGACCATGTTCGGTGTTGTGCTTGCCATTGGTCTGCTGGTTGATGATGCGATCGTGGTGGTAGAGAACGTCGAACGGGTGATGAGCGAGGAAGGTCTGTCGCCCAAGGAGGCAACGCGCAAATCGATGCGCCAGATCACCGGTGCACTGGTGGGTATTGGCCTGGTGCTGTCGGCGGTGTTCGTGCCGATGGCCTTCTTCGGCGGCTCGACCGGCGTGATCTATCGCCAGTTCTCGGTCACCATCGTGTCGGCCATGGCGCTGTCGGTGCTGGTCGCCATCGTGTTTACCCCCGCGCTGTGCGCGACCATGCTCAAACCGGTGGAAAAAGGTCACGACATTGGCGAGGGCGGCATGTTCTCGGGCTTCTTTGGCTGGTTCAACCGCATGTTCGACCGCAACACCCGGCGCTACGAGTCGGCGGTGGGCGGCATTCTCAAGCGTAGCCTGCGCTTCATCGCCATCTACCTGGCGATCGTGGTGGTGCTCGGCTTCCTCTTCGTGCGCATGCCGACTTCCTTCCTGCCCGAAGAGGACCAGGGAGTGATGTTCAACCAGATCATGCTGCCCGCAGGAGCGACGCAGGAGCGCACGCTCGAAGTGCTGAAGAAGGTGGAAAAGCACTTCCTCGAGGATGAGAAGGACACCGTGAAGGCGCTGTTTACCGTGGCCGGTTTCAGCTTCGGTGGCAGCGGCCAGAACATGGGTATCGGTTTCGTGAACCTGAAGAGCTGGGATGAGCGGACCGGGCCGGGCATGGGTGTGAAGGCCATCGCCGGTCGGGCCATGGGCGCGTTTTCGCAGATCCGTGAGGCAATGGTGTTCGCATTCGTGCCGCCGGCGGTGATCGAACTCGGTACTTCGAACGGCTTCAACGTTCAGCTTCAGGACCGTTCGGGTCTCGGCCACACGGCCCTGGTGGCAGCACGTAACCAGTTCCTCGGCATGGCGGCGCAGGACAAGCGTCTGGTCGGCGTACGTCCGAACGGTCAGGACGACACGCCTGAATTCCGCCTCGAGGTTGACCACGCCAAGGCAGGCGCGCTGGGCATCTCGGTTGCTGACATCAACGATATGCTGGCAACCGCGTGGGGTGGCAGCTACGTGAATGACTTCATCGACCGTGGCCGGATCAAGAAGGTCTACGTGCAGTCCGACGCCTCGGCACGGATGACGCCCGAGGACATGGACAAGTGGTTCGTCCGCAACGACAAGGGCGAGATGGTGCCGTTCTCGGCTTTTGCCACGGCGAAATGGACTTACGGTTCGCCGCGTCTGGAGCGCTACAACGGACAGTCGTCGATCGAGGTGCTGGGGCAGGCTGCGCCTGGCCTGTCATCGGGTGAAGCGATGGCTGCAGTCGAAGAGATCATGACCAAGCTGCCCGCAGGCATCGGCTACGAGTGGAGCGGTACCTCGTTCGAGGAACGTCGCTCGGGCTCGCAGGCTCCTGCGCTGTATGCCTTGTCACTGCTGGTGGTCTTCCTCTGCCTGGCGGCGCTGTACGAGAGCTGGTCGGTACCGTTTGCGGTGATGCTGGTGGTGCCGCTCGGCGTGCTCGGTGCCTTGCTCGCGGCGACCGGTCGCGGGCTGTCGAACGACATCTACTTCCAGGTGGGTCTGCTGGCGACCATCGGTCTGTCGTCGAAGAACGCCATTCTGATCGTCGAGTTCGCCAAGGCGGAGATGGAGGCGGGCAAGGATCTGATTACCGCGACGCTGACTGCGGTGCGGATGCGTCTGCGTCCGATCCTGATGACCTCGCTGGCTTTCGGTCTGGGCGTGTTGCCTCTGGCCATCAGCACCGGCGCGGGTTCCGGCAGCCAGAACGCGATCGGTACCGGTGTGCTCGGTGGCACGATCGCCGCCACCGTGCTGGGCATCTTCTTCGTGCCGCTGTTCTACGTTGTGATCAAGCGCATTTTCAAGGACAAGCCGGTGCAGCCTGAGAATCATGTTGCGGCAGCGCCGGAGGAACGGACATGAACACCCTTCGTAGCCTGACCCTCGCTGTTTCAGCGACTCTGCTTGGTGCGTGCACGACGCTCGCGCCGGATTACCTGCGCCCGGACGCACCGGTGGCCTCGGCCTGGCCGGGGCAGACCGAGGCGGTTGCAGCCCCTGTCGCGGTGGCCGATATCAGCTGGCGCGACTATTTCGCCGATGCGCGCTTGCGCGAGCTGATCGGGATCGCTCTGGAGAACAATCGCGACCTGCGTGTAGCGGCGCTCAACATCGAGAAGGCGCAGGCGCAGTACCGCATTCAGCGGGCAGCCCAGTTCCCGTCAGTAACGCTCGATGGTGGCCAGAGCGCGTCGCGCACACCGAGCGACCTGACCTACAGCGGCGAATCCACGATCTCGCGTCAGTACTCCACGACCGTCGGAATCTCCGCGTGGGAGCTCGACTTCTTCGGGCGGGTGCGCAGCCTGCGTGACCAGGCGCTGGAAACCTACCTCGCTACCGAAGAGGCCGGGCGGAGCGCACAGATCAGCATCGTGGCCGAGGTCGCCAACGCCTGGCTCACGCTTGCGGCCGACCGCGAACTGCGGGACCTCGCGCGCGAGACCTGGCAGACGCAGCAGAAATCGGTGGATCTCACCCGTCGCAGTTTTGAGGCCGGTGCAGTTTCCGCGCTCGATGTGCGTCAGGCGCAGAGCGCAATGGAGCGCGCCCGCGCAGACGCGGCGCAGTATGCGTCGCAGGTGGCAAAAGACGAGAATGCGCTCGCCGTCCTCACCGGAGGGCAAGTTCCGGCCCGTTTGTTGCCGGAGAAGCTGGTCGATGCGGTGACCGCGCTTGCCGAACTGCCGTCAGGCATTCCGTCCGAGGTGCTGGTGCGTCGTCCGGACGTGCTGCAGGCCGAGCGTGCCTTGCGTGCGGCCAACGCCAACATCGGCGCAGCGCGCGCAGCCTTCTTCCCGAGCATTTCGCTGACGGCAACGGCGGGCACGACGAGTGCTACGCTCGACGGACTGTTTCAGGCCGGATCGGGGACCTGGACTTTCGTGCCCCAGCTCACGCTGCCCATTTTCAACGCAGGGGCGCTCAGTGCCAGCCTGGATGTGGCCAAGGTACAGCGCGAGATCCAGGTGGCGGAATACGAGAAGGCCATCCAGAGCGCCTTCCGTGAAGTGGCGGATGCACTGGCCGAGCGCGCCAACCTGGGCGAGCAACTCGACGCCCGGCGCAAGCTGGTCGAGGCCAGTACAGAAAGCTATCGCCTGTCCGATGCGCGCTACCGTAACGGCATCGACAGCTATCTTGTGCTGCTCGATGCGCAACGTTCGCGGTATGCTGCAGAACAGGAGCTGATCGCTGCGCGTCTGTCCGAGGCGGGTAACCGGGTTGCGCTATACAAGGTGATGGGTGGCGGCTGGCAATAACGTGGTGTAATTCCGGTAATAACGCCGGCTGGCAGCGCTGTTTTGCGGAGTATGTCGCAACAATTCCCGCTTTACGGTATGGTCTCGCCCTGCCAGTCCGGACGTATGCCGAACAAGGAATCTCAACATGAACGCAACCACTACTCCAGCCCTTATGACCGAGGCCGAAATCCTTGCTGCGCCCGAGTCGGATTACATGTCAGCACGTCAGCTGGCATTCTTCCGGCACCGTCTCCAGACCGAGATGGATCAGCTGCTTGAGAACGCGCACGAAACCACCACCCACCTGCAGGACAACGAGGCTACGCCCGACCCCTCCGACCGCGCCAGCGTCGAGGAAGAGCACACCCTCGAACTGCGCGTGCGGGACCGCGAGCGCAAGCTGCTGAAGAAAATCGGCGAAGCCATTGCCCGCATCGATGCCGGTGAGTATGGCTGGTGCGAGGAAACCGGCGAGCCGATCGGCATCGGCCGTCTGCTGGCTCGCTCCACCGCCACCCTGTCGCTCGAAGCCCAGGAGCGCCGCGAGAAACTTAAGAAGATGCATGGCGGTTGATTGCGGCCTGCTGTCCGGGACGCAGACATCGTGTCTGCGCCCTGGTCAGACTGCCCGATCCGATTCCACCTGATGCGCTGGCTACTGCGCGGCCTGATCCGCGGCTATCAGCTCTTCATCAGCCCCCTGCTCGGGCCGCGCTGCCGTTTCTACCCGACGTGCTCGCACTACGCGCTCGAGGCCATCGAGACCCACGGCGCACTGAAGGGCAGCTGGCTGGCCTTGCGCCGGCTGTTGCGCTGCCATCCATGGAGCGCCGGCGGGGTCGATCTCGTGCCGCCTGTCTGCTGCAAGGATCATCCCCCGCACGAAACGCATACGCACCGGCACTAGGAGCCGCAGCGTGAATCCTGCCGCGCCGCTTTCCGCACTTGAACACCGCTGGCTGGCCGAACTTGTTCGCCGCCACGAATCCCGCCACGGCCGTCTCGAAGATGCGGTCGAACTGGCGGAGGCGCGCCGCGCCCCTCCCGATCTCGAAACCCGCATTTGTCGTCGCGCCGAACTCCTCGGTACACGCGAGGGCTGGCGCGATGCCATCCTGCGCTGGCATGGTCGTGCGCGGCTGATCCTCGCCTTCGCGTGCGTGCTGGCGCTGGTGCTCGGTGCGGGCACGGCAGCGGCCGTGCTCGGCGATGGCAGCCGGCCGGTCAACGTGGTGTGGGCGCTGGGCGGTCTGCTCGGCGTGCACCTGTTCAGCCTCCTGCTGTGGCTGCTTGGCACGCTTGTGGCCGGCCGCGGACGGACGCGCGGCGGCAGTGCGCTGGGCACGGTGTGGCTGCGCCTGGTCAGCGTGTTCGACCGCAGTCCTGCCGCGGCCGAGCTGCCGCTCGCGCTGGGGGGGCTGCTCGCCCGCGGCCGCCTCGCAAGCTGGGGGCTGGGTGCAGTCAGTCATCTGTTGTGGTTCCTGGCCCTTGTCGGCGCCGCAGCGGGTTTGCTGGGCTTGCTGGCGGTGCGTCGCTACGGCTTCGTGTGGGAAACCACCATTTTGCCCGGCGACGCTTTTGTCTCACTCACCACTCTGCTCGGTGTCCTGCCCGGCCAGCTGGGCTTCCCGGTACCGGATGCTGCACAGGTGATCGCCAGCGGCGACGCCGTCATGGCGGACGAAGCCGCGCGTCGCGCGTGGTCGGGCTGGCTGCTGGGCTGTGTGCTGGTGTATGGCGTGCTGCCAAGACTGCTGCTCGTGCTGGCTTGTGCGCAGGGCTGGCGGTATGGCTTGAGTCGCCTGCAGCTGGATCTGGCGCTGGCCGATTACATCCGTCTCAAGCCACGGCTGTTGCCCGACAGCGAACGTATCGGTATCAGCGATCCCGCGCCGGCACGGATGCCACGACCGGGACGCCATGGACACGCCGCTGCGCAAACCGGTGCTGCGGTCATGGTGGCGCTCGAACTTGGCGCAGATCTGCCCTGGCCGCCGGTCGGCTGCGAAGGATTGGCTGCCGATGGCGGCCGTCTCGATAGCCGCGACCAGCGTCGTGCGGCCATCGCTCGCTTCGGTGCGACGCCGCCGGCACGTCTGCTGATTGCAATCGACCCGCGACTGACGCCGGATCGCGGCAGTCTGGGCCTTGTCGCCGAGCTTGCCGACCACGCCGGTGAAACCCGGGTATGGGCGCTGCCTGTGCCCGATGGCGGTAGCGGTCGCCTGAGCTTGTGGCAGGATGGGCTGTCTGGCCTTGAACTCGATGAGGGCGCGTTGATGGCGGATCAGGATCAGGTGCGAGCATGGCTGGGAGCGGCAGTATGAGCGCATTGCTGCGCGTGGCTGTGGTCGGTCATACCAACACCGGCAAGACTTCGCTGCTGCGGACTTTGGCACGCGATGCCGGCTTCGGGGAAGTCTCGGATTCGGCAGGTACCACCCGGCATGTCGAGGGCCTGCGGCTGATGGCTGACGATCAGCCGGTGGTCGAGCTCTACGATACGCCGGGCATGGAAGATGCCATCGCCCTGCTCGAATTCATCGACGAACTGGTCGCGCCGGGTGAGCGGGTCGACGGCCCCGATCGCATCAGCCGCTTTCTGGCCACTGCCGAGGCGGGCGCGCGTTTCGAGCAGGAGGCCAAGGTGTTGCGCCAGTTACTGGCGAGCGATGCGGCGCTGTATGTGGTCGATGCCCGCGATCCGGTATTGCCCAAGCACAAGGACGAACTCGCCCTGCTCGCCAGCGCCGCCCGGCCCTTGTTGCCGGTGCTCAACTTCATCGCCTCGCCGGCGGCGCGTGCCGACGACTGGCATGCGGCGCTGGCGCGTCTTGGCCTGCACGCAGTCGTGCGCTTCGACACCGTGGCACCCGCGGTCGATGGCGAGCGACGCTTGTTCGAGACTCTCGCTACCCTGATGCACAGCCACCGCCCGGCGCTTGAAGCGCTGATCGCCGACCGCGAGGACGAGGCGGAATCGCGTCGCCTGAGCGCGCGCCGGCTGGTGGCGGAACTCCTGATCGAGCTTGCAGCTCGCCGCGACGTGGTCGATGCCGATGACGATGCGGCGCTGCAGGCCGCTGTCCACAGCTTGCGCGAGACGGTGCGCGCACGCGAGCAGGCCTGCGTCGAAGCCTTGCTGCAGCTCTACCGCTTCCGCCCCGACGACGCGCGTGCTGCCGAGTTGCCGCTGGCCGACGGGCGCTGGGACGACGATCTGTTCAATCCCGAGACCCTGCGCCAGATGGGCATTCGTCTCAGCACCGGGGTGGCGGCAGGGGCTGCGGCTGGGGTCGGGATCGACCTGATGACCGGTGGTCTGACGCTGGGGGCTGCAGCAGCGCTCGGCGCGGTGGCCGGTGGCCTGTGGCAGACCTTCGGCCACTACGGTGAGCGCATTGCAGCCCGCCTGCGCGGTCATCACGAACTCACCGTGGACGACGCCATCCTCCGTCTGGTCGCGCTGCGTCAGCGGCAGCTGCTGATTGCGCTCGAAGGCCGTGGCCATGCGGCGATGACGCCGATCGAGCTGCCGCAGGCGGTTTCGCCCGAGTCCGATCCGGACAGTGCCGACTGGCGCGAAGGGCGCCTGCCCGACCCCTTGCTGCAGGCACGGGCGCATCCGGAGTGGGCACATGAAGGCGACGACGACAGGGACGAAGCCGAGCGCAGCCTCGCCGAGTATCTGGTCTGAGGTTTTGAGTGCAGTGCCCGGAGATGCGTGGGATCAGGCCTGGTCCGGTGCCAGTACGGCAGCGGCGCGTTCCGACGCGACGAAGATCACCTTCATCGTGGCACGGGTGGCGCCGACGAAGAGCTTGCGCATCGTCAGCTCATCGAGCGCCTCGAAGTCGATCTCGGTAAAGATCACGCACGGGGCGGACTGGCCCTTGAAACGATAGACCGAATCGATCAGCAGTTCGCCCTCGCTGTATTCGGCTTCGCCGAACAGGTCGTAACGACCATGGAAGGCGCGCAGGCGGTGCGGGCCGAGGTGGGTGAGCGGGGTGAAGCGTGAATACTCACGGCCGCGAAAGCTGATGATGGCGATCATGTCGCGCCGGAAGCCGAGGCCGATGGCACGGGTGATGGCGCGCTTGGTGGCCTCCATCAGGCCGGTCTCGTCGTGCCAGCTCATCACTTCCGGTTCGCTGTCGGCCACCGGACTGCCGGCAACGATCGGCGTAGGCAGGGGCAGGCGGTCGTTGAGCAGTTCGAGCACATCGGCTGGTGTGCGGTAGTTGGTGTCGGCGGTGAGCCCGGCCCATCCGGGCAGTTTTACCGGTTCGCGGCCGTACAGGTTCTGCAGCGGATCCTCCAGCCACCAGGCGCGGCCTTCGGGCGTGAGCAGGGCGAGCAGGCTGTCGCGCCAGGCATCGGTGAAATCCTGGCCTTCATCCACGATCAGCTCGTCAAAACGCCAGGCTGGGTCCCTGTTGCCGTTGGCGAGCAGTGCGGCGAAGTCCGTTTCCATGCGGCGGAAGCGGTCTGGTGCCGAAAAGTCCGGCGTGCGGCCGGCGGCGCGCAGACGGCGGTCGCACAGTTGGTGATAGGTCGCGACCTCGCCGCCGGGCGGTACGACGCGCGAAAAATGGTCTGCCAGTGGCCGGTTGTAGCACACGTAGAGCGGGCGGCGACCGGCGTGCAGGGCATCAGTGTAGGCCGCCAGCGCGAGCTGGGTCTTGCCGCTGCCGGCGGTGGCGGTGACGCGCAGTCGGTGCGGATGCAGGCTGATACGGCGCGCCCATTCGGCCAGCCCGCCTGACAGCCGCGTGGTCAGTGCGACCGCCTGACCGGCGAGTGCCTGCACGTCCGGCACCAGTTCCAGCAGTTCGGCGAAAAAGCGGTGCAGAGCATGGCGATGAGCGGCGTTGCTGGCCTTGGCCGCATCGTGCTGCGGCCCACACAGGTCGCGGACGATTTCGAGCAACTGGGCGCGGCGGCTTGCATCGACGATGCGGGCCGGGTCGAGCCCTGCCGTTCCCGGTTGGCGTACGGTGTAGTCGGGGCAGTAGAGGAGGGTATCGAGTACCGGCTCGGTGCCGTCGAGCAGCGGTCGCAGGCGGGCGCGCAGGGCATCCGCAGTGCGCGCAAGGTCCAGGCTGATGTCGCGGTTGCGGCGCTTGCCCGGGCGCAACAGGCCGTTGGCGCTCTCGTCGAGAAAGCCCGACTGCTGTTCGATCAGCAGGATGCGTCCGTCCGGGCCGAGAATGACGAAGCCGATCTCGCCAAACACCGCGTACTGTCCTTCGGCGCGGGTCCAGTGCAGACCGTGGTAGATGTTGAATTCGTGCGGCAAGCCTTCGGCCAGCAGCGCCAGGGTGGCCAGTTCGCGGCCCTGCGCACCGTTCGCGGGCAGATGCCGCCAGCCTTCGGGGTGGACGCGGGCCATCTTCAGCATGGTGTGTGGCCCGGAGCGGAGGACAAAACGAGGGTGACGGTCATGTGCGGGTTCAGTATGCGTGCGGGCCGGGTGCGCCGATGGCGCAACTTTGGCACAAGTCCCGCTGCCGTGCCCATGGTCGATGCGCTATGCTCGTTGGCCGCGGGGCGGATGCGTCATCCCCTGCCCCCAGTTTCGTTACGGAACCGCCATGGAAACACTGAAAGTCTTCATCACCCTGCTCGCCCTGATCAATCCCTTCGGTGCGATCCCGATGTTCCTCAGCCTCACCGCCACGCAGACACCGCCGCAAGTGCGCGGCACGGTGAACACCGCATCCATCGCGACCGCCGTGGTGCTGGGGGTGTCGGCCCTGTTCGGGCAGACGCTGCTGAGCGTGTTCGGCATCTCGATCGCTTCGCTGCAGGTGGGCGGGGGCATCCTGCTGTTCGTGCTTGCGTTCAGAATGTTCAATGCCGAACCTACCCGCGCCCGCACCACGCCCGAGGAAGCACACGAGGCAGCCGAGCGTTCGAGCATTGCGGTCGTGCCACTGACCATTCCGCTGCTGACCGGTCCGGGTACCGTGAGTACGGTCATCATCTATTCCGAGCGCGTGCAGCACTGGTGGGAGATGGTGACCCTGGTTGTGATCGGCCTCGTCATCGGTGGTGTGGTGTGGGGTACGCTGCGCCTCGCCGGCCCCATCAGCCGGCTTGCCGGCCAGACCGGGCTCAACATCATGACCCGTCTGATGGGTCTGGTGCTGGCTGCGCTCGCGGTGGAGTTCATCGCCGTCGGCGTGCGTACGCTGGCTTCGGCCTGACGTCCGAGACCGGCATGAACCCCGAAGACCTGCGTCTGCTCGTCACCCGCACGATGCCCTTCGGCAAGTACAAGGGACGGCTGATTGCCGACCTGCCGGGCAACTACCTCAACTGGTTCGCCCGCGAGGGTTTCCCCAACAGCGAAATCGGCCGCCTGCTCGCGCTGATGCAGGAGATCGATCATAACGGGCTGTCGGACCTGCTGAAGCCCTTGCGCGAAATGCCGAAGTAGCGCCCGGCGCTTGCGGCTGGATGACAGACGCGCGCCGCTCCGCCATCATTCACCGGCTCAGCCCTGCCCACTCGACATGTTCTCAATCGCTTTCTCCAATCGCTTCGAAATCCTACTCGATACCCTGCTCGACCGGCTTGCCGAAGAGCAGCCGGGGCCGTTCGGGCTGCGTGAGGTGGTGGTGCCGAGCAGTGCGCTGCGGCGTCAGGTGGAACTGGCGATTGCGGATCGCGAGGGCATCTGTGCCAATGTCGATTTTGGCTACCTGGCGCAGTGGCTGTGGACGCAGATCGGGCATGTGGTCGAGGTGCCTGCGCGCTCGCCGTTTGCACCGGCGCTGCTGGCGTGGCGGGTGTTTGCGCTGATCGATGCCGATACTGAGGCAGGCGCCTGGGTGGCGGCGCATCCGCGGCTGGCGCACTACCTGCAGGGAGCGGATGCGCGCATGCGCTTCGAACTGGCGGAACGCATCGCACGCGTGTTCGACCACTACCTCACCTATCGGCCGCAGTGGCTGGAAAAATGGGCTGCGGGGCAAGCTGCCGGGCTGGGCCAGGCAAGCGAGGCGGAGGCTGCCGACGAGGCCTGGCAGGCCGATCTGTGGCGGCGCATCCGTGACGGACTGGCGCTGCGGCAGACGCATCCGGCTGCGCTCTTCCTGAGCCGGGTGGCGAGGATGGACGACGCCGAACTCGCCACAATCGGCCTGCCAAAAACCGTGCATGTGTTTGGCCTGCCGACCCTGCCGCCGCTGTATCTGGACATGCTGCGCGAGCTCTCGCGGGTGGTGGATGTGCGTCTGTACGTGCTCAACCCCTGCCGCGAGTTCTGGTTCGAGATCGTCGATGCACGCAGGCTGTCGTGGCTTGCCGCACGTCAGGAAGACATGTTTCACGAAACCGGCAACCGCCTCCTCGCAGGCTGGGGGCAGCAGACCCAGGCGCATATCGGCTTGCTGTTCGAGGGAGAGCATGCGGTGGTCGAGGACGTGGCCTTCGATCCGCACCCGGGACGCCATCTGCTCGCACGCCTGCACAACGCGATACTCGATCTTGAGGACCTCGAACCGGGCAGCATCAGCCTGCCCGCGGGCGATCGCAGCATCGAACTGCATGTCTGCCATTCGCGCACCCGCGAACTCGAAGGGCTGCACGACCGCCTGCTTGGCCTGTTCAAGGGGCCCAATCCGCCGCGGCCAGACGAGATTGTGGTGCTGACCCCTGATCTCGACGCGTGTGCGCCGCTGATCGAAGCGGTGTTCGGCACGGCGCCCTTCGCCCGGCGCATCCCGTGGCGCATTACCGGCCTTGGCGGTACGCAGGAAAACCCGGTGGCGCAGGCGCTCGACCGTTTGCTGGCGCTGGTGGCGAGCCGTTTTCCGGCGAGCCGTGTGTTCGATCTGCTGCAGCAGCCGCTGGTGGCGGCGTGCTTCGGGCTGGGTGAGTCCGAGCTCGAAACCGTTCACGACTGGATGCGGGCGGCGGGTATTCGCTGGGGGCTGGATGCGGCGCAGGCCGAGGCCGCCGCGGCGCTGCCGCTGCACACGCTGGAAGAGGGCCTGCACCGATTGTTTCTGGCCTGGGCGGGAGGCGAAGCCGCACATGCCGCACCTTTTGCCGGACGCATCGCTGCTGGCGCGCCGGAGGGCAGTGCCGGACTGGCGCTGGGGCGTTTCTGGCGCTACGCCGAGACCTTGCAGCGACTGCGCGACAGCCTGTTGCGCACGCACGATGCAGAGGGCTGGCGTCAGGCCTTGCTCGGTGCGCTCGAGGCCATCGTCGGCGAGGCTGCCGAACAGGCGGAAGCGGTGCGCGAGGTGCGTGCCGCAATCAATGCACTGACCGATGACATGGGTGCCGGCCATCCGGCGGGCAGGGTGGCGCTCGACGTCGTGCATCCCGCGCTCGCGGCGCGGCTGGACGACCCGGCGCGCGGCGGTGTGCCCGGCGGGACGGTCACCTTCTCCGCATTGTCTTCGCTGCGCAGCCTGCCTTACCGCGTGGTGTGCGTGATCGGGCTGGATCAGGGCGCCTTCCCCGGCAGCGACCGTCCGGCCGAGTTCGACCTCATGGCAGCCCGCCCGCAGCGCGGTGATCGTCAGCGCCGGCTTGATGACCGCAACCTGTTCCTCGACGTGGTGCTCTCGGCGCGCGATGTCCTGCATCTGTCCCATGTTGGGCGCAGCGTGCGCGACGGCAGTCCGCTGCCGCCCTCGGTACTGGTCGACGAACTGCTCGACGCACTTTCCACGGCGTGCGCCGAAGATGCGTCGCAGCCCGAACAGCTGGCAGCTGCCCGGCGCCGGCTGACCGTATCCCATCCGCTGCAGCCCTTCTCGATCGAATATTTCGTTGCCGACGCCTCGCCCGATGCGCGCCTGAGCAGCTTTCACGAGGACTACGCGGCCGCGCTCGCTGCCCGCTTGCGCAGGGCGTCCAGCCTTGCACAGGCGGTACCGGACAGTGCGTGGGACGAGGCCGACGAAGACGGAGAGGGCGAAGAGAGCGAAGGCGACACCACTCCTTCAGTGCCGCAGCGCCCCTTCTTCGAGACCCCGCTGCCTGCGCCGGAAGCGGCCTGGCGCGAGGTCGGCCTGGAGCAATTGATCCGCTTCTTCCGCAATCCTTGCCGCAGCCTGTTGCGCGACCGTCTCGGCCTCGACCTGCCCGAGGCCGACGAGGAACTGGAGGATGTCGAGCCCTTCCTGCCTGACTGGCCGGGACAGCAGGCGCTGGCTGCACGACTGTTGCCGGCCCTGCTCGCACGCGACGGGGCGGCGCAGGCCGCGGAGGGGGCACAAGAGGCACTGCTTGAGCTTGCGCGTGCCGGTGGCGAATATCCTGCCGGCGTGCTCGGTGCAGCGGCCCTGCAGCGCGAAGTCAGCGTGCTCGACCACTACGCACGGCAGGTTGCGGCGGCCGTGGCGAGGCCGCTGCCAGCGCATGTCTGTACCCTCGAGTTCGACCTTGCGGCCGACGGCAAGCCCGAGTGCTGGCGTCTGAGCGCGGCCTTTGGTGACCTGCATGCACAAGGCTTGGTGCGCCACCGTTATGACGACACCCGACCCGCAGACTACCTCGCCGCCTGGCTTGCCCACCTGATGCTGTGCGCTGCGCCGGCGCCGGGTGTGGCCTGCGAAACCCTGGGGCTTTCGCGCGACGGGGCCTTCCGTCTGCATGCGGTCACGCCGGATAACGCAAGGCGGCTGCTTGCCGACTTGCTGGCGCTTTACAGGCAAGGCCTGAGCGCACCCCTGCATTTCTTCCCGAAGTCGGCCTGGGCCTTCATCTTCAATGACGAGAGCGCTGCCAAAGCGAGGTTGAAGTGGAGTGGTGGTCAGCGTGCCGAATACGGCGAAGCGCAGAATCCCGCGTACCGACTGGCCCTGCGCGGTCTCGGAGACCCGCTGGACGAGGCCTTCTTCGACATTGCGCGGCGGGTGCTTTCACCTCTGCGTGCGCACCTGGAAGACGGAAGGCTCGGGCTGATGCCAGGCAAACAGGCTTGATGCCTGCGCGGGACGAAGCGCAGGCACTGCCACCGGTATAATCCTAAGTTGTCCTTGTTCCAGGTATCCATTGTGTCCGACCGCCTTTCCGTTCTGCCCCAGTACCTTCTGCCCAAGCAGGCGCTTACCGTGTTGGCGGGAAAGCTGGCCGGCGTGCGTGCGGGTGGGCTTACCACCCGCGTGATCAAGTGGTTTGTCGGCCGCTACGGGGTCAACATGGACGAGGCGGCCAACCCGGATATCGGCAGCTATCCGAGCTTCAACGAGTTCTTCACCCGGCCCTTGCGCGACGGTGTGCGGCCGCTTGCCGAGGCCGACCTGATCAGCCCCGTCGATGGTGCGATCAGCCAGTTCGGTCCGATCGTGCGCGACCAGATCTTCCAGGCCAAGGGCCATGCCTACTCGACCACCGCGCTGGTCGGTGGCGACGCGGAACTGGCGGCAGGCTTCGAGGACGGCAGCTTTGCCACCCTCTACCTCAGCCCGCGCGACTATCACCGCATCCACATGCCTTGCGATGGCCGCCTGACGCGGATGATCTACGTGCCGGGCGAGCTGTTCTCGGTCAACCCGACCACCGCACGCGGTGTGCCCGGACTGTTTGCACGCAACGAGCGTGTGGTGTGCGTGTTCGAATCGGCTTTCGGCCCCTTCGTGCTGGTGCTGGTCGGCGCCACCATTGTCGGCAGCATGGCCACGGTGTGGCACGGTGTGGTGAATCCGCCGCGCTCGGCGAGCGTGCGCGAGTGGCGCTACGAAGATCAGGACATCCCGCTCAAGAAAGGCGAGGAAATGGGACGCTTCCTGCTCGGCTCCACTGTGGTGATGCTGTTTCCGAAACCGAGGGTGAAGTTCAACCCGGCGTGGGCGCCCGGCGCGGCGATCCGCATGGGCGAAACCATGGCCGCGCTGGCAACGGCCTGAGCCTCACTCCGCCGCCGTTCTCGCGCTCATGGCCCCGACCGACATCGACCTCGACGTTTTCAGCTGTTCGCTCGACGGTATTGGCCTGATCGAGGCCTCGGCGGGCACGGGCAAGACCTGGAACATCTGCGGGCTTTACCTGCGGCAACTGCTCGAGCGTGACCTGCAGGTGGGGTCGCTGCTGGTGGTGACCTTCACCAAGGCCGCGACCGCCGAGCTTTCCACCCGCATCCGCGACCGCATCGTCGACACCCTGCGCGTGCTCGACGGCGGCGATGCCGGGCCAGACCCTTTCGTGCCGCAGCTGATCGCCACCGTCAGCGCGGCCGGCATCGACCACGCGCTGATGAGCCAGCGTCTGCGCCATGCGCTGCAGACCTTCGATGAAGCGGCGATCTTCACCATCCACGGTTTCTGCCAGCGCGCCCTGGCCGACACGCCCTTCGCTGCGGTGCTGCCTTATGCAGTAGAGCTGGTTGAGGACGACAGTGCCTTGCGCCTCGAAGTGGCGCAGGACTTCTGGCGTCGCGAGATCGCGAGCGGCGCATTGCCGCCAGTGCTGGTCGAACTGCTGGTGCAGCGTGGCGACTGCCCGGAGACGTGGGCCGCACAACTCCGGGCGGCGATGGGGCGGCCCCTGGCGCAGGTGCGGTGGGACGAGGCGCCCGCGCAGAATGAACTGGATGCAGCCTGTGATGCGCTGGTGCTCGCCTACGATGAGGCCGTCGCGCAGTGGGCGGATGCAGATGCGGCAATGGCGGCGCTCGGCGTCGCCCTCGACGGCCTGAACAAGAACAGCTACAAGCCCGAAACCGTCGAACGTGCGCGCCAGCAATGGGACGACTGGCTGGGTGCCGGCAATGCGCTGCACGCACTCCCGGCCGAAAAGGATCGCAAGTTGCATCTGCTGGCAGCCGAAACCCTGAGCGACAAGACCACAAAGGACGGTCTCAAGCGCGGCATTTCGCCACCGCAGCACGACTTTTTCGACGCCGCTTCCGCCCTGCTCGAAGCGCGCGCGCGTGCCGAAGAAGGGCTGGAGGCGGCGCGCCTGCAACTGCTGCGCCGCTTTCTCGAACACGGCGCGGAGGATTTGCGCCGGCGCAAGCGCGAGCGCCGTCTGATCTCCTTCGACGACATCCTGTGGAATGCCTACGAAGCCCTGCATTCGGGCACGCAGTCGTGGCTGGCTGCGGCGCTGCATGCGCGCTACCCGGTGGCCCTGATCGACGAGTTCCAGGATACCGATCCGCTGCAGTTCGCCATCTTCGATCGCATTTACCGCCATGATGGCCGCCACGGCAGCCTGTTCCTGGTGGGCGACCCCAAGCAGGCGATCTACAGTTTTCGCAGTGCCGATCTGTTCACCTATCTCAGCGCGCGCGACAAGGCCGATACGCGCTACAGCCTGGGGCGCAACCAGCGCTCGATTCCGACGCTGATCGAAGCATGCAACCGGCTGTTCGGCGCCAATCCGGCAGTGTTCATGCTGCGCGGGCTCGACTATCGCGCGGTCGGCAGCGGCGAGCGCAAACGTGCGCCGCTTGAGGATCAAACACATTCCGGCACCAGCCCTGCCGCCTTGCGGTTGTGGCGTATCCCGCGTGACGAGGCGCAGGAGGGCGAAGAAGGCGGCGACCGCCTCCCGCGTGCGGTGGCGATGCAGCGTTCGGCGGCGGCCACTGCGGCCGAGATTGCGCGCCTGCTGGCGGCGGGCGCCAGGGGAGCGGTCCGCATCGGTGATCGCGGTCTGGCACCGGGCGACATCGCGGTGCTGGTGCGCAGTCACAGCCAGGGCGCGCGGATGCGTCAGGCGCTGGCACGCATGGGGGTGGTGAGCGTCGAGTTGTCGCAGGCGAGCGTATTCGTCACCGAGGATGCGGAAGAGCTGGAGCGGGTGCTGCTGGCGATCAGTGAGCCGGCGCGCGAGCGTCGGGTCAAGGCCGCGCTCGCCACTACGCTGATGGGACGCGATGCACTCGCGCTGGCGGCACTCGCCGACGACGAAGCGGCACTGCTCGACGTGCTCGACCGCTTCGCCGCCTGGCGCGACGCCTGGCTGCGCCACGGTTTCGGCGTGATGCTGCGGCGCTGGATGGCCGATGATGGCGTGGCTGCGCGACTGCTGGCGCGCGACGACGGCGAGCGTCGTCTGACCAATCTGATGCATCTCGCCGAATTGCTGCAGCAGGCGGCGGGCAGCGCGTCGCCCGAAGTGCTGCTGCGCACGCTTGCCACCCGGCGTACCGACGGCAGCGGTGGCGAGGCCGCCCAGTTGCGCCTGGAGTCGGATCGCAACCTGGTGCAGATCATCACCATCCACCGCGCCAAGGGGCTGGAATACGGGGTGGTGTTCTGCCCCTTCCTGTTTGACGGCTATCCCTCCAAGGGCGACAGCGGGCCGATGCGTGCCTGGCATGACGACGATGACCAGTTGATCCTCGACTACCGCATGGCCTCGGCTGCGGACAAGGAGATCGCTGCTCGCCAGCAGCGCGAGCGCCAGGCCGAGGACATGCGCCTGATCTATGTCGCGCTGACGCGGGCGGTGCATCGCTGCTACCTCACCGTCGGCTGCTACGCCACCATGAGCTTTGGCCGCCCCAGTTACAGCGAGGGCGCCCGCAGTCTGCTCAACTGGATGGTGGCTGGTGCCGAACATGGGCTCGAGAAGTGGTGCGAGGCAAAGCTCAGCCCGGCCGAGGTCGATGCGCAGTGGCGCAGCCTTGTCGGTCGCAGTGTGCTCGACGGCAAGCCGGTCATGGCGCTCGAGGATCTGCCCGATGGCAGTGGCGATCCCCTGGCGCCGGCCGAGGCGGGCGGTCGTACGCCGCGGGCGCAGCGCCCGCCGCAGATTCCGTCAGGCTGGCGCATGGGCAGTTTCAGTGCGCTGATTTCGGGTGCATCACATGAATCCGCGGCACTCGACCACGACGCCCGCATTCTGCCGCAGCTTGCGCAGGCAGACGACGAGACGGCCGCCGAGGCTGACGCTGGCGTGTTGCTGCCGCCCGCGGCAGACGACATCCTGCGCTTTCCGCGCGGGCCGGCCGCGGGCGATTGCCTGCACGCCGCGTTCGAGAACGTCGACTTCACCGATTCCGGCACCTGGGACGACGCCATTGCCGCCGCCCTGCGCGCGCATCCGCAGCCCGCGGCGAATGCGGCCGAGGCCGAGCGCCATCCGCGCATGCTGCGCCACCTGCTCGAAGACGTGCTCGCCACCACGCTGGTGGACGAGGCCGGGCGGGCGCCGCTGGTGCTGTCCCGCATTCCGAAGAAGCAGCGCATGGTCGAACTCGGCTTCCAGTTGCCGGCACCGCAACTGTCGGCGGTGCGCCTGAATGCCTGGCTGGCGGACAAGGGCTACCGCATGCCACGGCTTGGGTTCTCCGATCTCGCCGGCTACCTCAAGGGCTTCATCGACCTGGTGTTCGAGCACGATGGCCGCTTCTGGGTGTTGGACTGGAAGTCCAACCATCTCGGCGAACGCCCTGCGGATTACGGGCCCGCCGCGCTCGAAGGGGCGATGCAGTCACATGGCTACCACCTGCAGCATCTGCTCTATACCGTCGCGCTGCACCGCCATCTCGCACGCAGCCTCCCGGACTACGATTACGACACCCATTTCGGTGGCGTGCTCTACCTCTTCGTGCGTGGGGTGCGTCCGGGCTGGCAGGCGGGTGGCCAGCCCGCCGGCGTTTTCCGCCACCGTGCGCCGCGGCGGGTGATCGAAGCGCTCGACGATCTGCTGGCGGCGCGGGCGACTGTGGACGGAGTGGCGCACTGATGGCTGCAATGGATTCGATGCCGCAGTTCGACCTTGCCGAAGGCTTTGCGCGCCATCTGCAAGCCTGGGCGACCACGCTCGGTGCGCCGGCAGCCGCCTGTGTGGTGTTGCCTGCGGCAGCGCGTGCTCTTGCGCGGGCGGCGAGCGAGGGCGATGTGTGTCTGCCGCTGGCGCAGCTCGCGCAGGATGAAGCCATCGCCTGCACGCCTGGCGAACTGCGCGCAAAGCTGCTCGAAAGCGGGGTGACGGTGCTCGCTGCGCCGCTTCCACCCGTGAACTGCGCGCATCCGCTGGTGCTCGACGTCGACGACCGCCTGTACCTGCGGCGCTTTTTCGATCTCGAACAGCGCCTCGCGGCGGCGCTGGTGATGCGTGTCCGCGCGCCGGCCCAGGCCGTGCCGCCCAGCTTGCGCACCACGCTCGACAAGCTGTTCAAGCCGCGATCAACGCCGGGGCCGGACTGGCAGAAGCTGGCAGTCGCGCTCGCGCTGCAGGGGCGGCTGACGGTGATCAGCGGCGGGCCGGGCACGGGCAAGACCACCACGGTGGCGGCCCTGCTCGCCTGTCTGCTGGAGCTCACGCCCACGCTGCGGATCGCGCTCGCCGCACCCACCGGCAAGGCGGCGGCACGCATGCTCGAAGCCCTGCGCGCCCGCGCGGCGGACATGCCGGCGAAGCTGCGCAAGCGCCTGCCGGCCGAAGCCCACACCCTGCACCGCTTGCTGGGCGTCACCCCGCTTGCCGGGCGTTTTCGTCATCACGCCGGCAATCCGCTGGCGGTCGATGTGCTGGTGGTGGACGAGGCCTCGATGCTCGATCTCGCACTCGCGGCCCGGGTGCTCGACGCGCTGCCGCCCGATGCCCGTTTGATCCTGCTCGGCGACAAGGACCAGCTCGCTGCGGTCGAGGCCGGCGCGGTGTTTGCCGAACTCTCCTCGGCGCGTGTCTTCAGTGCGCGCACCATCGAACAACTGGCGCTGCTGACCGGCACGCCGGCGCAGGCGCTGGCGGACTTGCCGACTCCTGTCACGTCACCGGCGCTGGCCGACAGCGTGGTCTGGCTGACCGAGAGCCACCGTTTCCGCCAGGACTCCGGCATCGGTCGACTCGCGGCCAACATCAACGCCGGCGAGGGGGTTGCGGCACTGGCCTGGCTGCGTGGCGGCGAAGACCCCTCGGCACGCTGGATTGACGATGAAGGTACCCGCCTGGGCGACGCCACGCTGGCGGCGATGGAAGCCGGCTACGCCCCTTATCTGGCGGCCTTGCGCGCGCCTTTCGCCGACACACCGGCGCGTGTGGCAGCGGCTTTTGCGGCTTTCGACCGCTTCCGCGTGCTGGTGGCGGTGCATGAGGGCGGGCGCGGGCTGGTTGCACTCAACGCCCATCTGGAGCGTGTTTTGCGCAGTGCGCTGGACTTGCCGGCAGAGCGCGGCCCGGGTCATGCATGGCTTGGACGGCCGGTGATCGTGCTGCGCAACGATGCGCTGCTCGGCCTGTACAACGGCGACATCGGCCTGTGTCTGCCGGACGACAGCGGTACGCTGATGGTGTTTTTCCCGCAGCCGGGCGGCAGTTACCGCTGCATTGCACCCTTGCGCCTGCCGGTGCATGACACCGCCTTTGCGCTGACAGTGCACAAGAGTCAGGGCTCGGAGTTCGAAGAGGTGTTGCTGGTGCTGCCGGCAAAGCCGGTACGGGTGCTCACCCGCGAGTTGCTGTACACCGGCGTGACCCGCGCGGCGCGACAGGTCACGCTGGCGGGGCCGGCGCGGGTGTTTGCAGCCGGCTGCGGGCTGCGGACGGTGCGCCTCAGCGGGCTGGCGGCGCGGATGTCAGCGCAGCCATGAGGGTGTTCAGATTGTGGCGCATCATCGCCACATAGGTAGGTGCCGGACCGGCGGCGGTCGATAGCGCGTCCGAATACAGCGTGCCACCCATCACTGCACCGCTTTCGGCGCGGATGCGCTCGCTCAGGCGCGGATCGCTGATGTTCTCGACGAAGATCGCCGGCACTTTCTCCTTTCTGAGCTGGCGAATCAGCTGTGCCACGCCTTTTGCCGTGGGCTCGGCATTGTTCGACACGCCAACTGGTGACAGGAATTGCACATCGTAGGCATGGGCGAAATAGCCGAAGGCCGCGTGCGAACTGACCACCTTGCGGCGCGCTGCTGGCAGGCTGCCCAGCGCCTTGCGGATCTCGGCATCGAGCGCCTTGAGTTCGCCCTGATAGCGCTCGGCATTGGCGCGATAGTGGTCAGCGCCCGCCGGGTCAACCTCGATCAGTGCCGCGGCGATATTGCTGACGTAGCGTTGTGCATTGCCGACATCCTGCCAGGCGTGCGGGTCGATGCCTGCCTCTTTTCCGTGTCCGTCGTCATGATTGTGGCCGTGATCGTGCTTGTCTGCGGCCATTGCGATGGTCTTGATGCCGGTGCTGCCGATCACGATCGGACCCTTGTAGCCGCCCGAGCGTGCCAGTCGGGTCATCCAGTCGTCGAAGCCGAGGCCGTTGGCGACGACCAGCTGCGCGCTGCCGATACGACGTGAATCCGATGGGCGCGGCTGGAAGCCATGCGCATCTTCGTCCGGCCCGACCAGTGTCTGTATTGTCACCCGGTCGCCACCGACCTCACGGACCATGTCACCAAGGATGCTGAAACTGGCGGTGACTTCGATCGGTGCGGCATGGGCCGCGCCCATGCTCAATGCGAAGGTGGCAAGCAGGGTGGTGGTAAGGCGTGACAGCGACAGCATGAGGACTCCGAGGGGTTCAGGATTCGAGGTGTTTTCGGATGGGCAGGCGTCCGGCCAGCAGACCGCCGGGCGCGGCAAGCAGCGAGCCAAAATAGACCAGACCGCACATCAGCACGATGGCCGGGCCGGCCGGAACGTCGGCATGGAAGGAGAACAGCAGCCCGGCGATGCTGCTGGCAAGCGCGGACAGGCTGGCGAACAGCAGCATCGCCGGCAGATTGCGTGTCCATAGCCGGGCGGCAGCAGAGGGCAGGATCATGATGCCGACCGCCATCAGCGTGCCCAGCGCATGGAAGCCGCTGACCAGGTTGAACACCACCAGCAGCAGAAAGCCGTAGTGCGCGACCGGCGACAGGCGGCTGACCGCGCGCAGGAATGAGGGGTCGAAACACTCCAGCACCAGGGGCCGGAACAGCAGTGCGAGACCGAACAGGGTGAGGCTGGTGATGCTGGCGATCAGCAGCAGCGACTGGTCGTCCAGTGCCAGCACCGAGCCGAACAGCACATGCAGGAGGTCGAGATTGCGCCCGCGCAGCGACACGATCATTACGCCCGCGGCCAGCGACAGCAGATAGAAGGCCGCGAGGCTGGCGTCTTCCTTGAGCACCGAGGCACGGGTGACGAGTCCGGCAGCGAAAACCACGACCAGGCCGGCCAGGATGCCGCCGATGGTCATCGCGCCGAGCGACAGGCCGAAGGCCAGGTAGCCGAGCGCCGCACCGGGCAGGATGGCGTGGCTCATCGCATCGCCCATCAGGCTCATCCGCCGCAACAGCAGGAACACCCCCACCGGCGTGGCGCCGAGCGACAGCGCGAGGCAGCCGGCAAGCGCGCGGCGCATGAAGCCGAAGTCCGCAAAGGGCGCAAAGAGCAGTTCGTTAAGGCTCATGCGGCCTCCGCCACATGGCACTCGGGCGCGTTGTCGTCGAAGGCTTCTGACAGATGACGGGCGCGGGCGAGCAAGGCGTCGGTCATGACCTGTGTGGTCGGACCAAAGGCGACGAGCTCGCGAGCCAGCAGCAGGCAGGTGGAGAAGTGCCGCCGTACCTGCTCGAAGTCATGCACCACGGTGAGTACGGTGCGGCCTTCGGCATGCCAGTGCAGGATCAGGTGAACCAGGTCTTCAACGGTACGTGCGTCGATCGCGGCGAAAGGCTCGTCGAGCAGGATGATCGGTGCGTCCTGCAGGATCAGGCGGGCAAAGCGCGCGCGCTGCAGCTGTCCGCCAGACAGCGAGCCAATCTGGCGTGCTTCGAATCCGGACAGGCTGACGGCCTCGATGGCATTCTCCACCCGGTGACGCTGGGCACGGCTGAGGCCGCCGAAGGGGCCGATCTCGCGCCACAGCCCCATCGCCACCATGTCGAACACCGATACCGGAAAGCTGTGATCCATCTCGCTGCGCTGGGGCATGTAGGCAATGCCACCGCGGGGCAGATCGGGCAGGTGGATGTGGCCGCCGATCGGGCGCAGCTCGCCTGCGAGGCCCTTGAGCAGGGTGGATTTACCCGCGCCGTTGGGGCCGACGACGGCGACCAGCGCACCCGCGGGGATGTCTGCGCTCAGGTGGTGAATGGCCGGGTGGCGCTCGTAGCCAAGGGTCAGGTTCTCGAAGCGGATCAGGGCTGGCATGGAAGCGTGCATGTCAGTTCACTGCCCAAAGGACGGCCAGCCACAGCAGCGCGGTGGCGGCGGCAGCGATGCCGAGACGCAGCCCGAGGCTGCTGCCGAGCGGGCTGATGCGCGGTGGGTGGCGGGACGCCGAGTGAGCATGCGAGTGAGAGTGTGAATGGGCCATGTCGGTGGGTGCATCGCTGACGCACGCCTGGAAATGTTTGATAGCGGAGGCGGAGTGTTGAGCTGCGCTCAGTCTTCGTCGGTCGTTTCGGGTGCAAGGCCATGAAGGCCACAGGTGGCACATGCGCCGTGCAGCACGAGCTCTGCACGGTCGAGCTGAAAGCCGTCGGGCAGGTTGACGCTCGGAGAAGGCTGAAGGCCTTCAAGGCAGATCACCTGGCCACAGCGGTCGCAGTGGAAGTGCGCATGGCGATGACTGTGCGGGCGCACCATCTCGAAGCGCCAGGCACGATCACTGCCGGCAATGCGCCGAGCGATGCCTTGTTCGACCAGCCAGTCGAGGGCGCGATACAGCGTGACGCGGTCGTGCGGGATGTCGATTGCGGCCAGTGCGGCGCCCAGCTCCTCGTGCGACAGTGGCTGGGCGCTGTCCTGCAGCGCTTTGACGACCGCAACCCGGGTGCGGGTGACGCGGCCGCCGTGGCGGGTGATCAGCTCACGTGCGGCGTGCTCTGGCTGCGGAGAGGTCGGTGCGTTTGATGAAGTGCGCATGCGCTTGTTGCTGTTTGCGATCGGTATTGCAACATTGTAGCATTAGCGCGCCCGGTCGATTGCACCTCATTTTTCGACCGCCCTGCATTCACGCCTGATGGAGATTTCATGAAACAACGTACTGTCGCGCTGGCCATGTTGCTCAGCGCGAGCACCGCCTTTGCGCAGCACCTGCCTCACGAGCATGGTGTGGCAGAACTGCGGGTGGCGATTGCCGGCAACACCCTGCAGATCGAGTTCGAGAGCCCGCTCGACAATCTGGTCGGTTTTGAACATGCGCCACGCTCCGATGCCGAGCGTATGGCACTGGCGCAGGCAGAGGTGATTCTGAAGGGCGTCGAACGCATCGTGACCCTGCCCGCGAAAGCAGCATGCGCGGTGCTCAGGACCGAACTCGAACAGCCCTTCGCCGAGTCATCCGCCGGCAACGACAGTGGTCATGCCGAGATGAGCGTCGTCCACACCTTGCAATGTGCGACGCCAAGCGCGCTCACCGGGCTGGAGGTCAGACTGTTCGAGCAGTTTCCCCGCATTCGGGAGATTCGGGCCGAGCGTGCTTCGCCCCGTGGTCAGGTGGCGGCGAAGCTGACACCGAAGCAGCGCATGCTTTCATTGTGAGCGCGGCCGCGGTCGAACTGCGCGATCTGCGTCTGCGCTGGCCGAGCGCCGGCGCGGACTGTCTTGCCATAGACCGTTTCGAACTTGGGGCGGGTGAGCGGGTGTTTTTGCAGGGACCGAGCGGCAGCGGAAAAAGCACCCTGCTGGCGCTGATCGGCGGCGTGCTTGCGCCGACCGCGGGATACATCTCGGTGGCAGGGCAGGTGCTCGGCGCGCTGTCATCGTCGGCCCGCGACCGTTTTCGCGCGGATCACATCGGTTTCATCTTCCAGCTCTTCAACCTGCTGCCCTATCTGTCGGCCCGCGACAACATTCTGCTGCCCTGCCGCTTTTCTGCTGCCCGGCGCGAGCGCCTGCAGCGCGCCGGATGCACGCCGGACGAAGAGGTGCTGCGCCTGGCCGAACACCTTGACCTGCCGCCCGAGCTGCTTGCGCGCCGCGCGTCCGAACTCTCGGTGGGCCAGCAGCAGCGGGTGGCTGCGGCGCGCGCCCTGATCGGCGGGCCGGGTCTGGTGGTCGCCGATGAGCCCACGTCTGCGCTCGACGCAGACCGTCAGGCCGCATTTCTCGATCTGCTGCAGGGCGAGTGCGCTGCCAGCGGGGCGGCGCTGCTTTTCGTCAGCCACGATCCGCGCCTGTCGGCACGGTTCGATCGGGTGCTGAATCTTGCGGACATCAATCATGCTGCTGGCGCAGGAGCCGGGTCATGAGTCCGATCTGGCATCTGGGCTGGCGCAGCATCGCCAACCGGCGTCTGTCGGTCGCGCTGACGGTGATCGCGGTGGCGCTGTCGGTGGCAATGCTGATCGGGGTCGAGCGCGTTCGACACGACGCCCGCGAGGGATTTGCCCGCACCATTTCCGGCACCGACCTCATCGTCGGCGCACGTGGCGGGCCGGTGCAATTGCTGCTGTACTCGGTGTTTCACATGGGCAATGCCACCAACAACATGTCGTGGCAAAGCCTGCAGCAGATCACGGCCTTGCCGCAGGTGGACTGGGTGGTGCCGGTCTCGCTCGGTGACTCGCATCGCGGCTTTCGTGTGCTCGGCACCACGCCAGCCTTTTTCGAGCGCTATCGCTACGCGCAGGATGAAACCATCGCCTTCGCGGCGGGCCGTTCGTTTGCTGTGGCGCCCGACGGGATCTTCGAGGCGGTGGTGGGTGCGGAGGTGGCCGCGCGCTTTGGCTATGCCGAGGGCCAGCGCATCGTGCTCAGCCACGGCAGTGGGGGCGGGGTGAGCTTTTCCGATCACGCCGACAAGCCCTTCACCATCGTTGGCGTGCTCAAGCGCAGCGGCACGCCGGTGGATCGTTCGGTGCTGGTGAGCCTGGAGGGCGTCGAAGCCATTCATGTCGACTGGCAGGCCGGCGCACCGATCCCCGGCGTGCACATTGCACCCGAGCAGGTGCGCAAGTTCGACATTGCGCCGAAGACGGTTACCGCTGCGCTGATCGGTCTCAAGAATCGGGTGACGGTTTTCAGGGTGCAGCGCCAGATCAACGCTTTTGCGGCCGAGCCGCTGACGGCGATCCTGCCCGGTGCGACCTTGCAGGAGCTGTGGTCGCTGGTCAGCGTGGCCGAGCAGGCCTTGCTCGCCGTGTCCGCGCTGGTGGTCGTGGTCGGACTCGCCGGGCTTGTTGCGGTCATGGTCGCCAGCCTGGGCGAGCGCCGGCGCGAGCTGGCCATCCTGCGCGCCCTGGGTGCCGGGCCACGGCAGATCCTGGCGCTGCTGATGCTCGAAAGCATGTCGCTGGCCCTGGCCGGGATCTTCATTGGCCTGGTCGTGGTCAATGTCGGCACTGCTGCGCTGTCACCCTGGCTCGCGGCAGAATACGGGCTGCATGTCGGCATCAGCTGGCCGTCGACGGCGGAATTGAGTTTGCTGGGGGCCGTGCTGGCCGCCAGTGTGCTGGCAAGCGTGGTGCCGGGTGTGCGGGCCTATCGCTATTCGCTGGCCGATGGCATGACGATCAGGATCTGAATATGAATTCCATGAAGTGGGTGATTGCCGCAGTGGTGGGCACGCTTGTGCTTGCCCCGCTGCCGGTGCTGGCGCAGAAGGCGGGCCAGGATGGCTACCAGGTCGGGCAACGGCTCGGCCAGACGGGCAAGGCAGGGGCCGGGCGTTTTCGTGAGATCAGCTGGGACGACCTCATCCCGGCCGACTGGAATCCGGAGAAGTTCTTTCTTGATCTCAAGCTCAACGATCTGCAGGACAACGATCCGCGCGCAGCCGAGGTGATGCAGAAGATCCGCGAGGAATGGGATCGTGCTCCGCTGGTGCAGCGCTTCAACGGCGAGCGCATTCGCATCCCCGGCTTTATCGTGCCGCTGGAAACAGACGGCAAGACCATCCGCGAGTTTCTGCTCGTTCCTTACTTTGGCGCCTGTGTACATGTGCCACCGCCGCCGGCCAACCAGTTGATCCATGTGATGCCTGACAAGCCGGTGAGCGCCAAGCTCGACATGTTGCCGGTGTGGGTGAATGGGGTGCTGAACGTCGCCCGCTTCGAGTCGGATCTGGGTAACGCGGGTTACCAGTTGCGCGCCATCACGGTCGAAGAATACAAGGAGCCGATGCCCAAGTAGTACGGCAGGGTCGGGCTAGGCACCGGCCACGAGTGCAGCTAACTCGCGGTTCAGCAAGTCCGCATCGCCAAGATTGAGGGCGAGCAGGCGGCGCAGATGGGTGATACTGTCGAGGTCGATCTCGCGGCATGTCAGGCCAAGATGGCGGCCCTCGGCGTGTGCCAGATTGCCTTCCATGCGGATGACGGTGCGCGTGTCGCCGAGCGTGATTTCGAGCAGGCAGCGCTCGTCCAGCCGGAGAGCGGGCAGGTTTCCGTCGAATGTCAGCAATGCGCCTCTGAGGGAGAGGTCGAGCACGGCACAGTTTAGTTCGCGGTCGGCAACGAGCAGGCGGGCGCCGCTGCTGAAGCGAATTCGGGAGTACTGCCGGCGTTGCTCGCTCATCGTCCTTCCCCGTGATCAGCCCGGCGGTGGGTGAGAGCGGACATTCTGCGGCGTGCGAAACGTGGCGGCAAGCACGTTGGCACGTCATTTGACCCAAATTCCCGGTTTTTTCGTGTGGTTTTTGCCGGTGTTATTCAAGTATCCGGTTATCCGTCGCCAATCCTGTCTAAAATCGGTCCATTGATCAATGCCTAATTTGGGGAATGCGTGACCGATTCAAGACAAGGTGGCGCCGGCGCGACGCCGATGACGGATACGCAAGCAGGGGCAGACGACGCTGCGGGGGCGACGGACCCGCGTCTGATTGACGATGCCCTGCTGGGCTGTCTGTTGCTGGTTTCGCGCGGACATGGCGCCGCCCTGACGCCGGATGCACTGCTGTCCGGCCTGCCGCTCGAGAACGGCAAACTCACGCCCTCGCTGGTGCCGCGTGCGGCCCGTCGCGCCGGACTGCATGGGCGTATCGTCAGTTGCACGCTGGACCGGATCAATCCGGCGCTGCTCCCGGCCATTCTCCTGCTCGACGACGAGCGTGCCTGCGTGCTTGCGGCCTGGTCGGCGGATCGCAGCGAAGTCGAGGTCGTCTTTCCCGAACTCGGCGAAACCACCGTCACCATGTCGGCGGCCGAGCTTGCCGCCCGCTATGCCGGCCATGCCATCTATCTGCGCCCCGGTTTCCGCTTCGATGCCCGTGCACCCGGCGTGCGCAAGACGCGCGAGGGTCACTGGTTCTGGAGCGTGATTGCCGAGAACCGGGCGCTGTACCGCGACGTGTTGCTGGCGGCGTTCATGATCAACGTGTTTGCCGTGGCGATGCCGCTGTTCGTGATGAACGTGTACGACAGGGTCGTGCCCAATCACGCCACGGACACGCTGTGGGCCTTGTCCATCGGTGTCTTCGTCGTGGTAACGGCAGACCTGGTGCTGCGCACGATGCGCGGGCATTTCGTCGATCTTGCCGGCAGTCGCATCGACGTGCGCCTGTCCAGTTTCATCATGGAGCGGGTCCTTGGCCTGCGCATGGAGGCGCGGCCCACGTCTGCGGGCTCGTTCGCGGCCAACCTGCGCGCGTTCGAGTCGGTACGCGATTTCATCAGTTCGGCCACGGTGGTGGCGTTCATCGACCTTCCCTTTGCCCTGCTGTTCCTGGCGGTGATCGGCTGGATCAGCTGGCAGTTGCTGATCCCCTTCGCCATCGGCGTCGTTGTGCTGCTGGTGTACGCAATGACGGTGCAGGGGCGGATGCACGAGTTGTCTGAAACCACCTACCGTGCCGGTGCTCAGCGCAATGCCACGCTGATCGAGGGGCTGGTCGGGATCGAGACGATCAAGGCGCTGGGCGGCGAATCGGCGATCCAGCGCAAATGGGAGAGCAGTGCTGCGCTGCTGGCCCGCGTCGGCGCCCAGTTGCGTCTGCTGTCGGCCACCACGACCAATGGTGCGCTGTGGGTTCAGCAGTCGGTGAGTGTGGCCATCATCCTGATCGGCGTGTATCTCATCGACGAACGCCTGCTGACCATGGGCGGCCTGATTGCCTGCTACATGCTGTCTTCGCGCGCGATGTCGCCGATCAGCCAAGTGGCGGGACTGCTTGTGCAGTATCACACTGCTGCCACTGCGCTGCACTCGCTCGATGAGCTGATGCAGCGCCCGGTCGAGCGCCCCGAGGACACCAGCTTCGTCAGCCGTCAGGGGCTCAAGGGCGATATCGAGTTCCGCGACGTAAGCTTTTCCTATCCCGGCGAGGACACCCTGGCTCTGCGCAACGTCTCGCTGCGGATCAAGCCCGGCGAGCATGTGGCCATCCTGGGACGTATCGGCTCCGGCAAGACCACGCTGGAAAAGCTCATTCTAGGCCTCTACCAGCCCACCTCGGGGGCGGTGCTGGTGGATGGCATCGACCTGCGCCAGCTCGATCCGGCCGAACTGCGCCGCAATATCGGCTACGTGCCGCAGGATGTGACGCTGTTCTACGGCTCGCTGCGTGACAACATCGCGCTGTCGGCGCCGCTGGCAGATGACGCGGCCATCCTGCGCGCAGCACAGATTTCCGGCGTGCTCGAATACGCCAATGCGCATCCGCGTGGTTTTGACATGCTGGTGGGCGAGCGCGGCGAGTCGCTCTCGGGCGGTCAGCGTCAGGGCGTGGCGATTGCACGCGCGGTCATCAGCGATCCCCCCATGCTGTTGCTCGACGAGCCGACTGCTTCGATGGATCACTCCAGCGAGGAGGCGGTGAAGGGCCAGCTGCGCAAGTATGCCGAAGGCCGTAGCATGATCGTGATCACCCATCGCACCTCCCTGCTCGACCTCGCAGATCGCATCATCGTCATTGATGCCGGCAAGGTGGTGGCTGACGGACCCAAGGCCCAGGTGGTGGAGGCCTTGCGTCAGGGCCGGATCGGGAGGGCCTTGTGATGAGTGACAACAAAGCCGGGGGCGGCGGCGTCCAGGAACGTGCGTTCAAGGGCATCGGCAAGGTGTCGGCGCAGGTGGACAAGCGCGCGCGACCGTTCTCCGAACGCCTGTTCGGCCGGTTTGCGCCGCCCGAGCGTGAAGACAAGCTCGACTGGGCGGGTGACGCCGACTGGGCCCGCCTGCAGCAGGAGCCCCTGCGTGCGCGCATGCTGTTGCGTGGTGTGGCGGCCGTGGTGCTCATCCTCCTTGTGTGGGCCGCCTTTGCGCCCATCGACGAGGTCACCCGTGGCGAGGCCAAGGTCGTGCCGTCGTCCCAGTTGCAGGTCATTCAAACCGTCGACGGCGGCGTCGTCGAAGAGATGCCGGTGCGCGAGGGGCAGATCGTCAACGCCGGCGACCTGCTGCTGCGTATCGATCCGACACGCTTCGTGTCTTCCCTGCTGGAAAACCGCGCGCAGTACTTCGCCCTGCAGGTCAAGGCTGCGCGGTTGAAGGCGCTCACCTCCGGCACGGCGATGACGGTTCCGCCAGAGGCCGAACGTGAGGTGCCGGATATCGTTGCCCATGAGCGCCGTTTGTACGATTCGACCCGCGCCGAGATGGAGGCGCAGCTGTCGATTGCGCGTCAGCAACTCAACCAGCGCGAGCAGGAACTCAATGAAGTGCGTTCGCGGCGCGAGCAGGCTGGCCGCTCCTTTGATCTGGTACAGCAGGAGCTGACTGTCACCGAGCCGCTGCTGGCGTCCGGTGCAGTGTCCGAAGTCGATCTGCTGCGCCTGCGCCGCGACGTCTCCCGCCTGCGTGGCGAGCGCGATCAGGCTTCGTCGCAGATCCTGCGCATTCAGTCGGCAATCAATGAGGCGAACGGCAAGATCCAGGAGGTTGAACTCAATTTCCGCAACCAGTTGCGCAACGAACTCTCGGACACCATGAACAAGCTCGGCAGCCTGTCCGAAGGCAGTCGCGCGCTGGAAGACAGGGTCAAGCACGCCGAAATTCGTTCGCCGGTGCGCGGAACCGTGAAACGTCTGCTGGTGAGTACCGTCGGCGGCGTCGTGCAACCGGGCAAGGAAGTGGTCGAGATCGTTCCGCTCGACGATGCGCTGATCCTCGAGGCCAAGATTACGCCCAAGGACATTGCATTCCTGCGTCCCGGCCAGAATGCGGTGGTCAAGTTCACTGCTTATGACTTTGCGATTTACGGCGGTCTCGATGCCGTCGTGGAGCAGATCTCGGCCGATAGCGTGACCGACGACAAGGGCAATGCCTTCTACATCGTTCGCGTGCGCACGCTCAAGAGCAGCCTCGGTGAAAACCTGCCAATCATTCCCGGCATGGTGGCCGAGGTCGACATCCTTACCGGCAAGAAGACGGTACTTTCCTATCTGATCAAGCCCGTAATCAGGGCCAAGGCCAATGCCTTGACGGAACGATGACAAAGCATTTCTTTCTGAGCCCGGATCGTCAGCTTCTGCCGCGCTGGCAGGAGGCGTTTCCGGAGGCTGTCGCGGTGGCCGCCGTGCCCGTGGGTCATATTCACGACGATTCCAGCATTCTGTGGGTCAGCACCCGCGTGCCCGGCTGGCGCGAACAGCTGGTACAACAACGGGGCGATGCAGGCATCCGCAGCGTCGTGATCTCGGGCACCCCTGACCAGGCCGAGGGCCTGCAGGCCCTGGAAGCCGGTGCCCGGGGCTACTGCCATGCCTTTGCCACGCCTGCGATGCTGCGCGAGGTGGCGGTTGTCGTGCTTCACGGCGGCCTGTGGGTGGGGCCCGAGCTCATGGCGCGGGCGATTCGTGCCACCAACGCAGGCGGGGCCGCGACAGACCTGTCTTCGGAGCAAGCCCTGGCGTGTCTGACCGAGCGCGAGCGCGAGGTCGCGCTCGCTGTCGCGCGCGGGCTCACCAACAAGGAAGTCGCTGCAGCGCTCGCCATCACGGAGCGCACGGTCAAGGCCCATCTGTCAGCCATCTTCGAGAAGCTTGCGGTGCGCGATCGCATGCAACTTGCGTTGAAGATGTCCAGCCACGCAGGCGCGCTTGCCCCCTGAGCGTGAGCTAAGTCACGGCTTGTCCACTGGTCCAATAGAGGCGGGGAACGCAGCCCGATAAGGTGTCTGCCATCGAACCCGTTTCCCGATGCGCAGCTTTGGCGCACGGGGCAGCAGATCAGGAGAGCAGAACATGGCAAGCGCAAAGGCAGTCGCAACCGTCGTCAGTATCACCGGCAAGGCAGAGGCCAGGGACCAGGCGGGCAATCTCCGCCTGCTCAAGGTTGGCGACGCCCTGCTCGAAGGCGAGACCCTCGTGACCGCAGCCGGTGCTCGCGCCGAGCTCCTGGTGGTTGCCGACGGCAGCATCGTTCCGGTCGGTGAAGACCAGGCCGTCCTGATCTCAGCCGACCTTTCCGAGTCCACCCGTCCGCAGGCCAATGAAGCGCAACTGGCTGACGGCACCATCCAGCAGGTCATCCAGGCCCTCAACGACGGCACCAACCTCGACGACGTGCTCGAGGATCCGGCCGCCGGCCTGACCGGTGGTGGCGGTGGTGACGGCAATGACTTCGTACGTCTGCTGCGGATTACCGAAGGTGTCGATCCGATCGAGTTCGAATTCGAAGCATCGACTGCAGTTGTGCCGCCTGAACTGCGCGCTACCGGAGACGAAACCGATGAAGCGCAGGCGGTGACGACGACGGCTGAGACTGAGACGCCGGTTACGGGCACACCTGTCAATGCTGCCCCCGACACGGCGGCCACCAGCGCCAGCGGCGCGGAAGACGCGGCGGGCATCCCGGTGAGCCTGTCGGGCAGTGACGTGGATGGCACGGTGGATTACTTCGTGATCAAGACACCGCCGGCCAACGGGACCCTGTTGCTCAACGGTGTGCCGATCGATGGCACGACCCAGATCCCTGCCAGCGGCAACGCGGCCGCGATCACCTTTGTGCCGACTGCGAACTGGAACGGCGATACCAGCTTCACCTACGCCGCGGTGGATAACGACGGCCTGGAAGACAGCACCCCGGCCCTGGCCGAGATCACGGTTACCCCGGTCAACGACGCCCCCGACACGGCGGCCACCAGCGCCAGCGGCGCGGAAGACGCGGCGGGCATCCCGGTGAGCCTGTCGGGCAGTGACGTGGATGGCACGGTGGATTACTTCGTGATCAAGACACCGCCGGCCAACGGGACCCTGTTGCTCAACGGTGTGCCGATCGATGGCACGACCCAGATCCCTGCCAGCGGCAACGCGGCCGCGATCACCTTTGTGCCGACTGCGAACTGGAGCGGCGACACCAGCTTCACCTACGCCGCGGTGGATAACGAAGGCCTGGAAGACAGCACCCCGGCCCTGGCCGAGATCACGGTTACCCCGGTCAACGACGCCCCCGACACGGCGGCCACCAGCGCCAGCGGCGCGGAAGACGCGGCGGGCATCCCGGTGAGCCTGTCGGGCAGTGACGTGGATGGCACGGTGGATTACTTCGTGATCAAGACACCGCCGGCCAACGGGACCCTGTTGCTCAACGGTGTGCCGATCGATGGCACGACCCAGATCCCTGCCAGCGGCAACGCGGCCGCGATCACCTTTGTGCCGACTGCGAACTGGAGCGGCGACACCAGCTTCACCTACGCCGCGGTGGATAACGACGGCCTGGAAGACAGCACCCCGGCCCTGGCCGAGATCACGGTTACCCCGGTCAACGACGCCCCCGACACGGCTGCGACCAGTGCCAGCGGCGCGGAAGATGCGACGTCGATCCCGGTGAGCCTGTCGGGCAGTGACGTGGATGGCACGGTGGATTACTTCGTGATCAAGACACCGCCGGCCAACGGGACCCTGTTGCTCAACGGTGTGCCGATCGATGGCACGACCCAGATCCCTGCCAGCGGCAACGCGGCCGCGATCACCTTTGTGCCGACTGCGAACTGGAACGGCGATACCAGCTTCACCTACGCCGCGGTGGATAACGACGGCCTGGAAGACAGCACCCCGGCCCTGGCCGAGATCACGGTTACCCCGGTCAACGACGCCCCCGACACGGCGGCGACCAGTGCGAGCGGTGCAGAAGACGCCGCCTCGATCCCGGTCAGCCTGTCCGGTAGCGACGTTGACGGCACGGTGGATCACTTCGTGATCAAGACGCTGCCGCTCAACGGCACGCTGCTGCTCAACGGCAACCCGGTCGCCGTGGGCACCGAGATCCCAGCCACCGCCAACGGTGCCACGGTCACCTTCGTGCCGAACGCGAACTGGAACGGCGAGACGAACTTCACCTACGCCTCGGTCGATGACCAGGGTCTGGAAGACAGCACCCCGGCCACCGCCACGGTGACGGTGAGCCCGGTCAACGATGCCCCCGAAACCGCCGCGACCAGCGCGAGCGGCGCAGAGGACGCCGCCTCGATCCCGGTCAGCCTGTCCGGTAGCGACGTTGACGGCACGGTGGATCACTTCGTGATCAGGACCTTGCCGCTCAACGGCACGCTGCTGCTCAACGGCAACCCGGTCGCCGTGGGCACCGAGATCCCGGCCACCGCCAACGGCGCCACGGTCACCTTCGTGCCGAACGCGAACTGGAACGGTGAGACGAACTTCACCTACGCCTCGGTCGATGACCTGGGTCTGGAAGACAGCACCCCGGCCACCGCCACGGTGACGGTGAGCCCGGTCAACGATGCCCCCGAAACCGCCGCGACCAGCGCGAGCGGCGCAGAGGATGCCGCTTCGATCCCGGTCAGCCTGTCCGGTAGCGACGTTGACGGCACGGTGGATCACTTCGTGATCAAGACGCTGCCGCTCAACGGCACGCTGCTGCTCAACGGCAACCCGGTCGCCGTGGGCACCGAGATCCCGGCCACCGCCAACGGCGCCACGGTCACCTTCGTGCCGAACGCGAACTGGAACGGTGAGACGAACTTCACCTACGCCTCGGTCGATGACCTGGGTCTGGAAGACAGCACCCCGGCCACCGCCACGGTGACGGTGAGCCCGGTCAACGATGCCCCCGAAACCGCCGCGACCAGCGCGAGCGGCGCAGAGGATGCCGCTTCGATCCCGGTCAGCCTGTCCGGTAGCGACGTTGACGGCACGGTGGATCACTTCGTGATCAAGACGCTGCCGCTCAACGGCACGCTGCTGCTCAACGGCAACCCGGTCGCCGTGGGCACCGAGATCCCAGCCACCGCCAACGGCGCCACGGTCACCTTCGTGCCGAACGCGAACTGGAACGGTGAGACGAACTTCACCTACGCCTCGGTCGATGACCTGGGTCTGGAAGACAGCACCCCGGCCACCGCCACGGTGACGGTGAGCCCGGTCAACGATGCCCCCGAAACCGCCGCGACCAGCGCGAGCGGCGCAGAGGATGCCGCTTCGATCCCGGTCAGCCTGTCGGGCTCGGATCCGGACGGCACAGTCGATCACTTCGTGATCAAGACGCTGCCGCTCAACGGCACGCTGCTGCTCAACGGCAACCCGGTCGCCGTGGGCACCGAGATCCCAGCCACCGCCAATGGCGCCACGGTCACCTTCGTGCCGAACGCCAACTGGAATGGCGAGACGAACTTCACCTACGCCTCGGTCGATGACCTTGGTCTGGAAGACAGTACCCCGGCCACCGCCACGGTGACGGTGAGCCCGGTCAACGACGCCCCCGAAACCACTACGACCAGCGCGAGCGGCGCAGAGGATGCCGCTGCGATCCCGGTCAGCCTGTCGGGCTCGGATCCGGACGGCACAGTCGATCACTTCGTGATCAAGACGCTGCCGCTCAACGGCACGCTGCTGCTCAACGGCAACCCGGTCGCCGTGGGCACCGAGATCCCAGCCACCGCCAATGGCGCCACGGTCACCTTCGTGCCGAACGCCAACTGGAATGGCGAGACGAACTTCACCTACGCCTCGGTCGATGACCAGGGTCTGGAAGACGGCACCCCGGCCACCGCCACGGTGACGGTGAGCCCGGTCAACGACGCCCCGGACACCGCGGCGACCAGCGCGAGCGGCGCAGAAGACGCCGCCTCGATCCCGGTCAGCCTGTCCGGTAGCGACGTTGACGGCACGGTGGATCACTTCGTGATCAAGACGCTACCGCTCAACGGCACGCTGCTGCTCAACGGCAACCCGGTCGCCGTGGGCACCGAGATCCCAGCCACCGCCAACGGTGCCACGGTCACCTTCGTGCCGAACGCGAACTGGAACGGCGAGACGAACTTCACCTACGCCTCGGTCGATGACCAGGGTCTGGAAGACGGCACCCCGGCCACGGGCGTGATTACGGTCACCCCGGTCAACGCCGCGCCGACAGCGACCGATGGCGCGGTATTCGGCGTCGAGGATACGGCTTACGTATTCTCCTGGGCCGACTTCAACGTCACGGATGCTGATTCAGATCTGGCATCGCTTGGCATTCAGGTCACTGTGTTGCCTGAAGATGGAGTGCTGCAGGTCTTCTCGGGTGGCAGTTGGCAGGATGTGACGCTGAATCAGACGATTTCGCAGGCCGATATTGCAAGCGGTAGCCTGCGCTTCGTCCCTGCCGCTGATGAGTCGGGCAGCGACGTCTTTGGCGGGACTGGAGTTGGTAACAAAGAGGCTGATTACGCGCGCTTCTCGTTCAAGCCAACCGACGGCAGCGATCTCGGTGCCGAAAAGAGCCTGTCGATCGATATTGAGCCGATCGCCGATGCAGCATCGTTCACGGTCGCGCTTGGAAGTCCGGTACAGGTTACCGTTTCGCAAGGTACACCAGTGAGTGGCGCACTGACGAGTTCGAACTTGTTCTCGACGTCGGGCGTGACGGTTGGCGCTGCAAACGTTGACCCGTTGACCGGGCAGCTGACGTCCGTATCCGCTTCGAACGTCTATGTTGGGGGGGGAAAGATCGGTGCGACAGGGACACACCCCGGTTCCGTGACGCAGATCGGATACAGCTATGAGCATGACACGTCCGAGCAGCTTGTTTTCAAGTTCGACTATGCGCTGACCAGTGCCACGGCGTCATTCTCGAATCTGTATGAGAAAGACAACGGTGTTGCAGGCCGGTCGGAGCAGGGAATTTACGAGCTGTACAGCAATGGCGTACTGGTCGCGAGCGGGACGTTCGTTGCTGCTGCCAACAAGAACACGGGTTCGGTGACGATGTCTGTTTCTGGCGGCGGGACGTTCGACACCGTCGTGTTCAAGGCTCAAAGCGGTTATGCACAAGGGCCGGGCGTCGAAACCGGGGACGGGAGCGACTATTTCATCACCGGGCTCACCTACGTGGGTACCACACAGCCAGTGCTGGAGACGCGCTATCCGATCGACATCTCCGTGCTCGCGCAGGACCAGGATAACTCCGAAGCCTTGTCGAGCCTGAGCATGAGCGGCATTCCTGCAGGTTCGGTTTTGCGCGATGGCAGCGGAAACGAATACTCATCCTCGTCTGCAGACGCTGTGCTCAGCCTTGCAGGCTGGGATACATCGACGCTGACGGTTACGCCGCCGAGCGGATCATCCACGGATTTCGCGCTGCAAGTGAGCGCCAGTTCGGTCGAGCCCAACGGCGACACCGCGCTGTCGGTAAAGAGCTTCACGATCATCGTTGGGACCGCAGACACTGTGGCGCCGGGCAGCGAGCTTGTGGGTGCCGCGGGCGACGATCTGTTGTCGGGCGGTTCCGGCAATGACTCCTTGCGGGGTGGTGCGGGCAATGACAGTCTGCTTGGCGATCTCGGCGCCGACACCTTCGTCTGGAAGCTCAACGATGGCGGCACGGCAGGGAACCCCGCGGTGGACACCGTTGGTGACTTTACCGTCGGCATCTATGACGGTACCGGCACCGCCGACCGTCTGGATCTGGCCGATCTGCTTAAGGACGAAAGCAGTGCAACGATCGACAACTTCCTGAGTGTCGAGCAGGTTTCTGGCAATACCGTGCTGCATGTCAGCAGCAGTGGCGGTTTTGCGGGAGGGTACTCGGCGGGCGCGGAGGATCAGACCATCGTGCTGGAGAATGTGACCTTCGACAGTGCGCTGAGCAGTCATGACATCATTAATCAGCTCATCACCAATAATCAGCTTCTGATCGACAAATGATGCAGCAGTCTTTTTCCGGAGGATGGATGCGTGTTCGTAAGGCGTGATGAAGCGGGACGCATCGTGTCTGCCAGCCTTGAGGCTGATGGCGCGATCAGCGAGTGGGTTGAGGATGGCGAGCCGGAGCTGCTGGCTTTTGGGCAGGGGGAGGCGAGCGATGCCACCCTGACGGCATCCGACCTGAGACTGGTCCGGGTGCTGGAAGATATCGTCGATCTGTTGATCGAGCGTGATGTCATCCGCTTCACCGACTTGCCCGAACAGGCGCAGGCGAAGCTCATGGAGCGCAAGTCCTTGCGCGCCTCGATGCGCAGCGGACTGAATCTGCTGGGCAACGGGGACGATGGTGGCTTGATCTGAACCCGCAGGGGGACGGGCCTTTGGGCTCGCCCCCCTTTTTCCGTTCTCAGCGGATGCCGGGGCCGGTCATGGCATCAAAGCCCACATCGCTCAGCATCGTGACGGCTTCAGGGTGATCAACACCTTCTGCGATCACGGTCAGGCCCAGAGCGTGCGCCAGCATGCACAGACTGCGGGCGAAGGCCTGATTGCCGCTGTTGCCGTCCAGGTCGCGCAGCAGTGAAGCGTCGACCTTGAGGTAGTCGAGGCCAAGGTCATGCAGGTCGCCAAGCGCGTTGAAGTTCGGGCCGGCATGCTCCAGGCCGAGCTTGCACGCCAGCGGCTTGAGGGCGAGACAGAAGGTGCGGAACTCGGCCTGATTGCGTGCAGCGTCCTGTTCCGGGACCTCCATCCACAGCAGCGGCGCCTCGTTGGGCGCCATCTCCAGTTGATGCAGCAGATCGGCCAGGAAGCCGGCGTTGCGGATGGCATGGGACGAGATGTTGACCGCGACGGCCTGACCGGTGCTGCGAATGAGTTCGAGTGCAGCCCTTACCACCGCGGCGTCGATGTGCCCCATCAGTTCGAGGCGTACCGCCCATTGCATGAAATAGGCGACGCCGCGCCACTCGCCATCGAGCCGCAAGCGCAGCGGCGCCTCGACGTGCAACAGTGCGCCATTGCCATCCCGTACCGGGTAGGTTTCAAGGCGGAGTTCATGCTGATCGAGCGCTCTGGAAATGAGCTGATGCCATTGCGACTGGTCGCGCTGAGGCTGCGTCAGGCGCACCCAGGCGTCGAGCTGAACCGCCCGCCCGCCAGCCAGTTCGGCTTCGGCCAGCGCCGTATCGGTGCGTGTCAGCACCGTCGGCAGTGCTTCGCCTGGAGAATACAGGGCGGCTGCGATGGGCAGGGCGATGGCTGCGTTGTCACCCCCCGATGCGTGTTTTTCAGCCACCTCGTGCAGGGCTTTGACGAGGCCTTCGGTCCATAGCGGAAGATAGGCGACGCCAGGGGCCAGAACGGCAAGGTCGGTCCCGTTCAGGCGCCCTGCGATCCATGTCGGCTGCTCGCCGATCTGGCTGCGGATGGCATCTGCAAGCGCGCGCAGCAGGGCGTCGGCGAATTCGCGGCCGCGGGTGCGATTCAGGTCGGAGAGATCGCCCACGCGTGCGATCAGCAGTGCGCCGCCGGTCGGTGCATCATGGTCGACGAGCTGCGCACCGAGGACGTTGAGGAACTGCCGGCGCTCGAACAGTCCGGTCAAGGCATCCTCCTGGGTTTGCTTGCGCAGGATTTCGAGACGCCGGGCTTCGTCCACCAGCATCAGACGCACGCGGTCGGAGAGCGCATTCATTGCCCGCACCACGACCCGCAACTCGGCGGTGGCGGGCTCGGGCGTGGTGACGAAGCGGCGCTCGCCGATGGCCTCCGCCTGCCCCACCAGCTTGCGCAGCGGCGCGGTGATGCGACCAAGCAGCAGACTGCCAACGACGCCGGCTGCGGCCGCCATGATGGCGAACCACAACAGCATCTGCCGAATGCTGTGCCACAGCTCGGTGTAGGCGTAGCTGGTCTGGCTTTCCAGCGTCAGGGTGGCGAACTGCTGCCAGCCGTCCTGCACGTGCGCCATACCGGGGTGGGCCTCGATCGCGGCGAGGCGTACGAACCAGGCTGGGACGTCGTCGAGACGGGGCTCGGCAGTGCGTTCAACCAGGATGTTGCCGTCGGGCCCGACCAGGCGAATCACGCGGTAGTGTCCGGCATCGAACTGCGCGGCAACCTGCAGCTCGACGGTGACCGGATCCTTCGGCATCTGCGACAGTGACAGTGCGAGCGCAGTGGCGTTGTCGACGTTTTTCACGTTGAGTTGCTGTTCGAGGTAGCGCTTTGCCGCCAGCGTGCTCACCACCAGGCTGCCGCCAAGGGATAGCAGGGTGACCATGACGATGGCGATCCAGAGTTGCTTGATCAGGGACATGGACGGGGTGCTCCGGGAAATTTCGGGTACGTGTTCATTTCAGGCCTTCGCTGCGCATGCGCTCGAGTACATCGCGCCAGCGTGACAGACGGGTAGTGGGGTCGGCGGACGAGGTGCTGGTGCCGCCCACCCACAGCCCTTCGTTGTTGAAGCTGAAAACCGGAAACAGGTCGGGGCGCCTGCCGGCTGGCCGGATCTCGCCAATCAGGTTGTCCAGCACCAGCGGCTCGGCACTGGGTGTTTCGAAATAGCTGAGCACCATGTGCGCCTGGGTGATGGTGCTGTCGGCGGCGCCGATGCGGGCGCGCACGTACACAAGCCGTAACTTGTCGGCAGGAACCTCGAGCAGGCGCAGACTCATGTACTTCGCGATCGAGAAATCCTCGCAGTCGCCTGCGTCGCGACCGAGTGTCTCCAGCGGTGTGGCCCAGTAGTCCGATTGCTTCCAGACAACGATGTCGTCCTCGAAGCGGATCCGGCGGTTGAAGAAGGTGTTCACTCGTGCAAGCTTGCCCGCTTCGTCCAGTTCCCGGGCTTCGTTGATCATCCGGCGCCACGCAGCGACGGCCTCGCCGCCCTGTGCGCCATAGCGGGTCAGCGCAAGCGTCTGCATGTGATCGAGATCAGGTGCCGCCGAGCACAAACCGATCGCGACCGTGAGCATGAGCAGTGTCCGTTGCACCGCACGCCGGCATCTGCCCAGAGGCTGGCAGGCAGATAGCGGGAGTCGGATGAACAGGGGCATTGGTGCTCAAGGAGTGCTTGTGCCTGCATTATCCGGAATCGGGACGTCTTGTGCTGTTCTTGTGACGGCGACAATTCAGGTTTTTTCGGGGGGAATCCGCCCATGCTAATGCGCTGAGAGCCTTTCGAAAGGTGCTTTCAGCGCCGATTCTTCAAACATTCGTTGAATTATGCGCATTGTGCGATGCGTCAACCCGTATATGATTCTCTCTGCTCAAGTTGGGCTGTGCGAAGCGCCAACCATTCAATATTCAGAAGTGTCGGAGTTTCCATGAAACGAATTCGTACCCTGGTCTCACTTGCGGTCCTGGCGAGCCTGCCCGTTGCAGCGGCTGCGTCGGCGCCCGAGCCGCTGCGTGATGCTGCGCGCAAGGCCGTGGTGAGCAATCCGGAGGTTCAGGCACGCTGGCACGCGTTTCGTGCGGCGGGCGCCGACCAGGATGCCGCGCGGGGTGGCTACCTGCCGCAGGTTGATGTGACGACCAGCATTGGCCGTGAAAGCCAGAAGCGCCCGGGCAGTTCGACGGATCACTACACGCATAGCAATGCCACGCTGTCGCTCAACCAGATGGTGTACGACGGCTTCTATACCCGCAGCGAGGTATCCCGCCTCGGCTATGCCCGTCTGGCCCGATACTACGAAATCATCGACGCCTCCGAGTCGGCTGCGCTCGAGGCGGTACGCGCCTATGCCGACGTGCAGCGCTATCGCGACCTGGTTGCGCTGGCAAAGCAGAACTATGTCGAACACAAGCTGGTGTACGACCAGATCGCAGAGCGCGCCGGGGCCGGTGTCGGCCGCCGGGTGGATCTCGAGCAGGCGACCGGGCGTCTGGCGCTGGCAGAGTCCAACCTGCTGACCGAAGTGTCCAACCTGCACGATGTCAGCAGCCGCTATCAGCGCGTGGTGGGCGAATTGCCGGCCGACGCTCTGCCACCGATGGGCGACAAACTCGGCGTTGAGGGTATTCCGCCGAGTGCCAGTGATGCCTTGCGTGAAGCCTTCAACACCAGCCCTTCGCTCAATGCCGCAGTCGAGAATGTGCGTGCAGGCCAGGCTGCGATCGAAACCCGCCGTGCGGCCTACCACCCGCGGGTGGACCTGCGCGCCAGCCAGGCGGTCGACCGCAACCTCGACAACCTTGACGGGCGTTCGCGCGATGGCGTGGTGGAACTGGTGCTGACCTATAACCTGTTTCGCGGCGGGTCGGATGACGCCCGCATTCGGCAGGCTGCCGAATCGCTGAACCAGGCCAAGGATCTGCGCGACAAGGCGTGTCGCGATCTGCGGCAAACGGTGGCGATTGCCTACAACGACGTACAGCGAATCCAGGAGCAGTTGCGTTATCTCGATCAGCATCAACTGTCGATCGAGAAAGCGCGCGAGGCCTACCGTCGCCAGTTCGACATCGGTCAGCGCACCCTGCTTGACCTGCTCGATACCGAAAACGAGTATTTTCAGGCCCGCCGTGCCTATACCAATGCGCGCTACGACGGTCTGACCGCCGAAGCTCGCACCCTGTCGGGGATGGGGCACCTGATGCGCGCGCTCGATGTGGCACGCGAGGACTTGCCAAGCGCGGTCGATGCAGGACAGGACCGCGACGGTATCGACCCCGCCACCCTGTGCCCGCCCGATGCGCCGGCTGCGCTGCAGATCGACAAGGCCGCGCTGCTGGCCAAAACCCTGAAGGAATTGGGCGCCGCAAAGTAAGGCGATCTCCGGTCCGCAGCTGCAGAACAATCGGCGTAGTGCTGGCCCGGCTCACATAGAATGGCGCAATCGCTCCCCGCATTGCGCCATTTTTTCGTCCGATGAACGCTGCCGACTCCCCTTCCGACCGCCTTCCTGATGCTGACGCGCAGGCGGACCGGCACGGCGCTGCGCCACAGCGGGTGGTAAAGATCCGGCGCGACTACAACACCTGGGTCGCCAACGAAACGCTCGAGGACTACGCGCTGCGCTTCACCCCGCGCAGCTTCCGCAAGTGGTCCGAGTTCCGCGTCGGCAACACCGCGTTCGGCGCGGCGTCCTTTCTGGTGCTCGAAGCGGTCGGCGCGACCATGCTGGTCAGCTACGGCTTCATCAACAGCTTCTGGGCCATCCTCGCGATCGGCCTCATCATCTTCCTCACCGGTCTGCCGATCAGCCTCTATGCCGCGCGCTATGGCGTAGACATGGACCTGCTGACCCGCGGTTCCGGTTTCGGCTATATCGGCTCGACCATCACCTCGCTGGTGTACGCCTCCTTCACCTTCATCCTGTTCGCACTCGAAGCGGCGATCATGGCCTATGCGCTCGAGATGGCGCTCGGCATTCCGCCAAGCTGGGGCTACCTGATCTGCGCGCTGGTGGTGATACCGCTGGTCACGCATGGCGTGACCGTGATCAGCAAGCTGCAGACCCTGACCCAGCCGGTGTGGCTGTTCCTGCTCGCGCTGCCCTTCTTCTTCCTGCTGCGCGAGGAGCCGACGGCGCTGGCCGGTCTGTGGCAATACCCCGGCGTCGACGGGCAGGGCGGGGCATTCGACTTTCACCTCTTCGCGGGCGCCATGACCGTCGGCATCGCGCTCATTACCCAGATGGGCGAGCAGGCCGACTACCTGCGCTTCATGCCGGCGCGCACCGCAACCAATCGCTGGCGCTGGCTGTTCGGCGTGGTGCTGGGCGGGCCGGGCTGGGTGCTGATCGGCGTGGTCAAGATGCTGGGCGGCGCCCTGCTGGCGTGGATGCTGTTGCGCAATGGCATGGCGCCGGACAAGGCCGTCGATCCCAATCAGATGTATCTGCTCGGTTTTTCTGCGGTGTTCGACAGCAGCCTGTGGGCGGTGGTGGTGACGGCGCTGTTCGTCATCGTGTCGCAGCTCAAGATCAATGTCACCAACGCCTATGCCGGCTCGCTGGCGTGGTCGAACTTCTTTTCGCGGCTGACCCACAGCCACCCCGGGCGCGTCGTCTGGGTGGTGTTCAATATCCTGATCGCCCTGCTGCTGATGGAGATGAACGTGTTCCAGGCCCTTGGGCAGGTGCTCGGGCTGTATTCCAACATTGCCATTTCGTGGATGATCGCAGTCGTGGCGGATCTGGTGATCAACAAGCCGCTCGGCTTGTCGCCACCGGGCATCGAGTTCAAGCGCAGCCACCTGTACGACATCAACCCGGTTGGCGTCGGCGCCATGCTGATCGCCTCTGCGCTGTCGGTGAGCACCTTCATCGGCCTGTTCGGCCCCGGGTTGCAGCCCTATGCGCCCTTCGTGGCACTGGTTGTGGCCCTGCTGACCTCGCCGCTGATCGCTTGGCTGACCAAGGGGCGCTACTACCTCGCGCGGACGCCCGAGCCGGTGAACACCGGTGGCAAGGCCTGGGTGGCGACCCGCCAGTGCTGCATCTGCGGGCAGCACTTCGAGCCCGAGGACACCAGTCATTGCCCGGCCTATCAGGGCACGATCTGTTCGCTGTGCTGTTCGCTCGATGCGCGCTGCGAAGATCAGTGCAAACCCCATGCACGCCTGTCAGTGCAATGGTCTGAGCTGCTGCAGAAACTGCTGCCGAAATCCCTGTTGCCCTATCTCGATGCAGGGCTCGGTCACTATCTGTTGCTGATGATCGGAATCACCGCCTTTCTCGGTCTGCTGCTCGGCACGCTCTACTACCATGAGCTGATCGCGCGCAGTGTCGACCTGGCCGCCGGCTATCCCGGGGAGATGCTGCGGGGCGATCTGAAGGGCGTACTGCTCAAGGCCTTTGCCGCCCTGTTCCTGATGGGCGGTATTGCGGCGTGGTGGATGGTGCTGACGCACAAGAGCCGGCAGGTGGCGCAGGAGGAGTCGAACCGCCAGACCCGCTTGCTGATGGAAGAAATCGAATCCCACCGCCGTACCGACGAGCAGCTGCAGAACGCGCGTCGCGTGGCGGAGCAGGCCAATCAGGCCAAGAGCCGCTACGTCACCTCGATCAGTCACGAATTGCGCACGCCGCTCAACAGCATCCTCGGCTATGCGCAGATTCTCGACGGTGACGAGGCCATCCCGCCGCAGCGACGGCAGGCGGTGAGCGTGATTCGCAGGAGCGGCGAGCACCTGCTGTCGCTGATCGAGGGCACGCTCGACATTGCCCGAATCGAGGGCGGAAAGTTTGCACTCGAGATGCGACCGCTGGCCTTCGCCGAGTTCGTGCGCCAGCTGGTGGCCATGTTCGAGCTGCAGGCGCGCAACAAGGGGCTCGGCTTCCACTTCGAGATCGTTGGCACGCTGCCGGAGTTCGTGCGCGCCGACGAAAAGCGTCTGCGCCAGATCCTGATCAACATCATCGGCAACGCGGTGAAATTCACCGCGCGCGGCACGGTTCGCGTGCGCCTGACCTACCGCCGTGAGATGGCCTTGTTCGAGGTCGAAGACAGTGGCCCCGGCATCGCTGCAGACGAGATCGCGCATGTCTTCGAGCCCTTCGCCCGCGGCAGCAGTGCCCGCGGCAGCACGACGACGGGCACCGGGCTGGGGCTGACGATCAGCAAGATGCTCACCGACCTGATGGGGGGTGAGCTCACCGTTGACAGCCAGCCCGGCGCCGGCAGCGTGTTTCGCGTCCGCCTCTTTCTGCCGCAACTGCACGACGCGCAGGCGGCGGAGGTGCTGCCGCGCGTTCAGCGCATTGGCTACAAAGGTGTGCGGCGGCGCATTCTCACGGTGGATAACGAGCGTGTCGACCGCGAACTGCTGGCGAATCTGCTCGAGCCACTCGGCTTCGAGGTCGGTCAGGCCGAGTCCGGCTATGACTGCCTCGAACTGGTGCCCCATTTCCGCCCCCATCTGATTTTCATGGACCTGGCGATGCCCGGCATCGACGGCTGGGAAACCATCCGGCGGCTGCGCGCAGCCGGGCTCGACGAGGCGCCGGTGGCGATCATCTCGGCCAATGCGTTCGACAAGGGGCTGGATCACGATGTCGGGATCGGCGCGGAGGACTTCATCCTCAAGCCCATCCGCGTGGAGGAGCTGCTCGACTGGATCGGTCGCCGCCTGCAGCTCGAATGGGTGTGGGCAGATGCGCCGGCCGCGGCTGCGGAAAGCGTGCCCACGGTCGAGGTGGAACAACTGGTGCTGCCCCCGGCCGCCGAGCTGCGGGCGCTCGACGAGTTGATCGAATTAGGCTTCCTGCGCGGTATTCTTGCCCGGCTGGCTGATATCGAACGCATGGCACCCGAGTATGCCGAGTTCGTGCGGGTGCAGCGCGAACTCGCGCGTCAGTTCCAGTTCGACGCCATGCGCGAAATACTGTGTCGCAAGGACTTGCCGGAATCATGAGCCCATCTGCCCTGAGTGCTGCTGACCCCGCTGCTGCAGGCATCGTGCTGATCGTGGACGACGTGCCCGAGAATCTCGCGCTGCTGCACGATGCGCTCGACGAAGCCGGCTATCTGGTGTTGGTCGCCACCAATGGCGAGAGCGCGATTGCGCGTGCGCGCCAGAGTCTGCCCGATGTCGTGCTGCTCGATGCGCTGATGCCCGGCATGGACGGTTTCGAGGTTGCCCGGCGGCTCAAGGCCGATTTTGCGACCCGCGCGATCCCGCTCATCTTCATGACAGGACTCACGGAAACCGAGCATGTGGTCGCGGCGTTTGCCGCCGGCGGCGCCGACTACGTGACCAAGCCGATCAAGCCCGCCGAGGTGCTCGCCCGCATTGCTGCCCATGTACAGAACGCGCGTCAGATGAAGCAGGCCCGCAGCGCCCTCGATGCCTTCGGCCAGGCAACGGTCGCGGTGCGAGCAAGCGATGGGCGCCTGGTATGGCAGACCCCGCTGGCACGCCAGCTGATTCGCAGCTGGTTCGAGCCCGGGCGCAGCGAGCCAAGCGAGATTGCACCGCCGCGCCTGCTCGACTGGATCATGGCTGCCGAACTCGCGCGGCGCGAGCGTCGTGAGGTGCCCGGCCTGGTGGCGAGCGAAGGCGCACGTCGCCTGCTGGCCTCGTTCCACGATCAGACTGGCGACGAAGAGTGGCTGGTGGTGTTGCGCGAAGAGAACGACGCCAGCGCGATCGAGGCCCTGATTGCAGCCTTCCGCCTCACCGGGCGCGAGGCCGAGGTGCTGTACTGGGTGATCCGAGGCAAGACCAATCGCGACATCGGCGACATTCTCGGCACCAGCCCGCGCACGGTGCACAAGCACCTCGAACATGTGTTCGAGAAGCTTGGCGTCGAAACCCGCACGGCCGCAGCGTCGATGGCGATGGCAAAGATCCGCGCCGCGAGCGAGGGTGCCTAGCGGACGATGGCCGCCGCGCACCCTTGAGCGGCACGGGCGTCAGCGCATCGTCACCAGTTCTTCCGCGCTGGTCGGGTGGATGGCCACGGTAGAATCGAAGTCGGCCTTGGTGGCGCCCATCTTGATCGCCACAGCGAAGCCCTGCAGCATCTCATCCGCGCCTTCGCCGATGATGTGGCAGCCGACCACGCGCTCCTCTGCGCCGGCGCACACCAGCTTCATCGCGGTTTTCGGCTTGTGCTCGGTCATCGCGTTGTACATGCCGGTGAAGCGGGTGGTGTAGACCTTGACCGTTTCGTGTTGCTTGCGCGCCTCGTCCTCGGTGAGGCCGATGGTGCCGATCGGCGGATGGCTGAAGGTCACCGTCGGAATGTTGTCGTAGTCGAGTCTGGCGTCGGCTTCACCCTTGAACAGGCGGGCCGCGAGCTTGCGTCCTGCGGCGATGGCCACCGGCGTCAGTTCGGCGCGGCCGGTAATGTCGCCAATGGCATAGATGCCCGATGTGGACGTGTTCTGGCAGGGGTCGGTGACGATCACGCCACCGGCCTCGGCGGTAATGCCGGCGTTGGCAAGGTCGAGCCGGTCGGTATTGGCCTCGCGGCCGATGGCCCAGATCAGGGTATCGACCTCAAGGTCGAGCTGATCGCATTCAACGCGCAGCGCGCCGCTCTGGGTGCGCTCGACCGAACGTGCCTGGGTGCTGGTCAGGATGTTCACGCCATCGTCCTGCATCTGCGTCATCAGCTCTTCACGCACCATCGCGTCAAAGGGCCGCAACAGCTGCTCGCCACGCACCAGCATGGTGACCTTGCTGCCGAGCGCATTGAGCACCCCGGCGAGCTCGACCGCAATGTAGCCGCTGCCAACTACCGCAACCCGTGCGGGCAGATGGTCGAGGGTGAAGAAACCGTCCGAGGTGATGCCGAGGACGGCGCCCGGAATCTCGGGTACCGAGGGCCGTCCGCCGGTGGCGATCACGATGTGTTCGGCGCTGTAGTGCTGACCATTGACCTCAACGGTGCGGCCATCGACAAAGCGTGCGAAGCCGCGCACCAGGCTGACACCGGCTTTTTCCAGCATGTTGGCGTAGATGCCGTTGAGGCGGTCGATGTAGGCGTCGCGCGAATGCTTCAGCGTGGCCCAGTCGAATGAGGTCTGGCCAACGGTGAAACCGTAGCCCGGTGCGTCTGCCAGGGTCTGCGCGATGCCGCCGGCGTACCACATGACCTTCTTCGGCACGCAGCCCACGTTCACGCAGGTGCCACCCAGGCGACCGCCTTCGATCAGCAGCACGCGTGCGCCATATTCCGCCGCCCGTCTCGCAGTGGCGACACCGCCGCTGCCGCCGCCGATCACCAGATAGTCGTACTCGTTCATGCCCGTCTCTCCTGTATGTGCAGCGGATTGGTCGCCGCTGACCGTCTTGTCCTTACAGTATCAAATTCTGTGCCGGCATGAACGCGGATGCCGGATCCGTCGAGGCTGTTTTCATCCTGCATCAGGTCCGCAGGGCATCTTCTGGTATACCGCTTGTCGACTGACCGGCGGCTCTGAAAGTCCGCCGGTATTCATGGAGAGTCATTGCGTGTTTCGTCTGTTTGAAAAGCTGGTCGACCCCTATCCCGAGGCTGCACCTTCCTCGCCGCCGCGCGGCTTCTTCGCCTTTCTGTGGGCCGGCACCACCGGTCTGCGCCCCTTCATTGCCGGCATGACGCTGCTCACGGCCACCATCGGCGCCTTCGAAGCCCTGCTGTTTGCGATGCTCGGGCGGGTGGTGGACTGGCTGGCAAAAGTGGAGCCGGCCAGCCTGTGGGCCGAAGAGGGGAGCACTGTCCTGCTGCTTGCGGGGATCATCGGCGGAAGCATCGCGCTGGTGGCCTTGCAGACCATGCTCAAGCACCAGACCCTGGCGGGAAACTTTCCGATGCGGCTGCGGTGGAATTTCCACCGCATGATGCTGGCCCAGAGCATGGCCTTCTATCAGGACGAGTTTGCCGGGCGGGTTGCGGCCAAGGTGATGCAGACCGCACTCGCGGTGCGCGACACCATCCTGATCCTCACCGACATCCTGGTGTTCGTCACCATCTACTTTGTCACCATGATCGTGGTGGTGGGGGGCTTCGACAGCTGGCTGCTGCTGCCCTTCATCGGCTGGCTGGGCTGCTATCTGCTGTCCCTGTGGTGGTTCGTGCCGCGCCTGTCGAAGGTTTCGCGGTCGCAGGCGGACGCGCGCTCGCTGATGACCGGCCGTATCACCGATGCGTACACCAACATCGCGACGGTAAAGCTGTTCTCCCACGCCGGGCGCGAAGCCACGCATGCGCGCGGCGCGATGCAGGAGTTTCTGCACACCGTGCATGCGCAGATGCGGCTGGTGAGCAGCATCGAGGTGGTCAACCACACCCTGAGCATGGGCCTGATCATGAGCACGGCAGGCGTTGCGCTGTGGCTGTGGACGCAGGGCGCGGTGGGTGTCGGTGCGGTGGCGGCCGCAACTGCGATGGCGCTGCGGCTGAATGGCATGTCGCACTGGATCATGTGGGAGATGGCGTCCCTGTTCGAGCATGTGGGCACGGTGCAGGACGGCATCAACACCCTGGCCCGGCCTCATCAGGTTGTGGACCGCCCGGATGCGCAGCCGCTCAAGGTCAGCCGTGGCGAGATCTGTTTCGAGCAGCTGAGCTTTGCCTACGGTGCGACTGGCCCCCTGGCTCGGCGGGTGATCGACGACATGAGCCTGGTGATCCGCCCCGGCGAGAAGATCGGACTGGTCGGGCGTTCCGGTGCGGGCAAATCCACCATCGTCAATCTGCTGCTGCGTTTTTATGATGTCGAGCAGGGGCGCATCCTCATCGACGGGCAGGACATTGCGCATGTGACCCAGGACAGCCTGCGCGCCCAGGTCGGGATGGTGACGCAGGACACCTCGCTGCTGCACCGCTCGGTGCGCGACAACATCCTGTACGGACGCCCGGATGCGACCGATGAAGACATGATCGCGGCGGCCAGGCGCGCCGAGGCCCATGACTTCATCCAGACCCTGACCGATCCTCACGGGCGCACCGGCTACGATGCGCATGTCGGCGAGCGCGGGGTGAAGCTCTCGGGCGGTCAGCGTCAGCGCATCGCGATTGCGCGCGTCATGCTCAAGGATGCGCCCATCCTGCTGCTGGACGAGGCCACGAGCGCGCTCGATTCGGAGGTCGAGGTGGCGATCCAGGCCAGTCTGTACCGCCTGATGGAGGGAAAGACAGTGGTGGCGATTGCGCACCGCCTGTCGACCATTGCCGCGATGGACCGTCTGGTCGTGCTCGACAAGGGGCGCATCGTCGAGGAAGGCGACCATCGCAGCCTGATGGCGCAGGGCGGACTGTATGCGCGACTGTGGTCGCACCAGAGCGGCGGCTTCCTCGGCGAAGAGGCCGGTGACGAGGTCGCGGACGAAGTCGTGCAGGCCGCCTGAGTGCGGGGGGCGAAACGATGAAATACCTCAGCGGCTATCCCGAAGCCCTCCTTGCCCAGGTTCGTCAGCTCATGGAGCAGGGCAGGCTGGCGGATGTGCTGGCGCAACGCTACCCGGTGGCGCACGCGGTGCGCACCGATAGCGCGCTCTACGACTACGTGACCGGGCTCAAGCAGGACTTCATGCGCAAGGCCGCACCCCTGTCGCGGGTGAACTACGACAACAAGCTGCATGTGGTGCGCCATGCGCTCGGTACCCACACCAGCATCTCGCGGGTACAGGGTGGCAAGCTCAAGGCCAAGCGCGAGATCCGCATCGCCAGCGTGTTTCGCGACATGCCGCCGGAGTTCCTGCGCATGATCGTGGTGCACGAGCTCGCGCACCTGAAGGAGAAAGACCATGACAAGGCCTTCTACCAGCTGTGCGCGCACATGGAGCCGGCCTATCACCAGCTTGAGTTCGACCTGAGGGTGTACCTCTGTCATCTGGATGCGGGTGGCCAGCCGCTGTGGTCGGCCGGCCCGGAAGCGCCCGCACCCTAGCTCGGGTACGGCGTTCCGGCAGCGGACTTACCAGCGCAGATCCTCGATCGCATCCACCACCATGCCGGTACCGATCGCGATCAGCAGGATGTCGGCTGCAACGCGCACGTAGCGATGACCCGCCGGTGGCGCGCCGATCTCGATCACGATGGCCGGCGGCAGGTCGTAGAAGACGACATCGCGCGGCAAGGGACGTCCCTTCGACCATTTCCTGGCCAGTCCGGGGGGCATGCAGCCGTTCCCCTTTTTGCTCAGCCCGGGCGGGCAACGCTTGCTGGAATAGGTCTGGCGGTAGTAGTTCTGGATGACGACCCGATCGTGGTCGTGATCCCGGAATCGATGGTTGCTCGAGCGTTCACGACTGTCGTACCTGCGGTCGTCACGTCGATCATCACGCCGGTCGTCGCGGGGGCTGCGGTCATACCGCTCCTCGCGCGATTGCGATCTGGTCTCGGTGCGAGCCTTGTTGCCCTTGTCGCGCTGCTCGTATTTATCCTTGCTCTTGTCCTTGCCGGCCCATTCGGGCTTTTCGGCAAAGCCGGGGGCGCTCAGCAGCAGGCCGAGTGCGAAGGTGGCCAGCAGGCGACCCTTGATCATTCCATTCGTCATGCTTTACGTCCTTGATTGACGAGGTCCTGATCAGGGCGCGCTGCAGCGCTCTGAAGCGCCTATATCGACCTGACCTTGACCTTTTTGCCCTTGATCTTGCCGTCTGCCAGTTTGCGTACGGCCACGGATACGATATCCCGGGCAACGGCCACATAGGTGTAAGCATCGGTGACCTGAATCTTGCCGACCTGTTCGCGGGTGAAGCCGGCTTCGCCGGTGAGTGCGCCGAGCACGTCGCCGGGCCGGATCTTGTCCTTGCGCCCGCCGAGGATCTGCAGGGTTGCCATCGGCGGCAGCAAGGGGGCGTCGCTGGTCGTTTCGAGCTCGTCGAGCCTGTGCCATTCGGGCTCGAACTTCTGCGCCTCCGCGATGGCGGCGATGCGACGCTGATCGGCGCGACTGGCCAGACTCAGCGCCCAGCCGTTCTCGTCTGCACGTCCGGTGCGGCCGATACGGTGCACATGGATCTCCGGGTCGGGGGTGACGTCGACGTTGATCACCGCCTCCAGCCCGGCGATATCCAGGCCACGGGCGGCGACGTCGGTTGCCACCAGCACCGAACAGCTGCGGTTGGCAAATTGCACCAGTACCTGGTCACGCTCGCGCTGGTCCAGCTCGCCATGCAGGGCAAGGGCGTGGATACCGTGTGACTGCAGCACCTCGAGCAGGTCGCGACATTGCTGGCGGGTGTTGCAGAAGGCCAGGGTGCTGACCGGGCGGTAGTGCTGCAACAGCTTCACCACGCCTTCAAGGCGCTGTTCATGCTCGACTTCGTAGAAGCGCTGGCGGATCTTGCCGCTGTCGTGCTGCTCCTCGAGCTTCACCGTCTTCGGCTGGCGCAGGAAGCGGGCCGCCAGACGTGCAATGCCGTCCGGGTAGGTGGCGGAGAACAGCAGGGTCTGGCGGTGCGGCGGGCAGGCGTCGGCAACGGCGACGATATCGTCGAAGAAGCCCATGTCCAGCATGCGGTCAGCCTCGTCCAGCACCAGGGTGTTGAGGGCTTCGAGCCTGAGCGTGTCGCGCTGCAGGTGGTCGAGCAGGCGCCCCGGCGTGCCGACAACGACGTGCGCGCCGTGCTCCAGGCTGTTGATCTGTGGACGGATCGGCGAGCCGCCACACAGGGTCAGCACCTTGATGTTCTCGGCCGCGCGCGCCAGGCGCCGGATCTCCTTGGCGACCTGGTCGGCCAGTTCGCGCGTGGGGCACAGCACCATGGCCTGAACCCGCGTGCTGCGCGCATTGAGCTTGCCCAGCAGCGGGAGGGCGAAGGTGGCCGTCTTGCCGCTGCCGGTCTTGGCCTGTGCGATGAGATCGTGCCCACCCAGCGCCAGCGGCAGCGCCGCAGCCTGGATTGGCGTCATCGTGAGGTAGCCGAGCTGGTTCAGGTTGGCCAGGACTTCGGGCGCGAGGGCAAGTTCGGCGAATGCAGGCGCAGCAGAGACGGGTGCGTCAGGGGCTGCGCCGTCTTCGGGAGTGTCAGGTGTCGAGTTCATACCGGATTATACGGTGCTGCTGATACGAGACTCGAACCGGCGCGTATGCCCCGCGCCACACCAACAAAAAAGGCACCCGGAGGTGCCTTGAAAGCGGGACCTTGCAGCAAGGTCAGAAGCGGTAGCCGACGCCGATGCCGAGGGTCAGGGGGTTCAACCCGAGCTTGCCGATCTTGCCGCCATTGAGTTTGACGTCGGTTTCCATCTGAATGTACTTGGCATCGATATTCAGAGACCAGTTCTTGTTCAGCATGTAATCGGCGCCGACCTGGGCGACCAGGCCCATCGTGTTGGCGTCCACCGAGACCTTGCCCAGAGCGGTGTCGAAGCTGCGGTCGGTAAACATGGTGAAGTTCACACCCAGACCAACATAGGGCTTGAAGGCGCCGAGTTCGGTGAAATGGTACTGAACGAGGAGTGACGGCGGCAGGGCATCGACGCTGCCGATTTTGCCCAGCGCGGAGGTCTTGATGTCGACTTTCTGCGGGTAGGTCAGGACCAGTTCTGCAGCGATGTTCTTGGTGAAGAAGTAGCTGATGTCGACTTCAGGGATCCAGCGATTGTCGGCTTCTACCTTGCCAACGCCGACATGCTGAAGGTTGTCGCCATTGTCGTTGTCCCAATCCAGGGACACGGCACGGGCGCGAACCATGAAGCCGCTTTCGTCTGCAAAAGCGGCACCGGAGGACAGGATACAAGCGGCAGCGAGGATCCCGACGGCGATATTCTTTTTCATCTTTACTCCCTAGTAGTGACAGCAGAACTGAAACGCGACGAATGCTACTGCCGTGGGATTTAAGCGATTTTGACCGAAGTCAAAATAACCATGTTTTCGTAGTGGTTTTATGGGCTGCGCACCCTGTGCGCCATCTTGCGTAGTCCCCGAAAAGTCATCCCTCCCTCCCTGGCCTGCGCGATGGGGGCGGCAAGCAAGGAGCCGATTCATGGTGTGCACTGGCGAAAAACTTGCTGACGACGGGCGCTTTTTCCGCTCCTCGTTGTCCATGTTCACTCGGGCACAGTGGCAGTTGCGCCGAGGTATGGCTGGAGCAGTTTTCCATGGGCGGATCGACGAGGAGGTGGGACATGAAAACGTTCGCGAAATCTCAGGTGTGGCTGGCCGGGCTGGCGCTGGTCATTGGCATGTTCGTGGCTCAGGCCTCACTCGCGCATCACGGCTGGGCGTGGGCGACGGACGTGGAGTTCGAGCTGACCGGCACGATCACCAAGGCACGTCTGGGCAACCCGCACGGGGAGTTGAATGTCGCCGTCAAGGATGAAAACTGGGTGGTTGAAGTCGGGCAGCCGTGGCGCAACGAGCGCGCCGGCCTTAGCGACGAGATGCTCGGTGTTGGCCGCGTCATCACGGTGCATGGTCACCGTTCGTCCAACCCTGAACAGCGCGTGATGAAAGCCGAACGCATCATCATTGACGGCAAGAGCCACAACCTCTATCCGGATCGCAAGTCCTGAGTCTTGAGCTGCGCCCATGATCGACACCTGCCTGCTTACCCTCGAGGGATCGGTGCTTGCGCGCGCGCTGCGGGCTTCGATGTGGGTCTACCCGCTGGTCAACGCAGCTCATATCCTCGGGGTGGCGCTGCTCGTCGGTGCCATCGTCCCGCTCGACCTGCGCTTGCTCGGCGCGTGGCGCGCGCTGCCACTGGCGCCGCTGTGGCACGTGCTGACGCGTACCGCAGCATTCGGGCTGATGCTCGCCGCGGGCGCCGGGGGGTTGATGTTCATCGCGCGAGCCACCGAGTACGCGGCATCCGGCTTGTTTCTGGCCAAGATGGCGATCGTCGGTGTGGCGACGGCCAACGCACTGGCCTTGCGCACGACCGGACTTGATACCTTGCTGCGTTCGGAAACCGCAGCGCCTAAGCTGCCCGGGCGGGTGCGCTTCGCAGCGCTTGTGTCGCTGCTGGCCTGGCTGGTGGTGGTGCTGCTCGGGCGTCTGGTGGGGTATTCGTAAGGCACGGTCTTGCCCCGCCTACGCAATCTTGCGTATTCCTGTTCCAGCGGTGAATCCCTAATCTGGCATTGCAGCGCAGCAATGCGCTCCTACTACCGATTACTGGGAGACCCACATGCAGACTCGTCGCAGCTTCATCAAGGCACTGGCCCTTTCCGCTTCCATTGCAGCGATCGGCGCGCCGATTGGCGCACATGCAGCCGACACCATCAAGGTCGGCATCCTGCACTCGCTCTCGGGCACGATGGCCATCTCCGAGACCGCGCTGAAGAACGTTGCGCTGATGACGATCGAAGAGATCAACGCCAAGGGCGGCGTGATGGGCAAGATGCTCGAGCCTGTGGTGGTCGACCCCGCTTCCAACTGGCCGCTGTTCGCCGAGAAGGCCCGCCAGCTCGTGGCGCAGGACAAGGTGGCCGCAGTGTTCGGCTGCTGGACCTCGGTGAGCCGCAAGTCGGTGAACCCGGTGTTCAAGGAGCTCAACGGTCTGCTCTTCTACCCGGTACAGTACGAAGGCGAAGAGCTTGAGAAGAACGTGTTCTACACCGGTGCTGCCCCCAACCAGCAGGCCATTCCCGCCGTGGAATACCTGATGAGCGAAGAGGGCGGCTCGGCCAAGCGTTTCGTGCTGCTCGGCACCGACTACGTGTATCCGCGCACGACCAACAAGATCCTGCGCGCCTTCCTCAAGAGCAAGGGCGTGGCCGAGTCGGACATCATGGAGGACTACACCCCCTTCGGCCATTCCGACTACCAGACCATCATCGCCAACATCAAGAAGTTCGCGTCCGAAGGCAAGAAGACGGCGGTCATCTCGACCATCAACGGCGACTCCAACGTGCCCTTCTACAAAGAACTGGGCAACGCTGGCCTGAAGGCGACGGACGTGCCGGTGGTGGCGTTCTCGGTGGGTGAAGAAGAGCTGCGCGGCGTCGATACCAAGCCGCTGGTCGGTCACCTTGCCGCCTGGAACTACTTCATGACGGTGAAGAACCCCGAGAACGATTCCTTCATCTCCAAGTACAAGGCCTGGGCGAAGAAGAACGGTGTGCCGAACGCCGACACCGTGGTCACCAACGACCCGATGGAAGCGACCTACGTCGGTATCTACATGTGGAAGCAGGCGGTCGAGAAGGCCAAGAGCACCGATACCGACAAGGTGATCGCTGCGCTTGGCGGCCAGACCTTCAAGGCACCGTCGGGCTTCACCCTGACCATGGACAAGACCAACCACCACCTGCACAAGCCGGTCTACATCGGTGAAGTGCGCGCCGACGGTCAGTTCGACGTGGTGTGGAAGACGAAGTCGCCGATCCGTGCCCAGCCCTGGAGCCCGTTCATTGCCGGCAACGAAGGCAAGCAGGGGCTTTGATGAAAGGACCGGCGATCGTCATCTGACGCTTGCCGGTGCCCGCTGCGCATGTGTCGCGCCGGGCTGTGCTCCGGGGATGTGCCCGGAGCCGTGTTTTCCGGCCAGGGGACTCACCTTGGCCCGGCCGTAATTGATTGTTCCGACTTCGCCCTGTTTGGGCGGATGATCCGATGGAGCCTGCAATGAACCGATTGCTGATGCGGCTCGCGCTGCTCTTCGCCACCCTTGTCGCCCTCTCCAGTCCCGCCCGCGCCGCGCTCGATCCTGCGCTGGTCGCCGGCTTTGCCGGTGACTTCTCTAGCCGCATCAGTACGATTGAAGCACTTGGCGTGGATGGCAGCGAGGATGCCCGCCGTGTGGTGAACGCGCTTGAGGCCGGCAATCTGGGCGTGGCAGCTGACAAGGTCGTGATTCTCGATGGCGAGACCGTGCGCGATGCCGCCAGCGGTGAAGCCCTCGAAATCGCCGTCGCCGATGTCGATACCATTACCGTGAATAACCGAGTGCGGCGCTCGATCGCCACCGCGAACGCTGCGTTCGAGCTGGTTTCACCCGATGCAGCAACGCGTCTGGCCAGCGCCAACGTGCTGATCGAGAACGCCAGCGAAGCGCTGTTGCCGCTGTTCGAGCGTACCCTCGCCAGCGAACAGGATGAGGCTGTACGCAGCGTGATCAGCCGCGCCGCAGCCCGGATCAACCTGGGTTCTGCCGATGCGGCCAAGCGCCTGAAGGCGGTCGAGGCCCTCGGCGAATCGTCCGATCCCGCCGTCAAGAACATGCTCGCCGCGCTGCTTGAGAAGCAGGGCGAGGGCAAGCAAGCCACCTGGGTCGAGCCCGACGCCAAGGTCCGTGACGCGGCCGAAGAGGCCATCCGCGCCATCGAGGGCCGCATCGCCACCGCGCAGACGATCGGTACCGTGTTCTCCGGTTTGTCGCTGGGCTCCATCCTGCTGCTTGCGGCGCTGGGCCTCGCCATCACCTACGGCGTGATGGGCATCATCAACATGGCCCATGGCGAGCTGCTGATGGTCGGCGCTTACGCCACCTTCATGGTGCAGGGGCTGTTTCGCAATTATCTTCCTGCCTATGTCGACTGGTACGTGGTCGCGGCCGTCCCCGCAGCCTTCTTCGCTGCTGCACTGGTAGGCATCGCGATGGAGCGCCTGGTGCTGCGCCACCTCTATGGCCGCCCGCTGGAGAGCCTGCTCGCGACCTGGGGTCTGTCGCTGGTGCTGATCCAGGCTGCGCGCGTGATCTTCGGGCCGCAGAACCTCGAGCTGGCCAACCCGAGCTGGATGTCGGGCGGGATCGAGCTCGCAGCCGGCGTGGTGCTGCCGTTCAACCGTATCGTGATCATCGGTTTTGCCGGCTTCGTGCTGGTGCTGATCTGGCTGATGATGCAGAAGACCCGGCTCGGCATGTTCGTCCGCGCCGTGACCCAGAACCGTCCGATGGCGGGTTGTGTCGGGGTGCCGACCGCACGTGTCGATACGCTGGCTTTTGCCATCGGTTCGGGCGTGGCCGGTCTTGGTGGCCTGGCCCTGTCGCAGATTGCCAACGTCGGTCCGGCCATGGGCACGGGCTACATCGTCGATGCTTTCATGGTGGTGGTGCTCGGCGGTGTCGGCCAGCTGGCCGGTGCAGTGTGGGCGGCGCTTGGTCTGGGCATCGTGGCCAAATTCCTCGAAGGCTGGGCGGGCGCGGTGATCGCGAAGATTCTGGTGCTGGTGTTCATCATCATCTTCATCCAGAAGCGGCCTCAGGGGATCTTTGCGCTGAAGGGGCGGTTTGCGGATAGCTGATTCTGGTGCAGTGCCACGAGTGAGAAGGTCGGGTGTATTTGCTCCAGGGCTGCGGAACTCGCTCGTGTCACTCGCTCGGACAGTCCTCGCCCTTACGCAAACACACCCGACCTTCTCCAGCAGTGGAGCATCACCCCGCCCGTCGCAATCGCAGGCACGACCGTCTGCTTGCCGACGGTTTGATTGAAAACTCAAGGAGTCGCTCATGCGCACCCCATTTACCGTAAGACTGATCCAGAGCATGCCGAGAAGCGGCTGGATTGCGCTCGCGATCTTCGCCGCCATCACCTGGATCGGCATTCCGGCAGCTCACCTGATGCTGCCCGAATCGAGTCCGCTGCATCTCTCGGCCTATACCATCAGCCTGCTCGGCAAGATCCTGTGCTACATGGTAGTTGCCGTGGCGATGGACCTGATCTGGGGGTATGCGGGCATCCTCAGCCTCGGTCACGGGCTGTTCTTCGCCCTCGGTGGTTACGCCTTCGGCATGTACCTGATGCGCCAGATCGGTCGTGACGGCAGTTACGGCTCCGATCTGCCCGACTTCATGGTCTTTCTCGACTGGAAGGAACTGCCCTGGTACTGGGCCGGTTCGGATTCCTTCCTGTGGGCCATCTTCCTTGCCATGGCGCTGCCCGGCGTGGTCGCCTTCATCTTTGGCTACTTTGCCTTCCGCTCGCGCATCAAGGGGGTGTATTTCTCCATCATCACCCAGGCGCTCACCTACGCCGCGATGCTGCTCTTCTTCCGCAATGAAACCGGCTTTGGTGGCAACAACGGCTTTACCGACTTCAAGCGCATCCTCGGCTACAGCATCACCTCCCCGGAAATGCGCGTCACCCTTTTCGCGTTGTCGGCCGCACTGCTGGTCGCCTGCCTGATCCTCGGCCGCTACCTGGTGAGTTCGCGGTTCGGCCGCGTGCTTGCCGCGATTCGCGATGCCGAATCCCGCGTCATGTTCATCGGCTACAACCCGCTGCACTACAAGCTCTTCATCTGGACGCTGTCGGCCGTGCTGTGCGGTCTGGCCGGTGCGCTGTATGTGCCGCAGGTGGGCATCATCAACCCGTCGGAGATGAGCCCGGCCAACTCCATCGAGCTGGCAGTCTGGGTGGCTGTAGGCGGGCGCGGCACGCTGATCGGTGCGGTGCTCGGCGCGGGTATCGTCAATCTGGCCAAGAGTTACTTCACCGTCACCGTCCCGGAATACTGGCCGTTCTTCCTCGGTTTCCTCTTCATCGCAGTCACGCTCTACCTGCCGGATGGCGTGGTCGGTCTGTGGCGCAAGCTGCGCGCGCGAAAGGGGCCGGACAGCGCGGTGGCGAGTGAAGCGGCCGTTCGCCCGCAGACTGAAACCGATCACACCACGCCGGCCAATTCCTCAGCCAAGGGAGCAAGGGCATGATGCCGACCACCGATATCGAGCGCGCCGCAAACGAAGCCACGGCCAACGCAGGCAACCTTCGCGAGCAATGGGAGAGCGAGGCAACGACCAGTCACCTGGTGACCGGCGAGCTCGATCTTTCGCACAACGTCATCCTGTATCTGGACGACATCACGGTCAGTTTTGATGGCTTTCGGGCGCTGAACAAGCTCTCGCTCACCATCGATGCCGGCGAGCTGCGCTGCATCATCGGCCCCAATGGCGCGGGCAAGACCACGATGATGGATGTGATCACCGGCAAGACGCGGCCGGACGAGGGCAAGGCGTTCTTTGGCCAGACCATCGACCTGACGCGCATGACCGAGCCGCAGATCGCGCACGCCGGTATTGGCCGGAAGTTCCAGAAACCAACGATTTTTGAGAAGCATACCGCGTTCGAGAACCTCGAACTGGCGATGAAGGCGGACAAGCGCGTGCGCCGCAGCCTGTTCGCGAGTCTGTTCGACGACGAGCGCGACCGTATCAGCGATGTGCTGAAGCAGATCCGGCTGGACAAGGAGGCCGACCGCAGCGCCGGCCTGCTCTCGCACGGTCAGAAGCAGTGGCTGGAGATCGGCATGCTGCTGATGCAGGAGCCGCGCCTCCTGTTGCTGGACGAGCCGGTCGCCGGCATGACCGACGATGAAACCGAACGCACCGCCGAGCTCTTTGTCAGCCTCGCAGGCAAGCACTCGCTGATGGTGGTCGAGCACGACATGGCCTTCGTCGAGGCACTGGGCGGCAAGGTCACCGTGTTGTGTGAAGGCTCTGTGCTGGCTGAGGGCGACTTGGCTACCGTGCAGGCGGATCCGCGGGTGATTGAGGTTTATCTGGGGCGTTAGTGTTCTGTTTCTGTTTTGGTGTGTGTGGAGTGTGCTGCTAACGGCGGTCACGCGGGGTATTTCTTCCATGGGCTGCGGAACTCGCTCGTGTCACTCGCTCGGACAGTCCTCGCCCACTGCACAAACACCCGGCATAGCTGGCGTTAGTAGCACGGCCGGCATCCAACCAAGAATTTATTTTGAATCCAGAAAACCGCGCCCGATTCTTGCTAATAAAACCCTGACCCAAGGCCCCAGGCCATAAGCCAGGAAGCGCCGAAAGGAAAATATCATGCTGAAAGTCGACAACCTGAATCAGTACTACGGTGGCAGTCACATCCTGCGCGGTCTCTCGTTTGAGGTCCCGGTGGGCAAGGTGACGACCCTGCTTGGGCGCAACGGTGTGGGCAAAACCACGCTGCTCAAGACACTGATGGGCCTCGTCCCGGCAGCCAGCGGTTCGATCCACTTTGGTGCGCAGGACATCACCCGCGCACCATCGTATAACCGCGTGCGCGCCGGCATCGGCTATGTACCCCAGGGCCGCGAGATCTTTCCGCGCCTCACCGTCGAAGAAAACCTGCACATGGGGCTGGCCACCCGCCCCAGCGGCGAAAGCATTCCCGCGCGCATCTTCGACATGTTTCCGGTCCTCAAGCAGATGATGGGCCGGCGCGGCGGCGACCTCTCCGGTGGTCAGCAACAACAGCTTGCCATCGGCCGGGCGCTTGCCTTCGGCCCCAAACTGCTCATCCTTGACGAGCCTACAGAGGGCATTCAGCCCTCCATCATCAAGGATATCGAACGCGCCATCCGCAGCCTGGCCGCCACCGGCGAAATGGCCATCCTGCTGGTGGAACAGTATTACGATTTTGCACGTGCGCTGTCCGACCAGTATCTTGTCATGGAACGTGGCGAAATCGTCATGCGTGGCGCGGGTGAAAACATGGACGTCGACGGCGTGCGCGAGGCGCTCGCCGTCTAACACCGGGCCCAGGTGGCCCGTACAGGAGAATCACTATGGCCAACGGATGCACCTGGGATTCACTCGACGCACACCTGCTGCGCGTACTGCATGTACTGCTCACCGAAGGCAGCGTGTCGCGCGCCGCGCGCCGTCTCAACCTGTCGCAACCGGCGGTCAGCACCGCACTCAAGCGCCTGCGTGACATCACCGGCGACCCGCTGCTGGTGCGCTCGCGTGGCGGCATGACGCCGACCGAGCGCGGCGCCGAACTGCTCGAGCCGATCCGCATCGTGCTCGAACAGATCGAGCGCATCGCCGAAGGCCCGACCGGATTCGACCCCGCGAGCACCCGCCGCAGCTTCAACGTGGCCACCCCTGACTACCTCAACGCCATGCTGCTGGGCGAAGTCGTCACCGACGTGCACAAGCTGGCGCCCAAGGCGCAGATTGCCTTCCACTCGATGACGCAAAACTCGGACTACCCGCGTGCGCTCGAATCCGGCGAGCTCGACCTCGTCATTGGCAACTGGCCCAACCCCCCCGATCACCTGCGCACGGCCCCGCTGTTTGAAGACCGCATGGTGGTGATGATGCGCACCGGCCATCCGCTCGCCACCGGCCAGCTCAGCATGTCCGACTGGCTGGGGGCGGATCATGTCGTGCCCACGCCGTATTCGGTCGGGCAGCGTGGCGTGGTCGATGTTTTCCTCGCGCGCGAGCGTATGCGTCGCAACGTGGTGGCCCATGTGCCGTAGTTTCACATGGCGCCCTTCATGCTGATCAACTCCGACCTGATCTTCACCGCACCCGCGCGCTTCGCCGAGCACTACACCACCATGCTGCCGCTCAGCATCGTGCCCGCGCCGGTCGAACTACCGTCGATGGCTTACTACCTGTTGTGGCACGACCGCACCCAGCACTCCGCCGAATGCCGCTGGTTCCGCGAACGGATCGTGCGTGCGGCCCGTGCGGCACCGGCAACCCCTAGCTTGCGGCGCGTGGCCTGAGCTCAGGGCGTGTTGCCCCTGAAGCGACGGAAATGATTCTTGCCCGTGCGCTTCACTGCATACATGCTCTGATCCGCGTGTTCCAGCAGCGTCTGGGCCGGCACGTCGTCGTCCGGGTACACGGTGAACCCGATGCTCGCGCCGATGCCATCCACAGTGCCCGCCTTCAATGCGTATGGATGCCTGACCGTATCCAGAATGCGACGGAGGATCTCGTCGAAGTTGCCGGATGAGGGGAGCCCGGGGAGCAGAATCGCAAATTCGTCGCCCCCAAGCCGGCCAACCGTGTCGCTCCCCCGCACGGCCGCCACCAATCTGTTCGCCGCTTCGACCAGAACGTCATCTCCTGCCTGATGCCCGAGCCGGTCATTGACCTCCTTGAAACCGTCAAGGTCGAGATAACAAACGGCCAAGGGTGAAGCGTTCTGCCGCGCTTGCGTCATGGCCTGATTCAGACGCTCGAGAAACAGTCGCCGGTTGGGCAGGCCGGTCAGCGCATCGTGCTCGGACAGCGAGCGCAGATGCGCGCCCTGACGGGCTTCCTCGGTTACGTCGCGCACGTCCGTCATCAGAAAACGTTTCCCGCAGACGTCGATGGTCCTGCCCGTGAGCACGACTTGTGCGACGCTGCCGTCCCGGCGCAATGCCTCGCCTTCGAACCTGACCGTCTCGCCCATGGCCGCTTCAGCCGCGGCACGATACTGTGCGCGTTGGCCGAGATCGGACCAGAACTTTAGTCCGTCCGGCCCCGTGCGCTTGCCGACCATCTCCGCCGGTCGATAGCCGAAGAAGTCGGCAAAGCTTCGGCTGACCTTCAGCAAGGTGGCGTCTTGCATCGACGACAGGGCGACCGGATTGGGCATCAGGTCGAAAATTGCCTGAAACAGGGCATTGGATTCATCCAGCGCCCGGTTTGTGGTTTCAAGCCTGTGCAGTGCGGCGCGGAGTTCCTGTGTGCGACTGCGTACCTGGTCTTCGAGCAGCAAGGTGGCCTGGAAAACCCCGAAATCGGAGTTCGTGAGATCGGACGCGTTTTCGGCGCGTGCAACCAGTGCTGCAACCACTTTCTTGAGACGGGCCACTTCGCCCTGAAGGGCAACGAGTTCACTGGCGTTGGGATCGCTATGCATCGCACTTGACCTCCGTCTTGCCAATCGCGACCCCGGTCATGGTCTGATTGACGTGAATGCCCATGAACTGCTCCCCGTAGCTGCTGAACCCGACGACGTGATTGTCCATGAACAGCTTCTCGATCGCGCCATGGAACTCACCGACCTGTGCTTCGAGCTTGCAGTGAAGACAGTCGAATCCCAGCACCATCGAAGGTTCGCCCACGTGTTGCCGCAGTTCTTCAAACAAGGCCCGGCGAATCTCCGTCATTCCCACGCTGTGGGCGACGCGCAGGACCACGCCGGGTTCGATGGCGCTGAACAGCTGCAAGCTGCCGTCGGCATTGACTCTGCCGACCGCCCGTACATAGTCGTTGCCCCTGATTCGCACGACCAGCGGCGTCCGCACAAAGCGCGTCGTGTTCAGATCGGCGGTACCGAGGCCTGCCGCGCGTGCGTACTCGGCAGCGGCGGGGAGGCCATTGATCTCGCTGACGATGCGCCGTTCGGCGTCGGCTTCGGTCACGACGAGCGCTTCGTCGCCCCCTGCAAAATGATGGCTGCGAAACACCTTGAACGGCAGTGATGTCCTCAGCACAACGAATGCAGCGGAGTCGCTTCTGAACGCTCCGTCGGCGAACACGTGGGTCGCAGCCAGGCGCTGGTCGTCACCGGCCGAAGCGCCAACCATCGGAACGTCACCGAGTGCGGCCTGAAACGCGTGGGCGATGGGCTCTTCGCGACCGGACAAGCCGTCTGTCAGGAGCAGGGCAAAGCTGTTCCCGCGGCCATTGCCGACTTGCTCGCGCAGTTCGGTAGCGACCGCCTCGATCTGCTCGGGCACGACCGCTTTCAGGCCGTCAATGTGCGCGCTGCCGGCAACGAAGGACGCCGACGAAAAACTGGCGCCACTCAGGCTGCCTTCACAAATGCCTGCCGGGCCGATTTCGCCCGCGGTGGTGCAGCCGATGACGGGAGTGTCGCCAAAATGATGATTGATCGCGGTGGCAAGCTCATCGAGTTCGAAACGGCTGGAGCAGAAGAACAGAACCAGTGCCATGTCTGGCTGCGCAATCGCTCGATGCAGCTCCCGCACTGCCTGAAGCGGGTCGGACGAAGTGGATTGACCTGTGCGCAGACTCACGATCTTTTGTCCCGGGGCAAAGGGTGATTCAACCGATCACGCTTTTACCAAAGGATAGTTTAAGACGATCGACTTGCGGGCATTATCGGTCCGGGTTCGTGACGTATGCCGGATTGGGTATTCTTTCGCTCGGTGAGATCACCGGGTTTGCGGAGGACTGCAGGTTCCGGTCGCCCCCGATGGCCGGGGGCGACTAAGCGACGTCATGCGGATTACATTGCCCCGTTCGGATTGCGGTGCGCCCACCCGGTGAGCTTGCGTTCGACCAGTGCAAACAGTTCGTACATCACCACGCCCATGATGCCGATCACGATCAGGCCGGCGAATACCAACGCCATGTCCATTGACGAACTCGCCGCCATCATCAGATAGCCAATGCCAAGGTTGGAGGCGACCGTCTCCGAGATCACCGAGCCGACGAAGGCGAGCGTGATCGCGACCTTCAACGAGGCGAAGAAGTAGGGCATGGCACGCGGCAGGCCGACCTTCTTCAGGATATCGAGGCGGGATGCGCCCAGCGAGCGCAGTACATCCTCCATCTCGGGCTCCAGCGTCGCCAGGCCGGTGGCCACGTTCACCACCACCGGGAAGAAGGAGATCAGGAAGGCAGTGAGGATCGCTGGAATGGTGCCGATGCCGAACCACACTACCAGCACCGGTACGAAGGCGACCTTGGGAATCGAGTTGAAGCCCACCAGCAGGGGGTAGAGCGCCTTGTAAATGATGGGCGAGGAGCCCACCGCGGCACCGACCACGAGCCCGAATACCACCGCGATGGCGAAACCGGCCAGGGTGGTGAGGAAGGTCTGGGTGGCGTGCATCATGATCGGGTCCCAGTGCATCACCGTTGAATGCCAGACGGAAGATACCGAGGGAAACAGGAACTCCGGCACATCGAAGGCAACGACGATGCCTTCCCACAACAGGCCGAAGAACAGCACGACCAGCCAGGGGGCGAGCCGGATCAGGGTTTTCTGTGACAGCATGAAGGCCTCCCGGCTCAGGATTCGCGAATGTGGCCGATGTGCTCGCGCAGTTCGTGCACGTAGTTGGCAAAAGGCTCGGTGTAGGTCACGTCGAGGTCACGTGGGCGCGGCAGGTCGATTTCGCGTCGTACCAGGATGCGGCCCGGGCGCTTGCTCATCACGTACACCGTGTCGGCCAGAAACACCGCTTCGCGCAGGTCGTGGGTGACCAGCACCACGGTGAACGGCTCTTCCTGCCACAGGTCGCGCACCATGCACCACAACTCTTCGCGGGTGAAGGCATCGAGCGCGCCGAACGGCTCGTCGAGCATCAGCAGGCGTGGCTTGTGAATCAGGGCGCGGCAGATCGAGGCGCGCTGCTGCATGCCACCGGAGAGCTCCCACGGGAATTTGTCCTCGAAACCTGCGAGGCCGACACGCTTGATCAGGGCACGTGCCTGCTCCTCGTATTCGGCACGCTTCGCACGCAGCGTGGAACGATAGGGTTCGACGATCTCCATCGGCAGCATCACGTTCTGCAAGGTGGTGCGCCAGGGCAGCAGGTTCGAGGCCTGGAAGGCCATGCCGACGCACTTCTGCGGTCCGCCGACCTCGCGCCCGTCGACATAGACATAGCCCTTCGAGGGGGGCTTGAGGCCAGTGACCAGCTTCATCACCGTCGACTTGCCGCAGCCTGAGGGGCCGACCAGCGAGATGAACTCGTTTTCGCGGATCGACAGGCTGACATCTTCGATCGCAAACGGACTGCCGGGCTGGTAGGCCAGGCTCACATCTTCAAAGCGGACGAAGTCCATGAATTTTCCGGCGGGCAACGACGAATGGTCGCCGCCCGCACACTCCTTGGTACGGTACTTACTTGATTGCGCGGTCGGCTGCGGACGGCAGGTAGGCGGAGGTGAACAGCGCGCCGGCATCAGGCGTGGCGGGCAGACCGAAAGCAGTGGCCGCTTCTGCCACCGAGCGCTTCAGGCGTTCGGGATTGACTGCGCCCAAACCGATCGAACGGGTTTCGGGCGTGATCACCACAGAGTTGATAGCGAGCTTCAGACGCTGGCTTTCGAGCGCCACATTGATCAGCGGATCGCGCTCCTTCACAGCCAGCACGGCGGTGTCGGGGTCAGCGATGGTGTCCTTCAGCGCCTTGTTGAAGGCACGCACGAAACCTTCGACGGCCTTGGGCTGTTCGCTCAGCATCTTCGGGCTGGCGATCAGGGTGTTGCCGTAGAACTCGACGCCGTGGTCGGGGTACTTCAGTGCGACGATCTGGTCGGCCGGGACGCCGCGTGCCTGGAGATTGAGGAGGCTGGTGAAGTAGAAGCCGGTAATGCCGTCGACATCGCCGCGTGCAAGCAGGGTTTCACGAATGGCAGGTTCGACCGTCTGCCACTTCACTGCGTCGAGCGCCAGGCCGTTGGCCTTGGCGAAGGCCGGCCATGCCTTGCGTCCTGCGTCGAAGATCGGGGCGGCCAAGGTCTTGCCGGCGAGATCGGCGGGCTTGGTGATCCCGGACTTCTTCAGTACGAATACTGCGGCGGGCGTCGAGTTGTAGGCCATGTAGATGCCCTGGATCTTTGAGCCCGGCGTCTTCGCGTCGTATTCGACCAGCGCGTTGAAATCGGCAAAGCCCATGTCGTAGGCACCGGTCACAACCCGCGTCACCGCCCCGGCCGAGCCATTACCGGCATCGATCTCGACGTCGAGGCCTTCGGCTGCGAAATAGCCCTTGCTTTTGGCAAGAAGGAAAGGCGCGGAGGGGCCTTCGAAGCGCCAGTCGAGTGTGAACTTGATCTTCACCGGGTCTGCGGCCTGGGCTTGTCCCAGACCGAGCGCGCAGGCCGTCACGAGCAAGGCGCCGAGAACGCGGCGGCGGCTGCTCTGGGTGATCGATACGTCTTTACGGGTGTGAAACATGGACTGCTCCTGTGTGTCGTTGCAACACACATGGCAAGCGCCATGCCATGCCCGTTTAGCCCGGAAAACAGGCTTTGGCCGCGTTATGCGGTGCATTGGGCACCAAAACGGGGCGACATGTTTCGTGAGTGGATCTCAGAGCCTTGAAAATTATCGTTTTTGCGGCGCACAAATATTGTGCGTCATGGGGGTGAGTAGCGCGAATGTGGTGCTATTTCCGATCGTGCATCAATTGTTTAATACGCTTCATAAACAATAGCTTAGATAGGTGTTCAGTATATCCATTGCGTAATAATCCATATTGATCAAAATCACCGCGAGTCCTGTTAGCTTGAAAAAAACGCGGCGATTCATGTTGCGTTGAATCAATCAATTTTTCCCGTTCAGGAGCCCTCGCATCATGTATCCCACCACCTCGCGAATCATCACCACTGCAGTGCTTGGCGCCTGTCTGGCTGCGCCGATCTCGGCCTCGGCCGCCAACTGGAGCGACACGTCCATCTCCTACCGTTATGGCGAAAAGTTCAACGAACCGGCCATTTCGGACGATGTGTCGAAAGACATCGTTGGCTTTACCCATGTGAGTGGCTATGACTACGGACAGAACTTCCTGAACGTGGATATCCTGATGTCGGACAGCAAGGACCCGGCCAAAGGCGGCGATACCGGCGCGCAGGAAATCTATGTGGTGTATGCCCATCAGCTCTACCTGGGCAAGGTCTTCGACAAGAACCTGTCCTTTGGGCCGGTGAAGGAAGTCGCGCTGACGACCGGTCTCGACTGGAACTCCAAGGACACGGCATTTGCGCCGAAGGTGCGCAAGATTCTGGTTGGTCCGACGCTGAAGTTCGATATTCCCAAGGGCTTCTTCGACGTGAGCTTGCTGTACTACAAGGAGTGGAACAACAACGGCATCGTCGGCAAATCGGTTGAATTCGATCCGACCTACCGTATTGCGATGGCCTGGGGCATTCCCTTCAACGTCGGCTCGGTGCCCCTGTCCTTCGAAGGTTTCCTGAACTACACCGGCAAGAAGGGCAAGGACGGCTTCGGCGTGAAGACCGACCCCGAGACCTGGACTGACATGTTCATCATGGCCGACGTCGGCCAGATGCTGATGGGCAAGCCGCGCACCCTGCGTGCAGGCATCGGCTACGAGTACATCAACAACAAGTTCGGTTCGAAGGAAGGCAGCACCGGCTCTGAAACCTCCACGCCGATGATCAAGGTGCAGTGGCACTTCTGAGTTTGCTGATTGAGGTCTGAGCTTCGGGAAGGGCGGCATGGCCGCCCTTTTTTTTCGTTCACTGCCGTCTGTCTGCCTCTGCTTTCTCATCCCGCTGTGCGGGATTTCTATCGGGCATCGTTATTGCTTTCGTATACAACGAAGGCGCGTGGCAGACCCGCTTGCGCCATTCTTGTCAGGCGGTTCGCATCAACACGCCTGTGTGAAGACAGTCCTGTCCCAGGAGGAGGTGTGCGGTGTTGTATACAGCAAGCCATATAAGAACCGGTGATCGTCGTCGTGCCGCAGACAGCGGCGAGCAGCCCTGGTGGGGTCGCTTACCGATGGAGTGGCGCGACATGGTGGTGGTGCCCCTGTCCTTTGATCTGTTTCGCGAGGCCGAACTCGATGCCGAGCGGGTCTTCGGCTACGACCCTGACGGGGACGCCTGCTACTACGCACACCGCTACGTATTGCGCGAGCCGCGCTCGGATGACGGCGAAGAGTTCTATGCGGCAGCGGCTTACGCGGAGTCAGTCGCGGCCTGGCGCTTGCGCGACCAGCGCTGGCTGATCCACCGCACCGTGCAGCCCGGTCAGGACTGCGCCGGGCAGTCCTTCTACAGCTTCAGCGAAAGCATGCCGCGCTGAGTTCCTGCAGCGACACGAATGTCCCTGCGTGCACGTTCAGGCGGGGACCCCAAGAATGACGTTCGACGCCTTGATGACTGCGGTGACCGGAACGCCGGGCCTGAGTCCCAGCTCTGCGGCTGCTTCCTTGGTCACGACTGACGCGACCTCGCTGCCGCCCGGAAGACTGATGGTGACCTCGGCGTTGACGGTGCCGACCTCGACCGATTTGACCGTGCCGGTCAGGCTGTTGCGCGCTGACAGGCGGATGTCGCTGCCTTCGCTCATCAGCATGACCCAGGGCGCCTTCACCAGCGCGACGACGTCCTTCCCCATCTTGAGTTCAAGGGTGTTGAGGCTTTCCATTGTGACGACGGCGACGAGCGTGTCGTTTCCGCCAATCGAAACCGCGACCTCTGCATTCACGATGCCGGTCTTGATTGCACTGATGGGGCCTTTGAAGATGTTGCGGGCACTGACTTTCATGCTGTTCTCCAGAACGATTTTGCAATTGAAGGAAAAGAAACACGTTGTAGCTTTAGCTACATATAATTGTCAGGTAATCAACAAATGTCCCCGGGGTGCACTGTAGTTTCAAGGGTTATTCCTATGCAACCATAGTAAATGCCGCCTGGCATGGTTTTGGCTTTATATAAAACGGAATACATAATGCCTTCTCAGACGATGACAGCTACCCGTTTCCTCGCCCGCATGTCGCTCGAAACCGAGATCGGTGCAGCGCTATCCGATACGCGTATCCGGTTGCTGGAAGAGATCGGGCACAAGGGCTCGATCAACCAGGCGGCGAAAGCGGTACCCCTGTCGTACAAGGCGGCCTGGGACGCGATCGACACCATGAACAATCTGGCGCCCGAGCCCTTGGTCGTTCGTGTCACCGGCGGACGACAGGGTGGAGGCACCCAGCTCACCGAATACGGCCAGAAGATGGTGGCGATGTATCGCGCGCTGGAAATCGAGTATCAGGCCGCGCTCGACCGCCTGTCCGAACGATTGAACCAGGCGGGTGGGTGCGACATTCGCGGCTTCCAGAAGCTGATGCACCGGATGAGCCTGAAGACCAGTGCCCGAAACCAGTTTTCCGGGTCGATTACGGGCTTGCGCGATGGTGGGGTCGATTACGAGGTGCGGGTGCGCATCGATGAAGAAACCGAGATCGCCGCCATCATCACCAAGGCCAGCGCCGAGAATCTCGGGCTGACGATCGGCAAGGAGGTCTTTGCACTGGTGAAGTCGTCCTCAGTGATGTTGTCGGTCGATCAGACGATGCGGCTCACCGCGCGCAACCAGCTGTGGGGCAAGGTCGCCGAAGTGCATGCAGGGCCGGTGAACAACGAGGTCACGCTGGTGCTGCCATCGGGTCGCAGTGTGACCTGCGTGGTGACCGGCGAGAGCTGCAAGGCATTGGGTATTGAGGTCGGCGTGCCGGCCTGTGCCTTTTTCAAGTCATCCAGCGTCATTCTTGCGATCTACGACTGAGGCTGGCCTTTTTCGTCATCATCTACTGGAGTTGAATCATGAAGCCGCCCGTTTCCTGCCTTGTCATTGCACTCAGTCTTGGTGTGTTCGCCACTGGCGCGAACGCGGCCGACGTTCAGGTCGCCGTTGCCGCCAACTTCACCGCGCCCATCAAGGAGATCGCACTGCAGTTCGAGAAGGATACGGGGCACAAGGTGCTGGCGGCATTCGGCCCGACCGGTGGGCTTTACACCCAGATCAGGAACGGTGCGCCTTTCGAGGTCTTCCTTGCCGCAGACAGCACGACGCCGGCCAGGCTTGAGGCGGAAGGCGAGATCGTGCCGGGTTCGCGTTTCACTTATGCGGTGGGCAAGCTTGTGCTGTGGTCGGCTACCGCAGGCTATGTGGATGATCAGGGAGAGGTGCTGAAGAAGAACGCATTCAAGCACTTGTCGATCGCCAACCCGAAGATTGCCGCGTACGGACTCGCGGGAACCCAGGTGCTCGACAGGCTCGGCCTGACGGCCGCGGTTGGACCGAAACTGGTCGAGGGCACCAACATTACGCAGAGTTTCCAGTTCGTTTCCACCGGCAATGCAGAGCTCGGATTCGTGGCCCTGTCGCAGGTGTTCAAGGACGGCGCGATCACCTCGGGTTCTGCCTGGATGGTGCCTGCTGCGCTGTATGACCCGATCCGTCAGGATGCAGTGATCCTTAAAAAGGGCAAAGACAGCGAGGCAGCGAAGGTGCTGGTCGATTACCTCAAGGGGCCGAAGGCTGCGGCGGTGATCCGCGCCTACGGCTACGATCTATAAGGAGCGGGGCGGGCATGTCACTCACTGCGCTCGATCTCTCGGCAATCTGGCTCACGCTGGAGCTGGCGGGCCTGACCACGGTGTTGCTGTTGCTGATTGGTACGCCAATCGCCTGGTGGCTGGCACGCACGCGTTCGTGGCTCAAGGGACCGATCGGGGCGGTGGTGGCATTGCCGCTGGTGTTGCCGCCGACGGTGATCGGCTTCTACCTGCTGGTGACCATGGGTCCGCATGGCCCGATTGGTCAGATGACGACCGCGCTGGGTCTGGGCACGCTGCCCTTCACCTTTGCCGGACTCGTCGTCGGTTCGGTGTTCTACTCCATGCCCTTCGTCATTCAGCCCTTGCAGAACGCCTTCGAAGCGATTGGAGAGCGCCCGCTGGAAGTCGCCGCCACCCTGCGCGCCAGTCCGTGGGACACCTTCTTTTCGGTGGTGCTGCCGCTGGCGCGACCGGGCTTCGTCACCGCGTCGATTCTGGGGTTCGCACATACCGTGGGCGAGTTTGGCGTGGTGCTGATGATCGGCGGCAATATTCCAGGTAGCACGCGCACGGTGTCGGTGCAGATCTTCGATCACGTCGAGGCCATGGAGTACGCACAGGCGCACTGGCTCGCCGGCGGCATGGTCGTATTCTCCTTCTTCGTCCTGCTCGCGCTGTACACCAGTCGCCGCTTCAAGCCGGGGATGGGCACATGACGGCAGAAGGCATACAGGCCCGCTTTCGCCTCGACTACAGTGGTTTTTCACTCGACGTCGATCTGCAACTGCCCGGGCGCGGCGTCACCGCACTGTTCGGTCATTCGGGGTCGGGCAAGACGACCTGCCTGCGCTGCGTCGCCGGTCTTGAGCGCGCACCGCTGGGCCGGCTCATCGTCAATGGCGAGCACTGGCAGGATGCCGACGCCGGGATCTTCGTGCCGACGCACGAGCGTGCGATCGGCTATGTCTTCCAGGAGGCCAGTCTGTTTCCGCATCTGTCGGTGCGGCGCAATCTCGAGTTCGGCATGAAGCGGGTCGCAGCAGCAACGCGACGCGTGGCCTGGGATCAGGCCGTCGAGCTGCTGGGGATCGGCCATCTGCTGGACCGCATGCCGGAGCGCCTGTCGGGCGGCGAGCGGCAGAGAGTGGGCATGGCGCGGGCGCTGCTGACCAGCCCGCGACTGCTGCTGATGGATGAGCCGCTGGCTGCGCTGGATCTCAAACGCAAGCAGGAAATCCTGCCCTACCTCGAGCGTCTGCACGACGAGCTCGACATCCCGGTGCTCTACGTCAGCCACTCACCCGACGAGGTGGCGCGGCTGGCGGATCATGTGGTGTTGCTTGATCAGGGGAAGGTGATTGCACAGGGCGGGCTGGTGGAGACGCTGGCCCGCCTGGATCTGCCGACGGCATTTACCGAGGATGCAGGGGTCGTCATTGAGTCGGTCATCGCCGAGCATGATGAACGCTACCACCTGACGCGGCTCGATTTTGCCGGTGGCAGCGTAATGGTCGCGCGGCGTCCGGAAGCCATCGGCCACCGTCTGCGTTTTCGCGTGCATGCGCGCGACGTCAGCCTTGCCGAGGCGCGCAACGAAAACAGCAGCATTACCAACCTGCTGCAAGTCATCGTGCAGGAGGTGGTCGTGGCCGATACGCCGGCGCATGTGCTGGTCCGGCTCGATGCGGGCGGCACCCCGCTGATCGCGCGCATCACCCGGCGCTCGTGCGACCAGCTCGGCATCGTGGCCAATCGACGAATGTGGGCGCAGATCAAGACGGTGGCCCTGCTGGGGTGATCCCGCGCGCAGGGATTGCCGGTGCCGTTTGGAATTGCCCTTGTGCAGATGTCTTCTGGAGTTCGAGTCATGCCCTGCTGTCTGTCCGATCACGCCCTGTCCGAACTGCTCGCCGATGATGTGCCGGCGGGCGACCTGACCACAGAGGCCCTGGCCATCGAGAATGCGCGCGGGCATGTGTCCTTCCATGCTCGCGGTACGATGCGGGTGTGCGGCAGTGAAGAGGCGGTGCGCCTGTTTCAGCTCACAGGTGCTACCGCGCGGCTTCATGTCGCGTCGGCGACGGCGGTCGAGGCGGGGGCCTTGTTGCTCGAGGCCGAAGGTGGGGCGGGCGAGCTTCACCGTGCGTGGAAGGTGGCGCAGACCCTGATGGAGTGGTCCAGCGGCATCGCCACCGCAGCGGCCGCCATCGTCGCGGCTGCGGCGCCGGTTGCCGTCGCCTGCACACGCAAGAACGTGCCCGGCACCAAGGCGATGTCGGCCAAGGCGGTGAAGGCGAGCGGTGCGATCATGCACCGGCTGGGGCTGTCGGAAACCCTGCTGATCTTCGCCGAGCACCGGCTGTTCCTGGAAGAGGCGCCGCAGGACACCGTGGCCCGTCTGCGACGCCTTCAGCCTGAGCGCAAGCTCACGGTGGAGGTGGCCTCGGTCGAGGAGGCGCTGGTCTGGGCGCGTGCGGGGGCCGGTGTGTTGCAGCTGGAGAAATTCCCGCCCGAGGCGGTGGCAGCGTGCAAGGCGCGGATTGCAGCAGAGGGCCTCGGCGCGGTGCTGGTCGCCGCCGGCGGCGTGCGCGCCGACAACGCCGCAGACTACGTGGCGGCCGGGGCGGATCTCATTGCCACCTCGGCCGCGTATACGGCGCCGCCCTGCGACGTAAAGGTGCGCTTCGCGCTGACGTGAGCGCGAAGCGCGCTGCGTGTCGGCTTTTCAGCCCCGCAGCAGCAGTGTCGGAATGGTGGCGGTGCGCAACAGGTCGGTGGTCTTGCTGCCAAACAGCAGGCTGCGCAGCGGCGAGTGGGCGTAGGCGCCCATGATCAGCAGATCGATGCCCTGTGCCTTCACCGTTTTCTCGATGACCTGCTCCGCGTCGCCGGGAATCAATGAGGCTGGGGCTTCGAAGCCTGCCGCCTCGAGCGTGTTCTTGGCCCACTCCAGCTGCTTGGGTGCGCTCTGGCTTTCCTTGCCCGACATCAGCAGATGGATGGGCAGGCCGCGGAACAGCGGGCTGTTTGCCACCATCTCCACGCCGCGACGGGTGACGATGCCGCCGTCAAAGGCGATCAGGATCCGGCGCGGTTCGCTAAAACCCTCGGTCACGGTCAGTGCAGGTTTGTGCAGGGCACGCACCACGCGCTCGACGTTGCTGCCGATGCTCTGGCTGCTGGTCCCGGCCGAGGCGCCGCGACGACCGAAGACGAACATGCGTACGCCGTCTTCCTGTTCAGCCAGGGTGTCGTCGAGCGCGCCGTGGCGCTGGCGCATGTCCGGTGCCGGCACGCCGGCGGCGATCGCGCGCTCGCGCAGGCGGTTGAGGAAGATGCGTCCCTGTTCGCGTGCCGCGCGGCTGAGCGCCGCATCCTTGTCGCTGAGGGTATGCAGCAACTGCTCCTGGGCGTTGAAGCCGATGGCGCCGCTATGGTCGTCGCCGGAGCCGAGTTCCGGATGGCGGTCGATGACATGGAGAAACTCGAGCGGCGCCTCCATGCGCGTCGCGGCCCAGGCTGCGTAGTCGGCCACCGTGTCGGCAAAACGGGACTGATCCACGCAGGCAAGAATCTTGTTGTCTTTGCTCATGGTCTGCTCCTCAGTGGCCCATCAGGTTTTCGACGGCTTCAGGCTTGTCGTGCACCGCGAAGCGGTCGACCATGGTCGCACTGGCTTCGTTGAGGCCGATGACCTCGACTTCGGTGCCTTCGCGGCGGAACTTGACCACCACCTTGTCGAGCGCACTGATGGCAGTAACGTCCCAGAAATGGGCGCGGGAGACGTCGATGCTGACCTTGTCGATGACTTCCTTGAAGTCGAAGGAGGCGATGAAGCGGTCGGCCGAGGCAAAGAACACCTGGCCAGTGACGGCATAGCGCCGCATCCGGCCTTCATCTTCCGCGCGCGAACCGACGTGCAGCACCTTGCCGACCTTGTGCGCAAAGAAGAAGCCCGACAGCAGCACCCCGACCAGCACCCCGCGGGCAAGGTCGTGCGTGGCGACGGTGACCGCAACGGTGGCGATCATGACCACGCTGGAGCTGGGCGGATTCTCGCGCAGCTTGAGTACCGAGTCCCAGCTGAAGGTACCGATCGAAACCATGATCATCACCGCGACCAGGGCCGCCATCGGGATCTGGCGCACCCAGTCGCCGAGGAAGACCACCAGGATCAGCAGCACCACGCCGGCGGTCAGCGTCGACAGGCGTCCGCGGCCGCCGGACTTCACGTTGATCACCGACTGCCCGATCATCGCGCAGCCGGCCATGCCGCCGAGGAAGCCGGAGGCGATATTGGCCACGCCCTGACCGACGCATTCGCGGCTCTTGTTGCTAGTGGTGTCGGTGAGGTCGTCGACGATGGTGGCGGTCATCAGCGATTCGAGCAGGCCCACGACCATCATGGTCAGTGCGTAGGGGAAGATGATCCCGAGCGTCTCGAAGTTGAGTGGCACATCGGGCAGCAGGAACACCGGCAGGCTGTCCGGCAGTTCGCCCATGTCGCCCACCGTGCGGATGTCGAGATCAAGCACCATGTATACCGCGGTCAGTACCACGATGGTGACCAGCGGCGACGGCACGGCACGGGTGATGTAGGGGAAGAGGTAGATGATGCCGAGCCCGGCTGCGGTCATGGCATACACATGCCAGCTGACGTTGGTCAGCTCCGGGAGCTGGGCCATGAAGATCAGGATCGCCAGCGCATTGACGAAGCCGGTCACCACCGAGCGCGACACGAAGCGCATCAGCACGCCCAGGCGCAGCCAGCCGGCGAGGATCTGAAGCACGCCGGTGAGCAGGGTGGCGGCGAGCAGATACTGCAGGCCGTGGTCCTTGACCAGGGTCACCATCACCAGGGCCATGGCACCGGTTGCGGCCGAGATCATGCCCGGGCGACCGCCGGCGAAGGCGATCACGGTGGCGATGCAGAAGGAGGCATAGAGCCCGACCTTGGGATCGACCCCGGCGATGATGGAGAAGGCGATGGCCTCGGGGATGAGGGCAAGCGCGACCACCAGGCCGGCGAGCAAGTCGTTGCGGACGTTGGAGAACCAGTCCTGCTGAAGGGATTTCATTGTCTGTTTTGATCCGTCTTGGGCTGCGTGGCAGGCGCGGCCTTGCTGCTGATGTGCCGGATGGAGTGTCGCAGGGCGTCCGGGTGCGGCCTTGCGGGCGGCGACGTGGCCTGCAGCCTGTCGTCTGATGCCGCGTCTGCGGGTGTTGCGGGAAAGCGCGTCCGTAAACGCATTGACCGGTGATTTTACTATTCATGCTGCAACGCAGCAACAGCGTATCGTGCGCGCTTCTTTTACAATCATACAGATGAACGATACATCCCCTCTCCGCCATGGTGCCGAAGCCTCACCGCTCGGCAAGCCTGTTGCCTATCGCGATACCTATGCGCCCGAGCTTCTGTTTCCGATCGAACGTCAGCTCAAGCGCGACGAGATCGGCGTGCGCGGCGATGCCTTGCCCTTCGTCGGTGAGGATCTGTGGAATGCCTATGAGCTGTCGTGGCTGAACGCGCGCGGCAAGCCGGTGGTGGCGCTCGCACGCTTCCGGGTGCGAGCCGATACGCCGCGGCTGATCGAGTCGAAATCGCTCAAGCTTTACCTCAATGCCTTCAACCAGAGTCGTTTTGCCGATGCGGGCACCGTGCGCGAAACGATTGCTCGCGACCTGTCCGCGGCGGCAGGCGGCGCGGTGGCGGTTGAGCTGATGCCGCTCGGCGAGCGCCCCCTGCGCCAGATCGGCTACCCGCAGGGTGTCTGTCTGGACGATCTCGACATCGATATCGATACCTATCAGCCGGCCCCGGCCCTGCTGGCAGCCCGTGGTGAAATCGTCAGCGAGACCCTGTATTCCCACCTGCTCAAGTCCAACTGTCTGGTGACCGGTCAGCCCGACTGGGGCATGGTCGTCGTGCGCTACACCGGGCCTGCGATCGAGCGTGAGGGCCTGCTGCGCTACATCGTGTCCTTTCGCGAGCACAACGAGTTTCACGAACAATGCGTGGAGCGGGTGTTCTGCGACATCATGGCGCGCTGCCACCCGCAGGCGCTTGCGGTGTGGGCACGCTACACGCGGCGCGGTGGTCTGGACATCAACCCGTTCCGTGCGACTCCCGGTGTGGGCAAGGCCGACGAATTCGACGAGTGCGACGAAGTGCGCCAGTAAGCGCGGGAGGGCGTTCATGCACTGTACTGGTGCATCCGGCCGGTGTTTTCATGGGCGGCCGGCACAGGGCGTGCGCCTGCAAGCCTTGTCTGCACAGAATAGTCAGTCTAAACAGTCGTATATCGGGTCGGCCTATGAGCTGGAACATTGCTTGCTAATGGAAGCTCCATGAATGCTGTGACAGCCCCTGAATCCCGTTCGCTCGGCGCGCCTGCCTGTAATGCTGCCGCCGGGCGCAGCTGGCGTGCCGAGTTGCGGCTGGCGTATGAACGCCGTGGCGAGCGTACCGTGCTTGCGGAGCGCGCGCATGTCGGTCCGCTGGTGGTGCAGCGTCCGCTTTATCCCGAGGGCCATGAGGTGTGCCACACCATTCTGGTACACCCGCCCGCGGGTATCGCCAGTGGCGACAGCCTCAGCGTCGATGTCGATGTCAGGGCAGGCGCCCATGCGCTGCTGACGACACCGGGTGCGGGCAAGTGGTATCGCAGCGCCGGCGCACGCGGCGGGCTGACACAGCGTATTGCGGTGGCCGCAGGCGCCGTGTGCGAGTGGCTGCCTCAGGAAAGCCTGGTGTTCGACGGCGCCTTCGGTGACCTCGTGACCGAGGTCAGCCTGTCCGGAGATGCCTGTTTCATCGGGGCGGAGATGCTGTGTTTCGGTCGCACGGGCTCGGGTGAGCGCTTTACCCGAGGTGAGCTTGCGATGCGCACCAGGATAGTGCGAGACGGGCGTCCGCTGTGGCTGGAGCGCGGCAGGGTGGGTGGTGGCAGCGCCCTGCTTGCTGCCGGCATCGGGCTGCAGGGCGAGCCGGTGAGCGGCAGTCTGCTGGTCGCTTCGCCGCTGGTGAATGTCGAACTCCTCAAGGCCTGGCGCGAGATCGCGCCGACGCACGGGACGGGCGGCGTCACCTTGTTGCCCGGCTTGCTGGTAGCGCGTTATCTCGGGCCCGCATGCGAGCCGGGACGCGAGTGGTTTGCGCGGCTTTGGGCTGCGGTCAGGCCGACCGTAGCCGGGCGCCCGATGCAGACGCCGAGAATCTGGAATACCTGATCAACTGATGGCGGCGCCACTGGCGCCGTGGAGAAATCGATGGAACTGAGCCCACGCGAGAAGGACAAGCTGCTGATTTTCACCGCCGGACTGCTCGCCGAGCGACGTCGGGCGCGCGGCCTGAAGCTGAACTACCCGGAGTCGGTCGCCTTCATCACCTGCGCGATCCTCGAAGGTGCGCGCGACGGCAAAACCGTGGCCGAGCTGATGAGCTACGGCGCCACCCTGCTCACACGCGACGACGTGATGGACGGCGTGGCCGAGATGATTCCCGATATTCAGGTCGAGGCCACCTTCCCGGACGGCACGAAACTGGTCACCGTGCATAACCCCATCATCTGACGCATTGGCGGCGACCATCATGAGCGAAGCCGAAATCGAACTGGCAAGGTTGCTGGCCCGCTTCAAGCTGCAGGTGAAGCGTACGCTGGGGCGCAGCGTGAATCTGACGGCGATGACGACCGATCCGGCGTATGCAAAGGCGACGCTGGACGAGATCGAAGAGCTCGCCGACGACGAGGCGTTCTTGCTGCTCGTCATCTGTTTGCGCGAAAAGCTGGCACCGGCTGCAGTGGTCGAACCCGTCGTACCCGCGCCGGCCCCCGAGGCTGCGCCGGTGCGCTCACAGGCCATGCGCGATTATCGCTTCGGCGCCCGTGGCGGTTGATCCGCCAGGCACATCAGGAGAAGAAAATGATTCCAGGCGAACTCATGCCGCTCGACGGCGAGATCGAACTCAATGTCGGACGCTCGACGCTGACGCTGTCAGTCACGAATACCGGCGACCGTCCGATCCAGGTCGGCTCGCACTACCACTTTGCCGAAACCAATGCCGCGCTCGACTTCGATCGCACGGCTGCACGCGGTTTCCGCCTCAACATTGCCGCCGGGACGGCGGTGCGTTTCGAGCCGGGACAGTCGCGCACGATCGAACTGGTCGCACTCGACGGTGCGCGCAAGGTGTTCGGCTTCAACGCCCAGGTCATGGGAGCGCTCTGATATGGCAAAGATTACACGCCGCGCCTATGCGGAAATGTTCGGCCCCACCGTGGGAGACCGCGTGCGACTGGCCGACACCGGGCTGATTCTCGAAGTCGAACAGGACCACACCATCTACGGTGAAGAGGTGAAGTTCGGCGGCGGCAAGGTCATCCGCGACGGCATGGGTCAGGGGCAGCAGCTCTCGGCCGAGGTGGCCGACACCATCATCACCAACGCGCTGATCGTCGATGCCGTCACCGGCATCGTCAAGGCGGACGTCGGCCTCAAGGACGGCAAGATCTGGAAGATCGGCAAGGGCGGCAACCCGGACATCCAGCCCGGCGTCACCATTCCGGTCGGTGCGGGCACCGAGGTCATCGCCGGCGAGGGCATGATCCTCACCGCCGGGGGCATCGACAGCCACATCCACTGGATCTGCCCGCAGCAGATCGAAGAGGCGCTGATGTCGGGCGTCACCACCATGCTCGGGGGCGGCACCGGGCCGGCGACCGGCACCTACGCCACCACGTGCACGCCAGGGCCGTGGCACATCCATCGCATGCTCGAGGCGGCTGAAGCCTTCCCGATGAACCTCGGCTTCTTCGGCAAGGGCAACGCCAGCCTGCCGGGGCCGCTCAACGAGCAGGTCGAAGCGGGCGTGATCGGCCTCAAGCTGCACGAGGACTGGGGCACGACGCCGGCGGCGATCGACAACTGTCTGAATGTGGCCGAGCAGCACGACGTGCAGGTCGCGATCCACACCGACACCCTGAACGAATCCGGCTTCGTCGAAACCACGCTGGCCGCGTTCAAGGGCCGCACCATCCACACCTTCCACACCGAAGGTGCGGGTGGTGGTCACGCGCCCGACATCATCAAGGCGGTGGGATCGCCGAACGTGCTGCCGTCCTCGACCAACCCGACGCGGCCATTCACGGTCAACACCATCGACGAGCATCTCGACATGCTGATGGTGTGTCATCACCTCGACCCGGCGATTGCCGAGGACGTGGCCTTTGCCGAGTCGCGCATCCGGCGCGAGACGATTGCGGCCGAAGACATCCTGCACGACACCGGCGCCTTCTCCATGATGTCGTCTGACTCGCAGGCGATGGGGCGGGTCGGCGAGGTCATCATCCGCACCTGGCAGACCGCGCACAAGATGAAGGTGCAGCGCGGCGCACTGCCCGAGGATGGCGAGCGTGGCGACGGCAAGGCGGACAACTTCCGCATCCGGCGCTACATCGCCAAGTACACCATCAACCCCGCGATCACCCACGGCATCTCGCACGTCGTGGGCTCGATCGAGCCCGGCAAGCTGGCCGACCTGGTGTTGTGGCGGCCGGCCTTCTTTGGCGTCAAGCCCAGCCTGATTCTGAAGGGCGGCATGATCGCGGCGGCGGCAATGGGCGATCCCAACGCGTCGATCCCCACGCCGCAACCGGTGCATTACCGGCCGATGTTCGGCAGTTTCGGCAAGGCGCTCAAGACCTCGGTGACCTTCGTCTCGCAGGCCGCGCTGTCCAACCCGGCGGTCGCCGCGCTTGGCCTGACGAAGCCGCTGGTCGCGGTGAAGGGGTGCCGCGGCGTGCAGAAGTCCGACATGGTGCTCAACGGTGCGATGCCGACCATTGACGTCGATCCCGAAACCTATATCGTGCGCGCCGATGGCGAGTTGCTCACGTGCGAACCCGCGACCGAACTGCCGATGGCGCAGCGCTATTTCCTGTTCTGACGCAATCCGCCATGATCGTCGTCGAACCTCGTGTCGCGTCAAGCAGGCCCTGGAAACTGAACTGACATGCTGCTGATTGAATCGCTTTACACCGGCGTACGCGCCGCAACGGAAACCCTGGAACTCGATTTTGGCTACCGCACCAAGAGCCGTTTGCGCGCCAAACTGAGCTCGGGCGAGGAAGTCGGTCTGTTCCTCCCCCGCGGCACCATCCTGCGCGGCGGTCAGAAACTCCACGCCCAGGACGGACGGATCGTCGAAGTCGTGGCTGCGCCGGAATCCCTGCTCGAGGTGCGCTGCGCCGATGCCTTCGAGCTCGCACGCGCGGCCTACCACCTCGGCAACCGTCATGTCGCCGTCGAACTCGGCGAAGGCTGGCTGCGGATTCAGGCCGATCACGTGCTCGAAGGCATGCTGGTCGGGCTGGGCGCGGAAGTGTCGCCGATCTCCGCGCCCTTCGAGCCCGAGGCCGGTGCCTATGCCCATGGTCACCAGCATCCGGGTGACGGCAGTGGCGCGCGCATCCACATGATGAGTGCCAAGTGACGCTGCCCGTATCCGGTGCGGCGGTCGGGGGCGGGCTGCTGCCGCTGGTGCGTCTGCTTCAACTGGCCAGCCCGGCACTGCCGGTCGGCGCCTACACCTACTCGCAGGGGCTGGAGTGGGCGGTCGAATGCGGCCGGGTCAAGACCGAGGCCGACACCCAGCGCTGGATCGGCGACCTGCTCGAATGGAGCGTGGCGCGCTTCGAGGCGCCGCTGGTGGCGTGTCTGCTCGAAGCCTGGGCGCAGGGCGACGATGACGCGGTGCGACGCCTCAACGACGATTTCGTCGCCAGTCGCGAGACCTCGGAGCTGCGTGCCGAAACCGTGCAGATGGGCTATTCGCTGGTCCGCATGCTGGTCGAGCTCGACGCCTGGTCCTCACTGCCCGGCTGGCGGGCGCGGTTGCAGGCGCTCGACACCCCGGCGTTTCCGACTGCATGGACCGCTGCTGCCGCGGCCTGGAAGGTGCCGGTGGCCGATGCGCTCGCCGCCTACCTGTGGGCATGGCTGGAGAATCAGGTGATGGCGGCGGTCAAGACCGTGCCGCTCGGCCAGAGCGCGGGGCAACGCATGCTGGCAGTGCTCGGCGCGCGCATTCCCGATCTGGTGCCACTTGCGATCGCGCTCCCGGAAGACGACTGGAGCAACTACACCCCCGGCCTGGCGCTTGCCAGCAGCCACCACGAAACGCAGTATTCACGGCTCTTCAGAAGCTGAACGACGGAAACCACAGAATCATGACTACTCCTGCATCCCAGGCACTTCGTGTCGGCATCGGCGGCCCCGTCGGTTCCGGCAAGACCGCGCTCACGCTCGCCCTGTGTCAGGCCTTGCGTGACAAGTACAACATCGCCGTGGTCACCAACGACATCTACACGGCGGAAGACGCGCAGTTTCTGGTGCGCAACGAGGCGCTGGCGGCAGATCGCATCATCGGCGTCGAAACCGGCGGCTGCCCGCACACCGCCATCCGCGAGGACGCCTCGATCAACCTCGAAGCGGTCGATCGCCTCAACCGCAGCTTTCCGGGGCTGGAGATCATTTTCGTCGAGTCGGGCGGCGACAACCTCGCTGCCACCTTCTCACCTGAACTGTCGGATCTGACGCTCTACGTCATCGACGTTTCGGCCGGCGACAAGATCCCGCGCAAGGGCGGGCCCGGCATTACCAAGAGCGATCTGCTGGTGATCAACAAGATCGATCTCGCACCGCTGGTCGGTGCCTCGCTCGAGGTCATGGACCGCGATGCGCGCAAGATGCGTGGCGAGCGGCCCTTCATTTTCTCCAATCTGAAGACGGGCCAGGGTCTGGCCGAGATCATCGACTTCGTCGAGCGCCAGGGGCTGTTGCGCACAGTGGAGGCCTGACCCGGCGGATGGGCGTCGTCCAGTCCGGCGTGCTGACCCGGGCCATCGTGCCGCGGCGGAGGGCCCGGCAGCTGAAATGAAAACGGGGACGGGTCTTGCGACCTGTCCCCGTTTGATCCTCGACTGATCGAGGATCAGGGCTTCTTGGCCCAGGCAACACAGGTGCCGTTCGGGTTCACTTCCGTGTCGCCGGCGAACAGCTTACAGCCGCCCAGCGGAGAGCCGGCTACGAAGTGCATGCAGCCCGAGCAAACCTTGGCCGCGTCGGTCGACTTGTCGACGTACTTCATGCTGGTACGCATTGCGTCGTTCTTGGCTGCGAAAGCAACGACCGGAATCATGGCCACGACTGCGCCGCTGGCCTTCATGAACGTGCGACGGGTTTGGTTGATGCTGTCAGACATATTCCCTCCTTGATTTGAAAACGCTCCACCCAGGACCGAACCTTCGCTCCGGGATATGCGGGTGCCATTCCGTTACCGCAGGGCGAATAGTATGCCACTCCTCCGAGAATAAATAATCGAAAGCTAATATGGCTTTTTTATTCAGCTATTGATTCGATTGTTTGTACGTCCTGCATCCGCTTTGTCTCGAGCGGCAGTTTTGCTAACAACCTGACGGCAACAGCTGAAGACACGATGCTGGCGCCGGACTTCTGGATTCAGGCGTCCGGTTCGGTCAGTGCGTCGGGGGTGCCGGGGTCCGCAAGGGGGGCGGCGTCGCTGTTGTCTTTCAGGGCTACGCCAGTCAGGCCGAGCTGGCGACCGGCCTGACACAGCCACCACAGCTTGCGCGCGGTCGCCGGGTAGGCGAGGCCTGCTGGGCGCACGTTCGAGATGCAGTTGCGTTCGGCATCCATGCGTCCGGGGCGTGGGCCCAGGGTCAGGTAGATGCCGAGGCTGTCCGGTGCGCTCAGCCCGGGGCGCTCGCCCACCAGCACGGCGACCATCGGCGCGTGCAGGGCGGCACCGATCTCGTCGCCGAGTGCCACCCGCGCCTGTCGGGCGAGGACCACAGGGCCGAGACGCCAGCCCTCGGGCCGGCTTGCGCAGATGGCGTCCACCAGCGGCAGGGCATGGCGCTCGATGGCCATGGAGGATAGCCCGTCGGCGATGACCAGCAGCAGTTCGAAGGGCGCATCCTGGCGTTCGGCCAGCCGTTTCGCGTCTGCCGGATCGAGCCGGCGGCCGAGGTCGGGGCGCAGCAGATAGGCCGCGCGGTCCGTCGCCTGGCTGGCGACCGTTACCGAGGCCAGGCCGCGTTGCGTAAGGCCTTCGGCCAGGGCGGCGAGGTCGAGCGGCAGGTGCACTGCGTCCCGGGCCTGGGCGTGGGCAAGACCGAAGCCGAGCACTTCACGCGTGGGCAGGCTGGCGCCGGTCCGGCCGAGGGCGAGGCGTGCGGCGGTGTAGCGGCGCAGCCCGGACCACGGGTCCTGAGCGACGCGCTCGGGTGCGGTGTCGTGGCGTGGGTCGATGTCCTTCGATGCCATCAGAGTCTCCGGTGGATCAGGGCAGCAGGCGCAGACGCTGCATGGTGCCCAGCAGCGCTGGGTCGCCCACAGCCGGACGCAAGCGGCCGTCGGCGTCGGTCAGGCCCGCGGCGGCGAGCCAGCTTTCGAACTCGGGGGCACGCTTCAGACCGAGCACCTCGCGCACGTAGAGGGCATCGTGAAAGGAGGTGCTCTGGTAGTTGAGCATGATGTCGTCGGCGCCCGGCACCCCCATGATGAAGTTCACCCCGGCCACGCCCAGCAAGGTCACCAGGGTGTCCATGTCGTCCTGGTCGGCCTCGGCGTGGTTGGTGTAGCACACGTCGCAGCCCAGGGGCACGCCCAGCAGCTTGCCGCAGAAATGATCCTCCAGCCCGGCGCGGATGATCTGCTTGCCGTCGTAGAGGTATTCCGGGCCAATGAAGCCGACCACGGTGTTGGTCAGCAAAGGCTTGAACTCGCGGGCCACGGCGTAGGCGCGTGCCTCGCAGGTCTGCTGGTCGACGCCGTGATGGGCATTGGCAGACAGGGCGCTGCCCTGGCCGGTCTCGAAGTACATGACGTTCTCGCCCACGGTGCCACGTCCGAGGCTCAGTGCGGCTTCGCGCGCTTCGCGCAGGAGCGCCAGGTCGATGCCGAATCCGGCATTGGCCTGTTCGGTGCCGGCAATGGACTGGAACACCAGGTCCACTGGCGCACCGCCCTCGATCATCCCGAGCGTGTTGGTTACATGCGTCAGCACGCAGCTTTGAGTGGGGATATCCAGGGTAGCGATGACCTCGTCGAGCATGTGGTTGAGACGGGAGAGCAGGGGCAGGCTGTCGCTGGCCGGATTGATGCCGATCACTGCGTCGCCGGCACCGTAGAGCAGGCCGTCGACGATGCTCGCGGCGATGCCGCGCAGGTCGTCGGTCGGATGATTGGGCTGCAGACGCACCGCCATCCGGCCGGGCAGGCCGATGGTGTTGCGAAAGCGCGTGATCACCCGGCATTTCTTCGCAACCAGGATCAGGTCCTGGTTGCGCATGAGCTTGCTGACGGCAGCCACCATCTCCGGGGTGAGTCCGGCCTGCACCCGGGTCAGTGCCTCGGTGTCGGTGGATTCGGCCAGCAGCCAGTCGCGCAGACCAGCGACGTCGAGGTGTGCAATGGGGGCGAAGGCGGCAGGGTCGTGGCGGTCGATGATTAGCCGCGTGATCTCGTCTGTCTCGTAGGGGATCAGGGCCTCGTCGAGGAAGCGGCGCAGTGGCACCTCGGCGAGGCACAGGCGCGCGGCCATGCGTTCGACGGCGGTGTCGGCCGCCAGGCCGGCGAGGACGTCGCCCGAGCGCAGCGGGCTGGCCTTGGCCATCAGGGCCTTGAGGTCGGCAAACTGCCAGGTGTGGCCGGCAACGGTGTGTCGATAAGCCATGGTTGTTTCTCGTCAGGGCATGGGCGGGTGTTGCGTGCTCATGCGAGCACGACCTCAATGCCGGTGTCGGCGAAACCCGCGAACTCGGGGTGCTTTCGGGCGGCCTGATTGGTCACCAGCACGTCGATCCGTTTCGCCGGGCAGAAGCAGCGCCGGCTGCGCATGCCGATCTTGCTGTGATCGGCGAGGATGATCCGGCGCTCTGCGGCATCGCACATGGCCTGGGCCACGGCAGCTTCGTCCAGATCGAAATCGCTCGCGCCCTCGGACGGGTGCACCGCCACCGGCGAGAGCAGGGCGAGGTCGGCGCGGTAGCGTCCGATCTCGGCCACGGTGGCCGCGCCGCAGGTTGCCGGGACGCCGCGCATCAGCTCACCGCCGAGCACGATGACCCGATTGCCGCGCTCAGCGCCGCCGGCGGCAGCCATCCGGGTGGCGATTTCCAGGCCGTTGGTGAGGACGGTCAGCCCGCTCAAAGAGACCAGTTCCTCGGTCATGATCAGGGTGGTGGAGCCGGCGTCGAGAAACACCGTGTGACCGCTCTTGAGCAGGCGCACCGCGGCCTTGGCAATGGCGCGCTTTTCCCGGTGATGGCTCTTGAGACGGCGCTCGAACGGCGGCTCGGCCTCGGGCTGGTTGAGCACCACGCCACCATGGATGCGGCGCAGTTCGCCGAGGGCTTCCAGCGCGACCAGATCGCGCCGCGTGGTCTCGCGCGACACACCCAGATCCTTGGCGATGCGCTCAGCGCTCAGGCGGGTGAAGCTGGCGAGCAGGGCGCGGATGCGTTGATAGCGTTCTTCCTGAAGCATGATCGGTCCGGGTGATGGTTCAGTGGCCGCCGGCGCGGCGGTTGGCGAGGTGCAGACCCAGCGATACGGTGCCCACCACCAGCATGATCAGCGACGAGAAGGCTGCCGCCTGCGAGGTGAAGCCGGCTTCATCCAGGCGCATCACGGTCACCGCCGACAGCGACAGCGTGGGCGTGATCAGGAAGATCACCGCCGAGAGCGTCACCATCGAACGCATGAAGAGGAAGGCCGCAACGGTCCACAAGGTGTTGCGCGCCGCGGGCAGATACACGTCGCGCAGCAGGCGCATGGTGCCGCCGCCGAGCACGCCCACTGCGTCCTCGAGCGCCGACGGCACGTTGCGCAGACCGGTCATCATGGTGACGTAGCCCTGGGTGTGATAGTGGTAGAAGTTGCACATGGCGAGCAGCCACACGGTACCGTAAAACACCGTCCACGGCATGTCCGGCGCGTTGAAGGCGAACACGTAGCCAAGGCCGAGCACCAGCCCCGGAACCCCCACCGGCAGGGCAGCGAGCAGGGTCACCAGCCGGGCTGACCAGCCGCCAAGGCGGCGCACCGAGAAGCTCAGCAGGAACAGGAGCGCGGTGCCTGCGGCGGCTGCCAGCAGCGACACGGCCAGCGAGGTCCACAGGCTGTCGTAGCCTCCCGATACGGTGATGTCGTAATGCTTCAGGGTGAAGTCGAGACGGTAGGGCCACAGGCGGATGAAGCCGGCGACCACCACCGTGGCGACCACGAAGAAGATGCTTGCCGCAATGCCGATGCCGATCACCGTGTAGGCGGCGTCGCGCGCGGGCGCGCGCACCGGCTGAGGCGGACTGGCCGACTCGGCGCCAATGCCGGCCTGGCGGCGGGCGGCGACGCGCTCGATCCAGACCGACAGGGCGGCTGGCAGCAGCAGCAACAGGCCGACCACCGCGCCCATGCCGAACCGCATCTGACCGCTGACCTGGTTGTAGATCTCGGTGGCGAGAACCGAAAAGTCGCCGCCGATGACCACCGCGTTACCGAAGTCGGTAATCGTGATAGTGAAAACCACCAAGCCGGCGCTGAGCAGGCCGTAGCGCATGCCCGGCAGGGTCAGGTCCATGAACTGGCGCCAGGGGCTCGCGCCGAGCACCTCGGCGGCTTCGTACTGGCGGGCATCGGCCTGGGACAGGGCGACGCGCAGGATCATCACCGCCTGGGGCAGGGCGTAGAGCACGTCGGCGATCAGCAGGCCCCAGAAGCCATACATCTCGGGGCGGATGTCCAGCACCTTGCCGACGATGCCGTTGCGCCCGAGGATGAAGATCAGGCCGAGACCAAGCACCAGCGAAGGAGCCAGCATGGGCAGGCTCAGGCACAGGCCGACGAAGCGCTTGCCGGCCATGCAGGTGCGCTCCAGCCCGTAGGCGAGGAAGAAGGCCAGCACCAGGGTGACGACCGTGGTGGCGAGTCCCAGCCACAGGCTGTTGAGTGTGGCGCGCCAGACGCCAGGGGTGTCGAGCAGGGCCAGGTAGTTGCCCAGACCGACGCCACCGCCGTCGATCATGAAGCTGCGCGCGCCGATGTAGAGCATGGGCAGGGCGAAGAACAGCAACAGCGCACCCAGGGGGATCCACAGGCTGACCCGCAGCAGCCAGCGGTCTGCCGGCATCAGGGGGATTTGGGCGGCGGCACTCATGGGGCAATCCAGGCGCAGGCGTGGGGTGCGATGGCGACCCGGGCGGCATCGCCCGGGCGCAGGGGGGTGTGGGCCGGGACTTCGGCCAGCAGGGTGCGGCCGAGCCAGTCCAGGCGCAGACGCTTGAAGTTGCCCAGGAACAACTGATCGAGCACGCGCGCGTGGCCATCGGTTGCAGCCGTCACGGTCAAGGCTTCGGGGCGCACGCAGGCCAGTGCGGCTTCACCCAGTTCGGTCGGTGCGGTGGCCGCCAGGGCGGGCTCGACCTGTTGCAGCCAGTCGCGCGGCAACAGATTGCTCTGCCCCATGAACTCGGCCACGAAGCGGGTCTTCGGCTGCTGGTAGAGCACCTCCGGTGAGCCTACCTGCTCGATCCGGCCATGGTTCATGCACACCACCTTGTCTGCGAGCACCATGGCCTCTTCCTGGTCATGGGTCACCATCAGGGTCGGAATGCCCAGGCTGCGCTGAACCTCGCGCAACTCCTCGCGCAAGGCGGCGCGCACCCGCGCGTCCAGAGCCGAGAGCGGCTCGTCGAGCAGGAGCAGGGCGGGGTTGACCGCCAGTGCGCGGGCAATCGCCACCCGCTGCTGCTGGCCGCCGGACAGTTCGCCCGGGTAGCGGCCGGCGAACTCGGAGAGCTTGACCGTCGACAGCAGTTCCGCCACACGCGCCTCGACCTGGGCCTTGGGCGTGCGGCGGATGGACAGACCGTAACCCACGTTCTGGGCTACGGTCAGGTTTGGAAACAGGGAGTAGGACTGGAACACGATCCCGAAGCCGCGCTCGCGAGTGGGCACCGCCGACAGGTCACGCCCATCGAGCAGGATACGCCCCCGGTCGGCGCCCAGCAGCCCGGCGATGATGCGCAGCAAGGTTGTCTTGCCGCAGCCGCTGGGGCCGAGCAGGCAGACGAACTCGGAGGCCTCGATCGTCAGGTTGATACGTTCGAGGGCGGGTACGCCGCCGAAGCTCTTGTTCAGGTCTCGTATTTCCAGTGCCATGATGCTTTCCCGTTGTGTCCTGTTTCAGCGGCCGATGGTGGTCTGCCAGGTCTTCAGGATGGTGTCGCGGTCCAGTGCCGACTTGGCGAAGTCCATCGGGTACAGCACCTTGCTCAGATCCTTGGGCAGGCCGGCAGCGGCGGCGGCCTTGGACTGCGGGGTGCCCGGAATGGTCACGACCGCCTTGTACTTGGTGTAAAGCGCCGCGGCCGAGGGTGACAGCGTCCAGTCGAGGAAGCGCTTGGCATCGGCCTTGTTCTTCGAGCCGGTCATCAGGGCCGTGGCCTCGAGCTCATAGCCGGCACCGTCGTTGGGGATCACCATCTTGAGCGGATAGCCTTCCTCGATGGACTGCATGGCGGCGAAGGCGAGGGACGTTCCGATGGCGTACTCACCAGCGCGGGCGGCCTTGCACGGGCGCGAGCCTGACTTGATGTACTGGGCGACGTTGCCGTCGAGGGTCTTCAGAAAGGTCCAGCCAGCCTCGTCGCCCTTGGACTGCAGCAAGGCGGCGATCTGAAGGTAGCCCGTGCCCGAGGAGACCGGGTTGGGCATGACCACCTCGCCCTTGTAGATCGGGTTGCTCAGGTCCTTCCAGGATGTGGGCATGGGCAGGTTCTTGCGCTTGAGCACTTCCGTGTTCACGCAGAACGCACCCATGTAACCGGTGGCGGCGAACCACTTGCCGTCGGCGGCCTTGTTGGCGGCAGCGAGCTTGTCCTCGCCCTTGGCGGTGTAGGGCTCGACCAGTGCCTGCACGCGCGGGTCGAGCATGTTGGTCAGTGCCCAGCCCCAGATCACGTCATGCTGCGGATTGGCGGCCTCGGCCAGGATGCGCGCACCCAGATCGCCGGTGGACAGGCGCAGGACCTTGATGTCGAGGTCGGGCATGTCCTTGTTGGCAGCGGCAACATATTCCTTGATCTCGTCTTCCTCGAGCGCGGTATAGACCACGATGGTGCCGGCATGGGCGGCGCCCGCGACAGTGAAGGCGGCTGCAAGGGCGGCGAGAGGGCGCAGGGCGAAGCGGGACGATTTCATCATTTTCTCCAAAAGGGTGTGCGCGATGAACCAAGGTGGTGCATGAACCACGCGCTCAAATCAGAAAGCTTGTGGATTTTTGGGTAAATGTGCATAGTTTTGCTATTACACGTCAAGAGCCGAGCAATAATCATGCCTTACACCGACAACCCCGAGTCCTTACTCAGCACGGCGGTCGCGCTGGCCCACCGGCTGGCGGACGAGGCCCGGCGCATCGCCCTGCCACGCTTTCGCACCCCGCTCGATGTCTTCGTCAAGGACGACGAGAGTCCGGTGACGGTGGCAGACCGCGAGGTGGAAGCCGCCTTGCGCACGCTGATCGGCGAGACCTTTCCGGATCACGGCATCCTCGGAGAGGAGCAGGGCAGGGAGAACATGGATGCCGAGTACGTGTGGGTGATCGACCCCATCGACGGGACCAAGAGCTTCATCACCGGCTCGCCCTTGTGGGGAGCATTGATCGCGCTGCTGCACCGGGGGCGTCCTGTGCTCGGGCTCATCGACATCCCGTACACAGGCGAGCGCTGGAGTGCCGCCGGTGGTGCACAGACGCTCTTCAACGGTCAGCAGGCCCGCACGCGCGGGTGTGCCGAGCTGGGCGCGGCCTGCATCTACACGACCTCGCCAGATGCTTTTGAACCCGCCGACTGGGCACGCTTTGACGCCTTGAGCCGGCGGACGGCCCTGCGTCGTTTCGGTGGTGACAGCTACTGCTATGGCCTGCTCGCCAGCGGCCATGTGGATCTGGTGGTGGAAGCCGGTCTGCAGCCTTACGACTACCTGGCCCTCGTGCCAGTGATCGAAGGGGCGGGCGGGGTGATCACCGACTGGCAGGGTCGGCCGCTTGGCGTGGACTCCGATGGTCGCGTGGTTGCGGCGGCGACGGCGTCATTGCACGCCGCGGCACTGGCCGGGCTGGGGGCCTGAGGCGACGCGCACGGCGCTCCCGCAACGGGCGGGCGATCGGCGCTGTACGCATGGTGGGCTGTCGCCCTCTGTGGCGTCTGCTGCCCGGCGCGTCCGCGCTGGTGCGGCAGATTGCCGTGCGCGCGCAACGCGGTCATGACGGTGCGCAACCATGAGGGAAAACCGGGGAAACAGGCCAGCCCACCGCGGTGTCGGTGCGGCATTCCTGCTTTGCGTCAGCCTGCCAAAGGCGGTGCGCCCTCGCATGGCGCCCCCTTGCCGACAACACAATCCGCCAGTGCCGCCAGGGGAACCAAGTGACAGTTCCTAGCATCTATCGGGTACTCTGTCTCTGACCTATTGGGTAGCATAGCCCCGCCCCATGGGTTAGTATCTTGCGGTGTTTAAGATCATCATAATGAGGAAGACAACATGAAGGCTCTTGTTGCTGTTGTGGTCGCTGCTGGTCTCCTTTCTGTCGCTCCGGCATTCGCCTCTGCAGATCTGGCGAAGGCCAAGAACTGCATGGCCTGTCATGCTGTCGACAAGAAACTGGTTGGTCCGGCTTACAAGGACGTGGCTGCCAAGTACGCTGGCCAGAAAGACGCCGCTGCCATGCTCGCGACCAAGATTCAGAAGGGTGGTGTAGGCGCTTGGGGTCAGATCCCGATGCCCCCCAACCCGCAGGTGTCGGCCGAAGAAGCCGCTACGCTGGTGACTTGGGTTCTGTCGCAGAAGTAAGTGTTTCCGGAGCGGTCTTACCGCCCACTGCAATCAAAAGCCGGCTGATGCCGGCTTTTTTCGTATCGAGTCAGCGCTGAAGATCGGGCTGAGGTGCCACTTCCAGCCAGCCCTTCGCCTGTGCCGCGGTGCCTGGGCGGGCAAACAGATAGCCCTGCATGACGTCGCAACCGAGGATGCGCAGGGTTTCCGCCTGTTCGGCATGTTCCACGCCTTCGGCGATCAGGTGGAGCCCGAATCCCCGCGCAATGCCGGTGATGGCCGAAATGATCGGATTGGTCGAAGGGCCGTCGAGGTCGCGCACGAAACTGCGATCGATCTTGAGCGTACTGACCGGAAACTTCTGCAGGTAGGCCAGCGCCGAGTAGCCCGTGCCGAAATCATCGATCGCCACGCTCAGACCGGCTTCGCGCATCGCCTTTACCTTGGCAGCGACGCCGGCCGTGTCCTGCATCATCATGCTTTCGGTGATCTCGAGTTCGACCTGTGCCGGCGGCAACTGATTGCGGCTCACGCACTCGATCACCATGTCCACGATGTCCGGGCGGCTGAAATCGTGCGGTGAAAGGTTGAGCGACATGCGCAGGTCTTCAAAGCCGTCAGCGCGCCAGCGTGCCAGTTGTGCGCAGGCCTCTTCGAGCACCCAGTGGCTGATGTCGCCGATCAGCCCCATCTCCTCGGCCACCGGGATGAAAGTGGCCGGTCCGATCTGTCCGTGGGTGGGGTGATTCCAGCGCAGCAGCGCCTCCATGCCGACCACGCGCGCGGCCTTCATGCTGACCTGGGGCTGGTAGTACAGCTCGAACTCCGAGCGCTCGAGCGCAAGCCGGAGGTCGTTTTCGAGTGCAATGCGTTCGCGGTAGTGCGCGTTGAGTTCAGGGTCGAAGAAGCGGAAGGCGTTCTTGCCCGAGCGCTTCACCTGGTACATCGCGATATCGGCGTGCCGGGTCAGGTCTTCAGCGGTATCGCCGTCGCGCGGGAAGAGCGAAATGCCGATGCTGACCGTGGCCCGGAAGTCGCCGTGGTCGAGGCGGAAGGGCGGTGCCAGCGCATCGAGGATCTTGCGCGCGATGATCTCGGCATCTTCCGGGTGGTTGATGTCGGGAAGCAGGACGGTGAATTCGTCGCCGCCGAGGCGGGCAAGGGTGTCGCCGCGACGCAAGGTCGTCGACAGGCGGGCAGCGATGCCGCGCAGCAGGGCGTCGCCCTCCGCATGGCCGAAGGTGTCGTTCACCAGCTTGAAGCGGTCGACGTCGATGAACATCACCGCCAGCGCGCCGGTGCGACGCTGTGCCTGGGCAATCGCAAGCTCCAGCCTGTCCTTGAACAGGACCCGGTTGGGCAGGCGGGTCAGTTGATCGTGATAGGCCTGAAAGGTGATGATCTCTTCGGCGCGCTTGCGCTCCGAGATGTCGCGCGCCACGCCGTAGAGGCCGTTTGACGTGCGACCGCCGCTGCCGGGCATGGGAATGCCGGTGAGCGATACAGTGGTGCTTTCCGGTCCGCCCTCTACCAGGGTTTCGCGATTTCGCCGCAGACGCAGTTCGATGTTGAAGCTCTCGCCCGGGGTATTGCCGCGCGCAAACATCAGGCTGTTGATGCGGTCGACGTCCTCCGCCACTACGAGAGTGGAGAAGGGGCGCCGCATCAATGCTGCCCGCTCGTAGCCGAGCATCTGGCGCACGCGCGGGTTGATGTAGCTGAAGCGGCCCTCGGGGTCGAGGGTGAAGATCATGTCGGGCGAGCTCTCGACCAGGAAGCGATGCAGGCGTTCCGACGCCCGCAGACGCTGGCTCATGGTCCGGTTGGCCCGTTCCAGCGTGGTCTTGTGCAGGGTGCTGTCGACCGCGCGCTGCAATTGGGCGACATGATAGGGCTTGCGCACGTAATCGTCTGCGCCGCCGCGCAAGGCGCCGATGGCAGCATCAATGGCGTCTTCGCCACTGATGACGATGACGGCCTCTTCGCGCTCATGATTGGTCAGCCAGTCGAGCAGATCGAGGCCGGTGGCATCGGGCAGACGGTAGTCGAGCAGGATCAGATCGAAGTGTTCGCGCTCAAGCGCAGCAACCGCCTCGGAGATGCTGGCGCACTCGTCGAATACGCGCCCCTCGCGCGCAAGCACAAGCGGCAGGGTACGACGCAAGGACGCATCGTCATCAACGACGAGAATGCGGCAGACGTCTGCGTCCGGTTGCGATCCGGCGATACTCGCGTAGAAGGGCTGTTCTCCCGGTATGACCATGCGCTCCCGGTTTGCGGCGTTCCGCTATAGCACTTTCAGGATAATGCAACACTCAGGCGGAATGTTCCAGTGGGATGAAGATCTGGAAGCTGGTGCCGCTGCCTGGCTGGCTCCGACAGAGTATGGATGCGTGCCATTTCGTCAGGATTTCACGCACGATCGACAGGCCCACGCCCTGGTGCTGTCCCCCTTTCTGACTGGTCGCCGGGGCGAACAGATTGGCGGCGCGCTCGGGCGGAAGCCCGGGGCCGTTGTCGATCAGGCGCAGTTCGGCGCAGGCGCGACCATCGGCAATGATCTGGCCTGCAAATGAAAGCGAAAGGCGGCTACCTGGCTGCAAGGCCTCGGACGCGTTGCGCAACAGGTTGAGCAGAACCTGTTTCAGTGCTGAAGCCGGCATTGCGACGGTGGGGGCGCCCGCCACGGCGCGGAGCTCGAACTGTATGTCGCGCTGTGCGAAGAGTGTGTCGGCGTACAGCGCCCGCATTTCGTGCAGAAGATCAACGATGCGGCAGCTCGGTGCCTCGGCGCCCTCTTGCGGCAGATTGCCCGCCGAGCGCAGCAGATTGCCGATGCGATCGAGTTCGGCATTGAGCAGGCTCATGTCTTCCTGCAGCGAACTGTCATCCGCATGGCTCTGAACGAGCAGGCTGAGGCGGTTCTTGATCACGGTCAGCGGATTGGTGGCTTCGTGAGCAATGCGACGAACGTGCTCGCGGAAGCGTGCATGTAGTTCGGCTTCGCGGGCGGCGACGGCGGCATGCTGGCGCTGGGTGGAGAGAATGTTGCGTGCGGCCGCAGAGAGCAGCTCCCCGATCATCCAGCGCGCCGCACCGCCCAGCGCGTGTTCGTGCGCCAGGCCGATCAGTGCTACGCCCCGCAGCGGGCCGAGTTGAAGGGGCTGACAGCAGAATCCGCGTTGCCCGAGCCAGCGCACCAGGTGCCAGTCGGCCATGCTGCGCCCGGGGGCATTGCTGGCGGGAAAGCAGCTTGTCGGTTCGCCGCTGCGCAGTGCAAGTGAAATGCAGCTGGCTTCGTCATCTTCGCGCAGTGACAGCTCCTGCAGCCACGCGGCGGCAGAGCCGGGTGCAGCCTTGAGCAGCGGCAGCAGCACGCCCTTCTCGTTTGGAATCAGCACGATGGGCATTTCGCAGCGGCCGAGCAGGGCGCACGCAATCGCCAGTCGCGCGCCGGCGGAGTCCACGTCGAGATCGGTAAAGCCAGCGACGATCAGTCCATGCAGAGCGGCCGCCCGAAAGGGTTCGTCCTCCATCAGAGCTGGCAGTCCCCGGCTTGCCTCCAGCGCCGTGGTGTTGCCCGGGGGGGCCGGGTAGGCCGCGTGACCGGCGACGATGTAGCCGACATCCGAGCGCAGGCTGATGAGGCTTGTCGATGGCAGCCCGGTCAGGGATTCAATCCGGGGGATGCGGTCTTCCCAGCCATCGCCGGCGAGGCGGTGTGCGGCTGCCAGCAGACCGACGAGCGGGTGGGCGCCGTGCAGTTGCTCGTCGAGCAAATCGCCAAGTTCGAGCGCATCGGCGAGGGTGCCGGGGAGCCCGCAATTGCGGACGAGCTGGGCAAGATGCTGACGGTCGTTGTCGGGCTGCAGCGCACCGGGCGTGGTGAACGTTTCGCGCCGGTGGGCAAATAGCGTATGCCACAGCCCGCCCAGATAGGCTTCGTCAGGCCTTGGGTAGTGAGTTTCAAGTGCAAGATGGAGTGCACATTCAGCCACGACCAGCGCCTGGACGCCGCCCGTGCTGACATCGGCGCACGCCTGGCTCAGCAGCCAGGCACGCAGCAGGTCTGGCCCAAGGGTTTCGAGCCGGCGTCGCAGCGCGGTATTCAGCCCTTGTTCAAGCTCATCCTGCTCCAGCGGTGCGGACGACAGCAGCATCAGACACAAGGCCGGGTCGCGCGCAGCCACCAGCGCCACCTCGGGCCAGTTCGGCGAGTTGGCTGCGAGCAGGCGCAACACGGTCGCGCCGCTTTCTGGCAGGGGGTGCAGGCTGGACGGTCCGGGCAAAGCCTGGGTCATGAATACGGGCGAACTGGATTGGCTGCGGTGAGGCGCATTCTAGAGCCTGCGCGCACGCTTGGATGTGAACGAATGCGCGCTGCGATCAGGCTTGCAGACTGTCTGCAAAGCCCAGCGCGACGAGCTGGGCACGGTTGATCTGCTCAGCAGACAGGTGCAGCTCGGCCGCAGCCTTGATCAGACCGCTGCCATCGAAATTTTCGCAGTGGCGTGCGAGTCTGAGAAAGGGGGCGAAGTCACCTTCATCGGAGAGCAGGGCGTCCGTTACCGATGCCGGCAGATGCATCTCGTCGAGCAGGGCCTGCATCGATGTGCCCAACAGGACGTGCAGCAGCGAAAAGGCACCGGTAATGAAGAGGTTATCGCGCTCCGATTTGTCGAAGAAGCCGGCGCCGATCTCCTCCATCAGCCGTCCGCGGGCAATTGCGGTCTGCATCATCGCGGGTGCGCCGGGGTCGCGGCTGGCGGTGACCAGCAGCAGAGACAGCCACTTGTGCAGGTTCGAGTAACCGAGAATGCTGACCGCGTGGCGGAAAGACTGGATTTCGCACATCAGGCCGAAACCGGCCGAATTGATATAGCGCAGCAGCTTGTAGGACAGTGCGACGTCCTGTTTGAGCACGGCTTCGATATCGCGGATTTCGCCGTTGTTGCGCACCAGGTTGAGCAGCCTGACGATCTGCGCGTGGCCGGGCGAGAGCTCCTGGGCCGGCGGATTGCCGTGCAGGAAGAACCAGCCCGAGGCGCCATCGTATCCAGCCCCCACAGCCTGGCGGAAGGCCGGGACATCCTTGAGCCCCCAGGCCATGCTGAGGCCAGGCGAGCCGGTGGGTGCCGGATGCTTGCGTGCATCCATCAGGACGAAGCGCCAGTCGATGCCCGGCGGCAGGGCGGTGCCACTGGAAAACCAGGTCAGACAGACGCTGATACCGGCTTCCTGCAGCTTTGGCAGCAGCGCCTGGGTCTGCGGATGGGCCAGGGCCTGAGCGGGAATCTCGATCATTGCGTTCGCTGGCGCCGCCCAGTCCATGAGTGCCGGCGTCGGTACGAGGCGACCGAGGCTGACAAAGACCGGGTGGTGGGTCGGCCACTGGTCGACGAGCTCATTCAGGGTCTCGACCACCTCGCCGATATTCGGGCCATGCGCGATCAGGCGGTTCGCGGTGATCGCCCGGCTCTTGTTGACCACGGGTTCTCGGGTAATGAAGGTGGTCTGGCTCATGATCCTGGCTCAGGCGTTCTGCGTGGCGAAGGTGAAAGCGTCGGCGAAGAAGGCATCCTCGGCAAGGCCGCGTGCCTCCACGAAACTGCTGCGCGCGGCATCGATCATCGGTGGTGCCCCGCAGGCATAGACCTCATGGGCGGACAGATCCGCGAAGTCGGCCAGCACGGCTTCGTGCACCAGTCCGCGGCGACCGTCCCAGCCGTCGTCGGGGAGGCCGTCGGAAATCACCGGGACATAGCTGAAACCGGGCAGGCTTTCGCTCCAACTGCGTGCAAGCGCGTCCATGTACAGCCCCTCGGGCTGGCGCGCGCCCCAGTAAAGCGTGATCGGGCGCGTGATGCCGGCGTGAATGGCGTGTTCGATCATGCCCTTGATGGGGGCGAAGCCGGTGCCCCCGGCCACCATTACGATCGGGCGTGCGCTGTCGCGCAGCCAGAAGCTGCCGAGCGGTCCCTCGAAGCGCAGGATGTCGCGCTCCTTCATGGTGCTGAACACCTGTCCGGTGAAGCGGCCGCCCGCGATCAGGCGCACATGGAGCTCGATGTGGCCGTTGTCGTGCGGGGCATTGGCAATCGAGAAGCTGCGGCGTGCGCCATCGGGAAGCAGGATGTCCACGTACTGACCGGCATTGAAGCGGAATGGCTCGCTGGCCGGCAGCTTGAGCTCAAGCACGATGACGTCGTCGGCGACGCGGGTGAGCTTCTGTACCCTGCACGGCAGCTTCTTGACCGGGATGTCGCCCGCGCGGCTGACGTTGCGCGCCTCGAGCACCATGTTTGAGCGCGCCCGCGTCCGGCAGAACAGGGTCGTGCCGGCGTCACGCTCGGTGTCGGACAGGGCGCTGGCGGAGTAAGCGTCGACGTCAAACTCGCCGCTGACCACCCGGCCCTTGCAGGCACCGCAGGCGCCGTCGCGGCAACTGTAGGGCAGCAGCAGGCCGGCCTCGAGTGCCGCTTCGAGGATGGTCTGGTCGGCATCGGCGGAGAAGGTCTGGCCACCGGGCTGGAGCGAAATCTGATACGGCATGGGGCGTGAGATAATGTGCGAATGAAAAGAATTCTTGTCGTCGGATGCGGCGATGTTGCCCTGCGCGCGATTCCCTGGCTGGTGCGGCGGTTCCGCGTGTTCGCCCTTGTCCGCCGGACTGAGGCCGCCGAGGACATGCGCCGGCTGGGTGCCGTGCCACTGCTGGCCGATCTCGATGACCGCCGCAGCCTGGCCCGGTTGGCCGGCATTGCCGACGCCGTGCTGCATTTTGCCCCCCCGCCGGCTCAGGGAAAAACCGATCCCCGTACCCGCCATCTTCTCGCTGCGCTAGCAAGCCGGACGAGTCTACCACAGCACCTCATATACATAAGCACGACAGGGGTTTACGGCGACTGTGGCGGCGCCCATATCGACGAGACCCGTCCCGCCAGGCCGCGTTCGCCACGTGCTGCGCGCAGGGTCGATGCCGAACGCCAGTTGCGTGCCTTCGGGCGTCGCTGCGGCGTGGGTGTCAGCGTGCTGCGGGCGCCGGGCATCTATGCGAGCGAGCGCCTGCCGCTGGAGCGAATCCGTCGCGGCGATCCGGTGTTGCGCGCCGAGGATGATGTCTACACCAATCACATCCATGCTGACGATCTCGCACGGCTTGCGGTGCTGGCCCTGTTCCGTGGTCGCACTTGCCGGGTGTACAACGCAGTCGACGATACCGAGTTTCCGATGGGCGAATACTTCGACGCCGTTGCCGACGCCTTCGGGCTGGCGCGCCCGCAGCGCCTGAGTCGCGAAGAGATCGCGCTCAGGCTGCCGGCAATGACGCTTTCGTTCATGGCGGAGTCGCGTCGCATCGGCAATCGCCGCATGTACCGGGAACTGCGCGCCCACCTGCGTTATCCGACGGTGAGTGCCGGCCTGCTGGCGGCGCGCCAGTCCTCTGCTCTTCAATCCCCCTTGCCCACCTGATTTTCCGGAGATATTTCGATGCTTACCGTGAAGGCGCTGCACATCATTCTTGTTACCAGCTGGTTCGCCGGTCTTTTCTATCTACCCCGCCTGTTCGTCAACCATGCGATGGTCGAGGATGCGGCGACCCGCGAGCGTCTCGCGCTGATGGAATTCAAGCTGTACCGCTTCATGACCCCGCTGGGCATTCTTGCCGTCGGTCTCGGCTTCTGGTTGTGGTTCGGCTACGGTTTTGCCGGTGGCTGGCTGCATGCCAAGACCGCGCTGGTGGTGGGCCTCATTGGCTACCACCTCTATTGCGGCAAGCTGATGCGCGACTTTGCGGCGGGCAAGAACACGAAGAGCCATGTCTGGTTCCGGGTATTCAACGAGATTCCCGTCGTGGTGCTGCTAGTGGTCGTTTTCCTGGTTGTGCTCAAGCCGTTCTGAAGGGGGTAGCCGCAGGTGATGAGGAGACATGATGCAGCCTGAGACTGCAGTGCCGGCAACGGAGCCGGCGGACAAGCACGAGTTCAGCTGGCAGGCCCATTCGGTGCTGATCGTCGACGACGAGGAGGGCATGCGCCACTTCCTCGAGCGCACGCTCAAGCGCCGTTGCGGCATGGTGGAAGCCGCGGGCTGTGTCGAGCAGGCGGTCGAACTGATGGCGCGTCTGCACTTCGATCTGATCATTCTCGACATCGCCCTGCCGGGCAAGTCGGGCATCGAATGGCTGCACGAGCTGCGTGAGCAGGGCTTTGGCGGCGACGTGATCCTGATCACCGCCTTTGCCGACATGGAAACCGCGATCGACGCACTGCGCGGCGGCGCGTCCGATTTCATCCTCAAGCCGTTCCGCATCGACCAGATCCTGAATTCGATCAAGCGCTGTTTCGAGCGCGCCCATCTGGCACGTGAGAACTTCGTGCTGCGCCGCGAGCTGGCCGAGCGTGCGACCGACGTCATCGGACTGGTCGGGCATTCGCCGGCCATCCAGCAGTTGAGCGCGATGATCCGGCGGGTCGGGCAGACGCCGAGTACGGTGCTGTTGCTCGGCGAATCCGGCACCGGCAAGGAGGTTGTTGCGCGAGCGCTGCATCAGACCAGCCCGCGTGCGCAGCGCCCCTTCGTGCCGCTCAATTGCGCGGCGATCTCGTCGGAACTGATCGAGAGCGAGCTTTTCGGTCATGTGAAAGGGGCCTTCACCGGCGCGAGCGAGAGTCGCAACGGCCTGTTCTATTACGCCCATGGCGGCACCCTGTTCCTGGACGAGATCAGCGAGCTGCCACTGCCGATGCAGACCCGGCTGTTGCGCGTGCTCGAGGAGCGCAAGCTGCGTCCGGTTGGCTCCGAGCGCGAGATTCCGGTGGATGTGCGCATCATCGCCGCATCCAACCGTGACCTGGCCGCCGAGGTGGCCGCAGGACGTTTCCGCCAGGACCTCTACTTCCGCCTGGCGGTGGTCGATATCCGCATTCCGCCGCTGCGCGAGCGGGTGGAGGACATCCCCGACCTGATGCGGCACTTCATGGAGATGCTGTCGCTGCAGCTTGGGGTTGCGCCGCTGCCGCTGTCGCACGGGCTGGTGAGCGGGCTTGCCGCCTATGCGTGGCCAGGGAACGTGCGCGAGTTGCGCAACTTCGTCGAGCGCTCCCTGATTCTCGGCGCCTTTCCCGCCGCGTCGCTGTCTTCGGCCAGCACGGCCGCGACGTCCGCAGACGATGACAGCCTGCCGCTGGAGGTGGTGGAGAAGCGCCACATCCTGCGGGTGGTCGAAGCCTGCGGCGGCAACAAGTCCGAAGCCGCGCGCCGTCTGGGCGTGTCGCGCAAGACGCTGGAGCGCAAGTTTGCCGACTGGGGCGAGGACACGCGTCCTGCGGCTGCCGAAGTCTGACGCCGTCACGCTCGATGCAAGTTCCCCGTTTTCTGAGGCCGCCGCTGGCGTATTTCCTCGGCTCGGTCCGTGCCAAGCTGCTCTTCCTCGTGCTGGCGCCGCTGATGCTCGGCTTTCCGATCATCATGGGCCTCACCTGGTACTGGAGTCACACCTATTACAACAAGCTGCTGGTGTTCAAGGTCGGCAGCGACCTGGTCACGGCCAATGAGTATTTTGACCGGGTCGTGGAAGGGGTCGGCATCCGGGTGGGCGGGCTTGCGACTTCGCGGCAGCTGGCGCAGGCGCTTGCCGAAGGCGGCTCAGAGGGCTTGCTGAAGGCCGCTCAGGGCGAACTCGGGCTCGATTTCATCAATGTGCTCGACGTCAATGGCCGGGTTCTGCATTCCACCGGGCATCTGCCCGCAGGCGCGGAGCGTGGCGAGTGGGCCATCGTGTCGCGCGCGATCCGCGAGGGTGCGGGCGAGCGCAGCGTGGTCGAGGTCTTCAGCGCCGACGCACTGGCCGCGATTTCTCCGGAGCTGCGTGACCGTGCGCGCCTCGCGCTGGTCGATACGCCGCGGGCGGCGCCCGATTCGCGGACCCGGGAAGAACGCGGCATGGTGATTCACGCTGCGGCGCCGGTGTTCGACGCCCGTGGCAACCTGGCCGGCGTGATCGAGGGCGGGGTGCTGCTCAACGGCAACCTCGGCATCGTCGACACCATCAATGCCATCGTCTATCGCGAGGATTCCCTGCCGCTTGGCAGCAAGGGCACGGCAACGCTCTTCCTTGGCGATGCCCGCATTGCCACCAACGTGCGTCTTTTCGAGGGTGAACGCGCGCTTGGCACCCGGGCCTCGGCCGAGGTGAGCAAGCACGTCCTCACCGATGGGAAGCCCTGGCTGGAGCGGGCTTTCGTCGTCAACGACTGGTATGTGTCGGGCTATGAGCCGATCGTCGATAGCCAGGGGACGCGAGTCGGCATGCTTTACGTCGGCTTTCTCGAGGCGCCTTTCAGTGCGGCGAAGACGGTTGCCCTGCTGGTGATCTTCTGTCTCTTCCTCGCCATCAGCATCATCGGTGCGGTGTGGTCGCTGCATTGGGCTCGCAGCATTTTTCGGCCGATCGAGCGCATGCACGGCGCAATTCGCAGTATCGGCCGGGGTGACAATTCGGCGCGGGTCGGCCCGGTCGACAGTCGCGACGAGCTCGGTCTGCTGGCACGCGAGTTCGATCGCCTGCTCGATGTGCTCGCGCTCAAGCGTGACCAGCTTGAGCAGCTTGCCGCTTCGCTCGACCGCAAGGTGGAGGCGCGCACCCGCGACCTTGAAACGGCCAACACCGAGTTGCGCGCTGCCCAGCGCCAGTTGCTGATGAGCGAGAAGCTCGCCGCGATTGGCGAGCTGACCGCAGGCGTGGCGCACGAGATCAGCAATCCGACGGCGGTCATCCAGGGCAACCTCGATCTCTTGCGCGAAGAGCTCGGGCCGCAGGCTGCGCCGGTGATGAGCGAGATCCGCCTGATCGACGAGCAGGTCAACCGCATCCGGTTGATCGTGACCAAGCTGCTGCAGTTTGCCCGCCCCGGGGAGTTCGCGGGCTATGTCGAAACGGTCGACCCGGCCACGGTGATTGCCGATTGCCTGGTGCTCACCCGGCAGCATCTGACCAGCCGCGGGGTGAAAGTGGTGCAGCACCTGCAGACCACGCGGCGGGTGGAGATCAACACTCAGGAACTGCAGCAGGTCCTGATCAATCTGATCGTCAACGCGGTGCAGGCGATGCCCGATGGCGGCACGCTGACCCTGAGTTCGACGCCGTGGGATGAACATGACATGCCCTGCGGGGTGTGCATCACGGTGAGCGACACCGGTCAGGGTATCCGCGAGGACGATCTCGCGCGTATATTCGACCCCTTTTTCACCACCAAGAAGACGCAGGGCACCGGGCTTGGGCTGTCGATCAGCTATTCATTGATCGAACGCTACGGTGGCCGCATCACGGTGGATAGCATCTATGGCAAGGGGGCGGCCTTCACCCTGTGGATTCGCGCCGAGCCGATGTATCGCAACGAACACGCAGAAGCGGCCCGCAACAGCGGTGGCTGACAGGAAAGAGACGATGAAAGTGATCGGATTCGCCGGCTGGTCCGGCAGTGGCAAGACGACGCTGGTCGAGCAGGTGATCGGCATCCTGTCGCAGCGCGGTCTCGCGGTGTCATTGGTCAAGCACGCCCACCACACCTTCGATATCGACCACCAGGGCAAGGATTCCTGGCGTCACCGCCACGCTGGTTGCCGCGAGGTGCTGATCAGCTCCGGTCTGCGCTGGTCGCTGATGCACGAGCTACGCGGCGAGGACGAGATGTCGCTGGACGATCTGCTCGGAAAGCTGTCGCACTGTGATCTGGTGCTGGTCGAGGGCTTCAAGCGCGCGGCGATCCCGAAGATCGAGGTGCATCGTGACGCGGTCCCCGAGCCGCTGCTGTTTCCGGACGACCCCAACATCGTTGCGGTGGCAACTGACGTGGCGGTGAGCACGACCTTGCCTTGTCTCGACATCAACGATCCGCAGGCGGTGGCCGACTTCGTCGTAGACTTCGCTTTTAATCGCTGCCCAGCACCTGCCCCAGCGGGCTGAGGTCGTAGCCGCCCAGGCGCGTGGCCAGGCGCTGCATGTCGGCGCTGCCGTAGCACTGCAGCAGTTGCTGGAACAGTTTGCGAAACACGATTTCGCGTGGCAATGCGAGGTCGAAGGCTTCCCAGCCGAGGCTGATGAAGCCGAGACCGAACTCGGCCGCGGCGGCGCGGGTGCCGGGGGCGCAGTCGGCCTCTTCGCGTGCCAGCAGGCCGGCGGCCTCGCGTTCGGTGCGGGCTTCGGCGACCACGCTGCAGTCATCGGGTCGAAAGCCGCGGCTGGCCAGTGCCGATTCAAGAAAGTGACGTGAGCCGGCGCCGGGCTGGCGCATCGCCCAGCGGTAGTCGAAGGCGGCGAGCGTCTCAATGCCGTCGATGCTGAGCTCGCGGCGCAGCATCACGCCCTGCTCGCGGTGCGCCAGACGCACCAGAGTCCATTGCGGGTGCTGACTGAAGCGGCGCAGCAGCATGCTGTGCTGGGCTGCGCTGGTATCGACGCCGCCCCAGTGCAGGGCGCAGATGTTGGCACGGCGCCGGGCCAGCAGCTCCAGTCCCGGCAGGGTGCCGGTGGGGCTGTAGGCCACATAGGCTTCGCCGCCGAGTTGCGGGACCAGCGAGGTGACGACGGCCGCGAGCAGCGGGTCGTCGCTGCCGGTGATCAGCAGGCGATCGGTGAGCACACCGCCGTGCGCCTGTTCGCGCAGCCACTCCTCCAGCAAGGGGCGCGGGAAAAGCCATTTCCCGCCGACGCGCACCGCGGGAATCTCGCGTGCATTGGCGAGCTCGTAGAGCTTCTTCTCGTTCAGGTGCAGGTAGGCCGCGGCCTGACGCGCGGTCAGGTTGGGGCTGTCTGCTGCAGCATCGCCGGCCGGGCGGGGCAGGTCGCGATCAGTCACGGCCACCGGACAGGGTGCCGCTTGCGGCTGCGCTGAGTTCATCGCGGGTATTGATGTTGCGAAACGCTGCTTCCTCGTCGTCGAAGGGGACTTCGACGATGTTGAGACTGCCGTACCAGCGGTCGATCTTGCGCCCGCCCCCGGCAAGGAAGGCGTGCAGGTGATCGGCCAGCGTGCGCCGGCACAGGGCGAACACCGGATGCGCCTGGTCGAAGGTCTTGGCGACAGCGAGGTCGGCTGCCTTGGCGTGCAGCGCGGTCGCGAGCCGGGCAACGAGATCGGCGGGCAGAAAGGGCGAGTCGCAGGGGGCGGTGACCACCAGCGGATGGCTGGCGCGCACCAGCGCCGCATGCAGACCGGCGAGCGGGCCGGCAAAGTCGGGGATGTCGTCGCCGAACACGGGGTGGCCGAAGGCCGCGTAAGCCTCGGTGTTCTGGTTGGCGTTGATCATCAGCTCATCGACCTGAGGGGCGAGCCGTGCCAGCACATGGGCAGCCATCGGTTTGCCGTCGAGTTCGACCAGGCCCTTGTCCACGCCACCCATGCGACGGCCCATGCCGCCGGCAAGAACGACGCCGGTGATTTTCTCGGCGCTCATCGCTTGAAGTACTCCTCGCCGCTGAACAGCAGATAGTGTTTGCCCTGGGCGCGACCGATCATGGTCAGGCCGAGTTTCTGCGCGATGTCCCAGCCCATCTTCGTGAGACCGGAGCGTGAAACCAGGAAGGGGATGCCCATCTGTGCCGTCTTGATCACCATCTCTGAGGTGAGGCGGCCGGTGGTGTAGAAGATCTTGTCGCTGCCGTCGAGCCCGTCCAGCCACATGTGGCCGGCGATCGCGTCCACCGCGTTGTGGCGGCCGACGTCTTCGACAAACATCAGCACTTCGCTGCCTTCGGGCGTGGCGTGTGCGAGGGCACAGCCGTGTACGGCGCCGGCCTGTTTGTAGATGGACTCGTGATGCCGCACGGCGTCCATCAGTGCATAGAGCGTGGCCTGCGACAGGCTGCGCTGGGCAGGCAGCCGGATGCTGTCGATCTCGTCCATCAGCCCGCCGAAGACCGTGCCCTGGCCGCAGCCGGTGGTGACCGTGCGGGTGCCGAGGCGTTCGTCAGCGTCCTGCAGTCCGTTGCGGGTGGTGATGGAGACGGCTTCGACGTCCCAGTCCACTTGTACCGAGGCGATCTCGTCCAGGCTCTTGACCAGGCGCTGGTTGCGCAGCCAACCGATGGCCAGCGCTTCGGGGGCGGCGCCCAGGGTCATCAGGGTGACGATCTCGCGCTTGTCGACGTAGAGCGTGAGCGGGTGCTCGCCGGCAATCGCGGTGGGCACCTGTTCGCCGTGCTCGTTGACGGCGGGAATAGTGACGGTGAGCGGTCGGCTGGCGCTGCTGAGCACAGGGCGTCGGGCGGTCGGGAGATTCATGCGGGCCTTGCCATGGGGTGGAGCGGGGATTGTAGCCTCATCGTTCAAAGGGGTCAGAGTCGTTTGATCGGCGTTCAAACGACTCTGACCCCTTTGAACTGCCTGAGATGTCGGCGCGGGTGAGGCCGTTTTCGGGTGGGGCGAGACCGAGCGCCACCAGCGACAGCACCCGGTAGGCTTCGCCAAGGTCGGGGTCCAGGTCTGTGGTCGCGTCGATCTCGTCGCGGATGGTCTGTTTGTCGCCGCGTGCCACCGGCCCGGTCAGTGCGGCACGGGTGCCGTTGCGGTCGACGTTGGTCAGCGTGCCGGCGACCAGTGGTTGCAGTGCGGACCATGCGGTGTCGCGGTTCACGCCGGCGCCTTCCATGCAGCGCAGTGCGGCCTCCATCAGCGCGACGAGGTGGTTGCAGGCCAGTACTGCGGCGGCGTGGTAGCGCAGCTTGTGTTCGGACGCCACTGCAAAACGGCGTGCGCCGATGGCGTCGAACAGGGGGGCGAGGCGCTGCAAGGCTTCGGGCTCGCCCTCGCAGGCGCAGAATGTGCCGTCGAAGCTTGTGATTGCGGTATCCGGGCTGGCGAAGGACTTGAGTGGGTGGATGCTCGCAGTGTGGGCGCCGCTTGTCTGCAGAGGGGCGAGTACGGCTGAGGCGAGCGCGCCACTGCAGTGAAATGCGATGTCGCCCGGGCGCAGTGCAGCGTCTGCTGCGAGACGAGTAGCGATGCCGGCGATGGCGTCGTCCGGTGTCGCGATCAGCCACAGTTCGGCGGCTGGCAGCGGGCCCTCGACGATGGGCGTGCCTCCGCCGATGAATTGGCATGCGCTACTGCAGCGTCCGGCATCGCGGCCGGCGACGGCGCCAATCCGCACCAGGCCCTTGTCCTGCCACAGACGGGCGAGGGTGCGCCCGAGGCGGCCGGGACCAATCAGGTTGAGCGTTGGAATGAGCATGGATCGATTGTATGTGAGGGCGGTCCACAATGCAGGGCAGTGGCGGCGGTGCGGAGTCTGCGCCGCGATGCGCGCGGCCGCTGGCTGACGTATTCTGTAAACGAGATTCGTACCCATCCAAGGAATGCCCGCATGCACCACTTTCCCGTAGCCGTGATCATGGAGCGTCGACGCTTGCAGAATCGCTGGGTCGATGAGGCCTGGGAGGCTGTGGGGGTGGTGCCGGCGTTCGATGCCGAGGCGCAGTCCGAGCCGGGCGCGCCGAGGCCGGCGCCGCGCCAGATCCTGAACGAAGACGATCGCGATCAGTGGCTGTTTGACGGCTTCCGGCTGGAGCTTTTTCGCGACGAGGTCGACAACTACTTTCTCAACATGAGTTCGCCGATTCCCAAGGTCTTCGTGATGTGGCGCAAGGAGGGCGAGATTGCAGCGCCCGAGGTCACTTCCGTAAGTTATGGAGAGGCGGCGCGCTGGCTGGATTCCGGCGAGCAGGTGGATGGCATTCCGATGTCGCGCGAGGTGGCTGACTGGGTGGGCGACTTCGTCAACACGCATTACAAGCCGGCGCCGCGCAGGAAGGTGCGGCGCAATGATCCGCTGGCGCAGGACAGGGGGCGGGCATGAGCACACCGGGACGGTTCCTGTCGCGCTGGTCACGCCTGAAGCTGGCGCCGGTGGCGGAGACCAGGGCCGAGGCGGAACAGCAGGCCCCCGCGGCAACTGTTCCGCCCGCGGCCGCTGCGGCTGTCGAGGGTGGGTCGCCGGCAGGCGTCGATCAGGTGGCGGAGCCGGCTGCGTTGCCGGATATCGCCTCGCTTGCACTCGACTCCGATTTCACCGCCTTCCTCAAGGATGAGGTGAGCGAGGGGCTGCGTCGGCAGGCGCTGAAGAAGCTGTTCAATGACCCGCACTTCAATGTGATGGACGGGCTGGACATCTACATCGACGACTACTCCGTGTCGACGCCGATTCCGCCGGAACTGCTGGCCAAGCTGCGCTCGGCGGCCGAGTGGCTGGCCGACCGCGATGAGAAGGAGGACGCCGCTGCCGAGTCGACGTCGCAGCAGGTGGCGCAGACCCCGGACGAGGCGTCAGCGGGCGACGCCTTGCTGCCGGAAGCGGGCGCGGCCGAGCCTGCGCCGAGCGCGCCGTCCCAGCCTTGCCCAGCGATAGCGGGGGGCGAAGCATCTCCTGCCGGGGGTGTCGAAGCCGCGCCCATGGAGCAATCTGCTTCTTCCGGTCGCTGAGGGGCCATCGCCGGTTTCCCGGTGCTGCCCTGCGTTTGCTGTCGATGATGCGGGGAAATGGCTGAATCATGCGGCATGAACTGCGCATTCCAATATTGCGTCGCAATAAATTGAGTTGATGCGACATATTGGCCTGGATGGGACATTTTGTCCTTGCAGTGCGTTGATTTCCGTTCTGCTCAGGTGTTCTGGTTTCTTTTTGCGCTTATGAGGTGGTTTGCATAGGCCCGGAGACTGCTTTAAGTCCACACCTCAAAGGATGTGGGCCAATGCGCAATAGCAGCAAACAGATCCGTCTTTGCGATTGCAATCGCAGCTTCGACCTCGACGCCGAGCGGCTGAGCGGACTTTCGTCCGGCGCCGGTGTCTCGGTTCATCACGAACTCTGCCGCCGCGAACTGCCGGTGCTGGAGGCCGACCTTGCCGCCGGGTGCGACGTGGCGGTTTCCTGTACGCAGGAGTCGGCCCTGTTCTCCGAACTCGCCGACTCGATCGATTCTGCCCGCCCGATCCGCTTTTTCAATCTGCGCGAGAACGCCGGCTGGTCGGATGAGCGCGCAGCGGTGACGCCGAAGATGGCAGCCCTGATCGCAGCGGCGACCACCCTGCCCGACGTCGAGCCGGTGACCGGCGTGCAGATGCATGCCGGACGCGCGCTGCTGATCGTCGGCGAAGCGGGCGCAGCACTGGGCTGGGCGGAGCGTCTGGCGTCCAGCTTCGATGTCTCGGTGCTGATGACCGAGCGCGCGGGCGAAGTCGAGCTGCCGGCCGAGAACACCTGTCAGGTGTGGTCAGGTCGTCCGCTGGCGCTCAAGGGCCACCTGGGCGCGTTCGAACTGAGCTGGGCGCAGCAGAACCCGATCGATCTCGATCTGTGCGTGCGCTGCAATGCCTGTATCAAGGCCTGTCCGGAAGGTGCGATCGGTTTCGATTTTCAGGTCGATGCGAACAAGTGCAAGAGTCATCGCGCCTGTGTCACTGCCTGTGGAGAGATTGGCGCGATTGATTTTTCCCGCAAGGATGTTGCACGCAGCGAGCAGTTCGATCTGGTGCTCGATCTGCAGGCCGAGCCTCTGCTCAAGCGCGTCGAGCTGCCCGACGGCTATGCCGCGCCCGGTCGCGATCCTTTCGATCAGGCGCTGGCGGTTCAGGCCCTCGGCGAATGCGTCGGCGAGTTCGAAAAGCCGCGTTATGTGGCGTTCGAGTCCGGGCTGTGCGCACACAGCCGCTCGCGCAAGTCGGGCTGCAACAACTGTATCGAGGTCTGCTCCACCGAGGCGATCCGCAGCAACGGTGACGTGATCGCGGTCGATCCCTATCTGTGCAAGGGCTGCGGCACCTGCAGCACGGTGTGCCCGTCGGGTGCGCTGTCCTTCCAGTATCCACGGGTGCCTGACGTCGGCCTGCAGGTCAAAACCGTACTGGCCGAATATGCGCGCGCCGGTGGCAGCGATGCCTGCGTGCTCTTTCACGCGGCTGACGCCGGCGGCAAGCTCATCGAGCGGCTGGCGCGCCGCGGTCGCGGCCTGCCGGCACGGGTGATTCCGGTTGAAATCTGGAGTGCGGATGCGATCGGCCTCGACCTGATGCTTGGCACCCTGGCGCTGGGCGCCTGTCAGGTGGCGGTGCTGACGGCCGGCAGTCACGATCCCGCGCCGCTTCAGGCTCAGGCCGGACACGCTGCGGCGATTCTCGGTGCGCTCGGCTATGCCGGCGAGCCGGTGCGTATCGTCGATGCAGCCGATGCCGACGACTGGAAAAAGCTCGAGCGCGCGCTGTGGGACTGGACTCCGGCAACTGCCGTGAGCCGGCCGGCGAGTTTCCGCCTGCTGCCGAAGAAGCGCGAAACCCTTGATCTGGCGCTGCGACATCTGGTCGCCGAAGCGCCGGCGGCGCGCACCGAAGCCGGTGTGCCGGCAATGGTGGCACTCAAGGCCGGGGCGCCCTTCGGGCAGGTCATGGCGAGCGATGCGTGCACCTTGTGCATGGCCTGTACCGGTGCCTGTCCGGCCGGTGCGCTGCGCGCGTCCAACGACTCCTACCGCCTCGATTTCATCGAACGCAACTGCCTGCAGTGCGGACTGTGCGTGAATGCCTGTCCGGAGTCGGCGCTCAGTCTCGAACCGCGCTTGCTGTTCGGTGACGAGGCCCGCCGCGCGCGCAAGCTGCGCGAAGCCGACACCTTCCACTGCGTGAGCTGCGGCAAGGCGATGGGCGCTTCGCCGATGATCGAGGCCATGATCTCCCGCCTCACCGGCCACTCGATGTTTGCCTCGGCCACCGAACTCGGCCGCCTGCGCATGTGCGGCGACTGCAGGGTGATCGACCTGATGAAGAACGAGAAGAGCACCAAAGCCTGGGACATGACCGAATGAATGCACCGATGAGTACCGATGCCCGCAGTCTGCAGCCCGCACCGGCGTGGTCGGATGAGGACCGTGCCCGTGCCGAACACTATGCGCTGCTTGCGCGCCTGTACTTTGCTGCGCCGGATGCGGCCCTGCTCGAAGGGCTGAGCCGGACTGCGCAGGTGCTGGGTGCAGGCAAGGGTGCCTTCCCGGAGGCCTGGGCGGCCCTTGGCGAAGCCGCGGCAGCGACCACGGCCGAGGCGGTCGGGGCCGAGTATTCCGCCTTGTTTCAGGGCGTGGGTCGTGCCGAAGTCATGCTCAACGGCTCCTGGTATCTGACCGGCTTCCTGCAGGAAGAGCCACTCGCCGAATTGCGCGAGGACCTGCTCGAACTCGGGCTCGGGCGTCGCGAAGGCGTGGCTGAAACTGAGGACCACATCGCCGCGCTGGCCGAAGTGATGCGGCACCTGGTGGTGACCGGCCCGGACGACGAGGGCCTGGTGCGCCAGCAGGCATTTTTCAGTCGCCACCTGGCGCCGTGGTACGGCGCTTTTGTGGCGGAGGTCGCGGCAGCGCCGTCGGCCAGTTTCTATGTACGGGTCGGCAGTCTGCTGCAGGCCTTTTTCGATATCGAGCGCCAGGCGTTCGACATGGTGTGATCGGGCCGGTCGTGGCCCGCAGTCCGTCTAATTGATGGGGAGAACGAGGATGAGCGAAAACAAGACCAAGCTGTCGCGGCGGAATTTCCTGCTGTCGCTCGGGGCTGGCGGTGCCGCAGGTGCGGCAGCGGTGGCCACGGTGGCGAGCGGGCCGGCTGCACCGGCAGTGGAGCAGGCGGTGAAGAGTACCGCCTCCAGCGAGCGCGTCGGCACCAGCGAGCACATGCGCAACTACTACCGCACTGCGCGCATCTGAAGGAGAGCAAACGATGTTGACCAGGAAAAGTGCCGTCGCGAGCGGCAGCAGCAACCGGCGTTTGCGCAGCTCGGCCGCCCGCATCATGGGCAAGACCATGGACCGCCGCGCCTTCCTCAAGCATTCCGGCCTCGGCATGGGGGCGGGCGCGATTGCCACCCAGTTGCCCTACAACCTGATCGGTAGCGCCGAAGCGGCCGAGTCGGCTGAGAACCGTATGGCCGGTGGCGAGGAAATCAAGCGCACCGTGTGTACCCACTGTTCGGTGGGCTGTGCGGTGGATGCGGTGGTGAAGAATGGCGTTTGGGTGCGTCAGGAGCCGGTGTTCGACTCCCCGATCAACCTCGGCGCGCACTGCGCCAAGGGTGCATCGGTGCGCGAGCACGGTCACGGCGAACATCGCCTGAAGTACCCGATGAAGCTGGTCGACGGCAAGTACCAGAAGATCAGCTGGGAGCAGGCCCTGAGCGAAGTGGGCGACCGCCTGCTGAAGATCCGCGAAGAAAGCGGTCCGGACGCGGTGTACTGGGTGGGCTCGTCCAAGCACAACAACGAGCAGTCCTATCTGCTGCGCAAGTTCGTGTCCTTCTGGGGCACCAACAACTGTGACCACCAGGCCCGCATCTGCCACTCCACCACGGTGGCCGGCGTTGCGAACACCTGGGGTTACGGCGCGATGACCAACTCCTACAACGACATGCAGTTCGCCAAGGCGATGCTGTTCATCGGCTCGAACGCAGCCGAGGCGCATCCGGTGTCGTTGCTGCACATCCTGCACGCCAAGGAAAACGGCGCCAAGATGGTCGTCGTGGATCCGCGCTTTACCCGCACCGCGGCCAAGGCCGACTACTTCGTGCGCATCCGTTCCGGTACCGACATCCCCTTCATCTGGGGCATGCTGTACCACATCTTCAAGAACGGCTGGGAAGACACCAAGTACATCAACGATCGCGTCTTTGGCCTGGAGAAGGTCAAGGAAGAGATCATGACCTGGACGCCGGAGAAGGTGACCGAGGTCACCGGCATTCCGGAAGAGCAGGTCTTCAAGGTCGCCGAGGCGATGGCGAAGAACAAGCCGTCGACCGTGGTGTGGTGCATGGGCCAGACCCAGCACACCGTCGGCAACGCCAACGTGCGCGCAATGTGCATCCTGCAGCTGGTGCTGGGCAACGTGGGCAAGTCCGGTGGTGGCACCAACATCTTCCGCGGCCATGACAACGTGCAGGGCGCGACCGACGTCGGTCCCAACCCCGATTCGCTGCCGGGCTACTACGGTCTGGCTGCCGGCTCGTGGAAGCACTGGGCTACGGTGTGGGGCGTGGACTACGAGTGGATCAAGGGGCGTTACGCCTCCGAGGCGATGATGACCAAATCGGGCATCACCGTATCGCGCTGGATCGACGGCGTGCTCGAGGACAACGAACTGATCGACCAGGATTCGAACCTGCGCGCGGTGGTGTACTGGGGCCATGCGCCCAACTCGCAGACGCGTGGTGCGGAGATGGTCGAGGCGATGAAGAAGCTCGACACCATGGTGGTGATCGACCCCTATCCGTCGGCCACGGCGTCGATGGCGGCGATGGTGCGCAAGGAAGGGGTGTATCTGCTGCCGGCGGCGACCCAGTTCGAAACCTACGGCTCCTGCACCGCGTCGAACCGCTCCATCCAGTGGCGCGAGAAAGTCATCGAGCCACTGTTCGAGTCCAAGCCTGACCACACCATCATGTATGCCTTCGCCAAGAAGTTCGGCTTTGGCGACGAGCTGGTGAAGAACGTCAAGCTCAACAAGGACAAGCAGGGCTGGGACGAGCCGGAGATCGAGGACATCCTGCGCGAGATTAACCGCGGCACCTGGACCATCGGCTACACCGGCCAGTCGCCCGAACGTCTCAAGCTGCACATGAAGAACATGCACACCTTCGACGTGAAAACGCTGAAGGCTTCGGGCGGTCCCTGCGACGGCGACTACTTCGGTCTGCCGTGGCCCTGCTTCGGCACCCCCGAGATGAAGCACCCCGGTACGCCCAACCTGTACGATACCTCGAAGCACGTCATGGACGGCGGCGGCAACTTCCGCGCCAACTTCGGCGTCGAGCGCGACGGCGTGTCGCTGCTCGCCGAGGACGGTTCGGCCTCCAAGGGTGCGGACCTGCAGATGGGCTATCCCGAGTTCGACCATGTGCTGCTGAAGAAGCTCGGCTGGTGGGATGAACTCACCGACGAGGAAAAGGCACTGGCCGAGGGCAAGAACTGGAAGACCGACATTTCCGGCGGCATCCAGCGCGTGGTGATGAAGAATCACGGTTGCCACCCCTTCGGCAACGCCAAGGCGCGTGCGCTGGTGTGGAACTTCCCCGATCCGGTGCCGCTGCACCGCGAGCCGATCTATTCGCCGCGTCCGGACATGGTCGAGAAGTACCCGACGCACGCCGACAAGATGGCCTTCTGGCGTCTGCCCACGCTGTACAAGTCGCTGCAGGACAAGGTCAAGGACATCTCCAAGGAATATCCGCTGATCATGACCTCGGGACGCCTGGTCGAGTACGAGGGCGGTGGCGAGGAAACCCGCTCCAACCCGTGGCTGGCCGAGCTGCAGCAGGAAATGTTCGCCGAAGTGAACCCGAAGGACGCCAACGACCAGGGCATCCGCAACGGCGATTACATGTGGGTCGAGTCACCGACCAAGGCCAAGCTCAAGGTGCGTGCCCAGGTCACGGAGCGGGTGGGTGCGGGCACGGTGTTCCTGCCCTTCCACTTCTCCGGCTGGTGGCAGGGCGAGGACATGCTCAAGTACTACCCGGAAGGTGCAGCGCCAATCGTGCGTGGCGAGTCGGTCAACACCGCGACCACCTACGGTTATGACTCGGTGACGATGATGCAGGAAACCAAGACGACCCTGTGCCGGGTCATGAAGGCCTGAGGGGGAGGAGAGAATAATGGGACGCATGAAATTTCTGTGTGACGCAGAGCGCTGCATCGAGTGCAACGGCTGTGTCACCGCCTGCAAGAACGAGAACGAGGTGCCATGGGGCGTCAACCGACGCCGTGTGGTGACGATCAACGACGGTGTGCCGGGCGAGCGCTCGATGTCGGTGGCCTGCATGCACTGTTCGGACGCGCCGTGCATGGCCGTGTGCCCGACCAACTGCTTCTACAAGGCAGATGGCGGCGTGGTGCTGCACGACAAGGACATGTGCATCGGCTGCGGCTATTGCTTCTTCGCCTGTCCGTTCGGTGCGCCGCAGTTCCCCAATGGCCCGAGTGCCTTTGGCGAGCGCGGCAAGATGGACAAGTGCACCTTCTGTGCCGGTGGTCCGGAAGAGACCGGCTCCAAGGAGGAGTACGCCAAGTACGGCTCCAACCGTCTGGCCGAAGGCAAGCTCCCGGCCTGTGCCGAGATGTGCTCGACCAAGGCGCTGCTGGCGGGCGATTCGGCTGCCGTGTCCGACATCTTCCGCGACCGCGTGCTGCGTCGTGGCAAGGGCCTGGAAGCCTGGGGCTGGATGACGGCCTACGGTGAAGAGCAGAAGGAGGGCGCGAAATGAGCGCACGAGGCTTGATGTCGATGCTGGCCGCGGTCGCGCTGGCCGGCGGGCTGGCGGGCTGTGGCGAGCAGCCGCAGGTGGTCACTTACGAGCAGGGCAAGTATCAGGGCAAGGCCGACAGCCAGCCCTGGGACAACCCCGTGTTCAAGGGTGACAAGGCGGCCTGGGAGCTGGCGATGAAGAATCGCGCCCGCGCGCAGAACGAATACAACCGCACCCAGTGAGGAGGCTCACCATGAAGACATTCTTCATGCGTCGCGGCAGCGCCCTGCGGCTTGTCATGCTGTGCTGGATGATGGCGCTGTTCGGCGCCTTCATGCCTGCACACGCGGCAGGCGAGGCGGCTGCCGAACAAGTGGCGCGCGAGCAGTCGCAGCCGCTGAACAATGCGCCGGTGTGGCGGGAGGTGCGTTCGGGCCAGGAACACTTCACTTTGGCAAAGGGACCGGAAGCCGGCGTCCTGATCCAGAGCGAGGGCAATACCTGGCGGCAGTGGCGCAACGGCCCGATCACCCAGTACGGCGGCTGGCTGCTGATTCTTGTACCTTCGGCCATTGCCTTGTTCTGGCTGGTCAAGGGCACGATGAAGCTGCATGACAGGCCGACCGGTCGCAAGATGAAGCGATTCTCGGGCTTCGAGCGCTTCGCACACTGGGGAACGGCAATCACCTTTATCGTGCTGGCGTGCACCGGGCTCGCAATCCTGTTCGGCAAGCATGTGCTGGCGCCGATCTTCGGGCCGGAGTTCTTCGCTTCCCTGCTCGTTGTCGGCAAGCTGATCCACAACTACGTCGGGCCGGTATTCGGTGTGTTCGTGCTGCTGATGATCCTCACCTTCCTGCGCGACAACGTGTGGCAGGCTTGCGATGCGATCTGGATCAAGCGTGCAGGCGGACTGCTCGGCGGCGATCATGTGCCTTCGAGCCGCTTCAACTTCGGCGAGAAGACCTGGTTCTGGATGGGCGTGACCTTTCTCGGTCTGACGGTGGTGCTGTCCGGACTGGTTCTGGACTTCCCCAACTACGGCTGGACGCGGTCCGACATGCAACTGGCCAACATGGTGCACGGCGTGAGCGCACTGGTACTGCTTGCCTTGTCCTTCGGTCATATCTACATGGGCACGATCGGTGTCGAAGGCGCCTACCAGTCGATGAAGACCGGTTACGTGGATGAGACGTGGGCACGGGAGCATCACGAGTTCTGGTACGACGACGTCAAGGCCGGGAAGTCCGGCCATCCTCAGGATTCGGTTACAGGAGCACGTTCATGAAATCCATGCTTAGCGCAGTGCTGCTCGTCGCCGGCCTCGGTCTGGCGACCGGCCCGGTGTGGGCCAAACTGCCGGCGCCTTCGGAAGAAGCTCAGGCCAAGGCGGCAGAGGCCAAGGAAAAGGCTGCAGAGGCGGCCAAGGTCGCCGGCGAGCAACTCGCTGCGGCGCAGGATCGTGTTGCCGCCGCATGGAAGCTCAAGGCGGGCAAGTAAGCCTGCCGGCGCGATTCGCTGTAACAGGGCCCGGACACCGTTTCCCCTCCAGTATGGGTGTCCGGGCCTTCTTCAGGCCCCGTCTGGCGCGAGTCGGACGGGGTTTTTCTTTTCCTGCGGGCGGCGCCCGATGCAGCTGAGTCGGGACAAGCGTGTGGCACACGTTACAATGCGCGCATTCCGCCCCGCCCGAGCGTGAGCCCTGTGATCCACAGCGGCCGCTTGTGGCATTTCCATTCATTCCGGAGCGCTTCATGGCCGAAACATTCTTTTCCCCCTGCCCACGTGGCCTCGAAAACCTGCTGGCCGACGAGTTGCGGGGTTTCGGTGCGGCAAGCGCAGAGGTTCTTCATGGCGGGGTGATGTGGAGCGGCGACTGGGCGAGCTGCTATCGCGCCAACCTTGAGAGCCGGCTGGCGACGCGCGTGCTCTGGCGTGTGGGGCGCAGCCGCTATCAAGGCGAGATCGACATCTACAAGCTCGCCTACAGCGTGACCTGGGCCAAGTGGTTCACGCCGGACGACAGCATCCGCGTATCGGTGACGGCGCAGCAGTCTCCCCTGAAGAGTCTCGAATTCATTACGCTGCGGATCAAGGATGCGGTGTGCGACCACTTCCGTACCGTGGTGGGACGTCGCCCCGACGTGGATACCGCGAATCCCGCGGTCCGCATTCATGCCTTCCTCACCAAGGACATGGTCACCCTGTACATGGATACCTCGGGTGAGCCCCTGTACAAGCGGGGTTTCAAGACGGCTGCCGTCGAGGCGCCGCTGAAGGAAAACATTGCTGCAGGCATCCTCAAACTCAGCGGCTGGCAACCTGGCGAGCCGCTGATCGATCCGATGTGCGGCAGCGGCACCTTCCTGCTCGAGGCCGCGCAGATGGCGCTCGGAATCGCGCCGGGACTGGGGCGAGGGTTCGGCTTCGAGCGCTTCAAGAATCTGGACGAGGCCACCTGGTCGGCCGTGCGCAGTGCGGCAGAGGCACGGCGCAAGCCGCTCGCGCCGCTGCCGATCTTCGGTTCGGACATTGTTGGCGATCAGGTGCGTCGAAGCCGCGAGAACCTGGCCGCAGCCGGACTCGACAAGTGCGTGACGCTGGATCGGGCCGACATTCTCGATCGGGTGGCGCCGTTCGCTGCCGGGGTGATGGTGACCAATCCGCCCTACGGGGTGCGGATCGGCGAGGCAGAGGAGCTGGCCGCCTTCTATCCGCAACTGGGCGATGCGCTGAAAAAACACTGGGCCGGCTGGCGCTGCTACTTCTTCAGCGGCGACATGATGCTGGCCAAGCTGATCGGCCTGAAGGCCAGCAAGCGCACCCCGTTGTTCAACGGGGCGCTGGAGTGCCGGCTGTTCGAGTACAAGGTGATTTCCGGCAGCATGCGCGACAAGCCACGCGCTGCAGATGACGCACAGAAGGATCCCTCCTGAGGCCTGGTCAGGTCGGGGCTTCGGCGACGCGGTCCGCTGCCGAAGCCCCTTGCGTCAGACGATGTCGAGGTGCTGGATGCCCGAGCTCATGTCCTTGTCGCCCAGCTTGCTGTTGAGCTTGATCTGCAGGCGCAGGTCGTTGACCGAGTCGGCGTTTCGCAGTGCATCCTCGTAGGTGATCATGCCTTCCTCGTAGAGGTCGAACAGCGACTGGTCGAAGGTCTGCATGCCGAGCTCGCGCGAACGCTTCATGATCTCCTTGATGCCCGGCACCTCACCCTTGAAGATGAGGTCGGAGATCAGCGGCGAATTGAGCAGGACTTCGACTGCCGGGATGCGGCCCTTGCGGTCCTTGAGCGGCATCAGGCGTTGCGAGATCATTGAGCGCAGGTTCAGCGACAGGTCCATCAGCAACTGCGAGCGACGTTCTTCCGGGAAGAAGTTGATGATGCGGTCGATGGCCTGGTTGGCGCTGTTGGCGTGCAGCGTGGCCAGACACAGGTGACCGGTTTCGGCGAAGGCGATCGCGTAGTCCATGGTCTCGCGGTCGCGGATCTCGCCCATCAGGATCACGTCCGGCGCCTGGCGCAGGGTGTTCTTCAGCGCGGCCTCCCAGTTCTCGGTGTCGATGCCCACTTCACGCTGGGAAATGATGCAGTTCTTGTGCTGATGCACATACTCGATCGGGTCTTCTACGGTGATGATGTGACCGTAGCTGTTCTCGTTGCGGTAATCGACCATCGCCGCCAGCGAGGTCGTCTTGCCGGTACCCGTCCCGCCGACGAAAATCACCAGGCCACGTTTGGCCATTGCGATGTCCCGCAGCACGGCCGGCAGCCCCAGTTCGTCGAAAGTTGGGATCTTCAGCGCGATGGTTCGCAGGACGAGGCCGACCCGCCCCTGCTGGATATAGGCATTGGCGCGGAAGCGGCCGATGCCGGCCGGCGAGATCGCGAAGTTGCACTCCTTGGTGGCCTCGAACTCGGCGGCCTGGCGATCGTTCATGATTGCGCGGGCGAGTTCGGCGGTGTGAGCGGGGCTCAGCGCCTGGTTCGACTGCGGCACGATGCGGCCGTCGATCTTGATTGCCGGCGGAAATCCGGAGTTGATGAAAAGGTCGGAGCCGTTCTTCTGCAGCATCAGCCGCAGCAGGTCATGCATGAACTTGAGTGCCTGATCGCGTTCCATTTTCAGCTCCCTTTAGCCGCATGAATGCGCATGCGGACAGAATGAGTGTCTCGTCCGGTTGCAGCCTGCGGCCGACCCACGGCGCAGGCGTGCTGCTTCAGCCGGCGAAGCTTTCCTTGTTCTGTGCCTTCAGCCTGGCTTCGGCGTTTGACACGATGTTACGCCGCACCAGATCGGACAGGCACTGGTCGAGCGTCTGCATGCCGACGTTCTGTCCGGTCTGAATCGCGGAGTACATCTGTGCGATCTTGTTTTCGCGGATCAGGTTACGGATTGCAGGGGTGCCGATCATGATTTCGTGTGCAGCCACGCGGCCGGCGCCATCCTTGGTCTTGAGCAGTGTCTGCGAGATCACCGCACGCAGCGACTCGGAGAGCATCGAACGCACCATGTCCTTCTCGGCCGCCGGGAACACGTCGACGATACGGTCGATGGTCTTGGCTGCAGACGAGGTGTGCAGCGTGCCGAACACCAGGTGGCCCGTCTCGGCCGCGGTGAGCGCCAGACGGATGGTTTCGAGGTCGCGCATTTCGCCCACCAGGATGACGTCGGGGTCTTCACGCAGTGAGGCGCGCAGCGCGTTGGTGAAGGACATCGTGTCGCGGTGCACTTCGCGCTGGTTGATCAGGCAGCGCTTGGATTCGTGTACGAATTCGATCGGATCCTCGACGGTGAGGATGTGGCCGTATTCGTTCTCATTGACGTAGTCGACCATGGCCGCCAGCGTGGTCGACTTGCCCGAGCCGGTGGGGCCGGTGACGAGCACGATGCCGCGCGGCTGGTTGGCGATGTCCTTGAAAATCTTCGGGCAGTTCAGCTCTTCGAGCGTGAGCACCTTGGATGGAATGGTCCGGAACACGGCGCCCGCGCCGCGGTTCTGGTTGAAGGCGTTGACCCGGAAGCGCGCCAGGTTGGGAATGGCGAAGGAAAAGTCGCACTCCCAGGTTTCCTCGTACTGCTTGCGCTGGCCGTCGTTCATGATGTCATACACCATGGCATGGACGTCCTTGTGTTCCATCGGCGGCAGGTTGATGCGCCGGACGTCTCCGTGCACCCGGATCATCGGCGCCAGGCCTGACGAGAGGTGAAGGTCGGAGGCCTTGTTCTTGACCGCAAAGGCGAGGAGTTCTGTGATGTCCATGATGTCGGTTCTGACGAGCTTGAGGAAGGGGCGTCCGGAGCCGCCGGCGGGGCCGGTGCTATACTTTCGGCGCAGTGCTCCGAGAGAAAAGGCTTTGGCAATATGACATCAATCTCCGCCAACTTGCAAGCCGTTAGCGCACGGATTGTAGCGGCTGCGCGCGCCGCAGGACGCGACCCGGCCTCGGTGCGCCTGCTGGCGGTGAGCAAGACCAAGCCCGCAGAGGACGTTCGTGCCGCGGCAGCGGCCGGGCAGCGTGCTTTCGGCGAAAACTATGTCCAGGAAGGCGTGGATAAGATCGCCGCGCTGGGCGATGCCGGGCTTGAGTGGCATTTCATCGGACCGCTGCAAAGCAACAAGACGCGTCCGGTGGCGGAATCCTTCGACTGGGTGCACGGCATCGACCGGCTGAAGATCGCGGAGCGGCTGTCTTCCCAGCGCAGTGGCGATCTGGCGCCGCTCAATGTGTGTATCCAGGTCAATGTCAGCGGCGAGGCCAGCAAGAGCGGCGTGACGCCTGCCGAGGTGCCCGAACTGGCGAGGGCAATCGCCGTCCTGCCACAGCTGCGCTTGCGCGGCCTGATGTGCATTCCCGAGCCCAGCACCGACCAAAGCCTGGTGCGCAGCCGCTTTGCCGCGCTGCGCGTGCTCCGGGATGCGCTCGTGGCGGAGGGAATGACGCTCGACACCCTGTCGATGGGCATGTCACACGATCTCGAAGCGGCGATTGCAGAAGGGGCGACGATCGTTCGCGTCGGTACGGCAATATTCGGCGAGCGGCAGTTGCCGCCGCATCAGGACGGGACGGCTCGCGATTGAAGCCGGCTCCTCAACACTTACCCCATGGTTCGGACGACAAATGAAAATTACCTTCCTTGGTGGCGGCAACATGGCCATCGCACTGATCGGCGGCATGATCGAACGCGGTTTCGTTGCACAAGACATCCAGGTGATCGAGCTTGATGCCGACAATCGCGAGCGCCTGCACAAGCGCTTCGGCGTCCGCGCGACCGGCGTGGCGGATGCGCAGGCGCTGGCCTGCGATGTGCTGATGCTGGCGGTCAAGCCGCAGCAGATGAAGGCTGCGGTCGCGCCGCTGGCGGGTGCGCTGAAGGATGTGCTGGTGATCAGTATTGCGGCAGGGCTGCGGCTCGGCGATATCGGGCGCTGGCTTGGCAGTGCGGCAACACCCTACAGCCGTATCGTGCGCTGCATGCCGAATACCCCCGCGCTGATCGGTGCTGGCATCACCGGGCTGTATGCCGATCCCTCGGTCGACGCCGCGGGCAAGGAAGCCGCCGGACGGATTCTCGCCGCGGTCGGCTCCACGGTGTGGATCGAGGACGAGGCGCAGATGGATGGCGTGACCGGCGTGTCCGGTAGCGGCCCGGCCTATGTATTCCATTTCATCGAAGCGCTGGAGGCAGCGGGACGTGCGCAGGGCTTCGACGAGGCCACGGCGCGCAAGCTTGCGATCGACACGGTGCTGGGCGCTGCGCGCCTGGCTGCAGGCTCCGAGGATGCGCCTTCGGTGCTGCGCGAGAAAGTGACCTCCAAGGGCGGCACGACTGCCGCGGCACTGGCCCATCTCGCCCAGGCTGGCTGGCACGATACCCTGGTGGACGCCGTGGCGGCCGCTGCAGACCGTGGCCGTGCGCTCGGCGACGAGCTTGGAAAGGACTGATCGCGCATGCTCAACAACGTCCTGTTACTCATCGTCGATACGGCGATCAGCCTGATCACCCTGGTTTTGCTCGCGCGTTTCTTCATGCAGTGGCAACGGGTGTCGTTCCGCAATCAGATCGGACAGTTCGTCGTCACCGCCACCGACTGGGTGGTGCGACCGCTGCGGCGCGTGGTGCCGGGACTGTTCGGTCTGGACATGGCAAGCCTGCTGCCGGCGTGGGCGTTCCAGACCTTGCTGGTGGTGTTCGAGATCCTGATTCGCGGCGTCGCCCTCGGTGGCGACGGTGCCGGCATCGCGCTGGGCGTGCTCGGCCTCGGACTGGTCGAGATGCTGCGCATGATGGTGTATCTGGTGTTCGGCGTGGTGCTGATCTCTGCGGTGCTGTCCTGGGTCAGTCCGCATGCGCCGGCTGCGGCGCTGTTCGACGCGCTGGCGGCGCCCTTTCTGCGCCCGTTCCGTCGCGTGGTGCCGACCATCTCCAATGTCGACCTGTCGCCGCTGGTCTTGCTGCTGGTGCTGCAGATCCTGCTGATGGTGCTCGGTGGCATGCGTAACAGCTTCGCGCCCATGCTGTTCGGGCTGTGAGCGACTGGCTGCGCGAAGCTGCCGATGGCAGCCTGACCCTGACCCTGCATATCCAGCCGGGAGCAAAGAAGACTGGCTTTGCAGGTCTGCATGGCGAGGCGATGAAGATCCGTCTCGCCGCACCGCCGGTAGACGGCAAGGCCAACGCGGCCTTATGCGTCTTTCTGGCGGATTTCTGCAAGGTGCCGAAATCCGCCGTGAGCCTGGTCAGCGGCGAGACCTCGCGTGCCAAGCGGGTGCGCGTGGAAGGCGCCGCGAATACGGTGGCAGCCAGGCTGCGTGAGCAGGCCTGAGCTGCCTTTCCCGGTCTGGCTGTTCAGCCGATGAACATCAACTGCCCTTCGACCAGCGTGTAACGCACCTTGCCCGGGAGTTCCAGACCGAGGAAAGGGGTGTTCTTGCCCTGGCTGCGCAGGCTGTCGCGGTTGATGCAGACCTGCGCTTCCGGGTCGAAGATGCACACGTCGGCGCGCGCGCCGGGTGACAGATGGCCCGCCTTGGTGATGCCGATGATCGCTGCGGCGTCCGACGTGATGCGTGCGAGCGCGTCGATGAGCGGCAAGCGGGCGCGCTCGGCCCATTTCAGCGTCAGCGGCAGCAGCAGTTCAAGGCCTGTTGCACCGGCTTCGGATTCGCTGAAGGGGGTGAGCTTGCCGTCGTCGTCGACCGGGGTGTGGTCGGAACACAGGGCGTTGATGCGGCCCTCGGCCAGGCCACGGCACAGTGCGTCACGATCGCGCTGGCTGCGCAGCGGCGGGACCAGGTGGCAGTTGGCGTTGAAGTAGCCGATGTCCATGTCCGACAGGTGCACATGATTGATCGACACGTCGCAGGTCACGTCCATGCCCTCGGCGCGCGCCTGGTCGATCAGCTTCAGGCCCTCTGCGCTCGACAGGCGGGTGATGTGCAGTCGGGTCTGGGTAATGCGCGCCAGTTGCAGGTATGTGAACAGGGCGACGGTTTCGGCCGCCACCGGGATGCCAGGCAGTCCAAGGCGGGTGGCAACCTCACCGTCGTGGGCGTAGCCGCCGCGCGACAGGAAGGGGGCGATCGGCTGCAGCCAGACGCGGAAGTCGAAGGTGGCCGCGTACTGCATGGCCCGCATCAGCACCGTGTTGTCGACGATCGGCACATTGGCCTGCGAGAACGCGACGCAGCCGGCCTCGACCAGTTCGGCCATTTCCGACAGGCGCTCGCCCTTGAGTCCGAGGGTCAGTGCTGCGACCGGATACACATGGGCGCGGTTGAGTTTCTTGGCTCTGTAGCACAGCATCTCGACCAGACCCGGTTCGTCCAGCACCGGGTCGGTGTCGGGCGGGATGGCCAGGCTGGTGACGCCGCCGGCCATCGCTGCATCCATCTCGGACTCGAGCGTAGCGCGGTATTCGAAGCCGGGCTCGCGCAGGCGGGCGGAGAGGTCGATCAGGCCGGGCGCCACCACCAGTCCGCCGGCGTCGATCGTCTTTTCGGCGACGAAACCGTCGGGGGCGGTGCCGAGAGCGACGATCTTGCCGTCGGCAATGAACACGTCCTGAACGCAGTCTGTCTTGTTGGCGGGGTCGATCACCCGGCCGTTGGCAATACGGATCTTCATCGAATCTTCCTTACTGGCCGGCAAGCATGCTCATGACCGCCATGCGGACGGCAATGCCGAAGGTCACCTGGGGCAGGATCACCGCCTGCGCGCCATCGGCGACGGCAGAGTCGATCTCGACGCCGCGGTTCATCGGTCCCGGGTGCATCACGATAGCGTCGGGCTTGGCCTGTGCGAGTTTTTCCGCGGTCAGGCCCCAGACCTTGTAGAACTCCTGAGGTGTGGGCAGCAGCGCACCGTTCATGCGTTCGTTCTGCAGGCGCAGCATCATCACGACGTCGACGCCGCGCAGGCCTTCGCTCATGTCGTGGAACACGCGTACGCCCATTTTCTCGATGTCGGTCGGCAGCAGTGTTTTAGGGCCGATGACGCGGACTTCGGGCACACCCAGCGTGGTGAGCGCGCAGATCTGCGAACGTGCCACGCGCGAGTGCAGTACGTCGCCGACGATGGCAACCGTCAGCTTGGTGAAGTCCTGCTTGTAGTGCCGGATCGTGTACATGTCCAGCAGACCCTGGGTGGGGTGGGCATGACGACCGTCGCCGGCGTTGACGACGTGGATGTCGTTGCGGCCGTTGGCGCGCAGGTGCTGGGCGATCAGGAAGGGCGCGCCGCTGGCGGCATGGCGCACCACGAACATGTCGGCCTGCATCGCGCACAGGTTGTCGACGGTGTCGAGCAGACTCTCGCCCTTGGCCGTGGAGCTGGTCGACACGTTGAGGTTCACCACGTCGGCTGACAGGCGCTTGGCGGCGATCTCGAAGGTGGTGCGGGTGCGCGTGGAGTTCTCGAAGAACAGGTTGAAGATGCTCTTGCCGCGCAGCAGCGGCAGCTTCTTGACCTCGCGCTCGGCCACTTCGGTAAAGGGTGCGGCGGTATCGAGAATGGCGTTGATGATGTCGCGCGGCAGGCCGTCCAGCGTGAGCAGGTGCTGCAGCTCGCCGTTCTTGTTGAGCTGGGGATTAAGCATCGACCGTCCTCAGGTTCAGGCTGCCGTCTTCGTCGCGCTCCAGTTGCAGGTTCTGCGACGCAGGCATGGGTTCGGGCAGGGTCAGGGCGCAATAGCGGGCGGCGACAGGGAGTTCGCGCCCGCCGCGATCCACCAGAACGGCCAGCTCGACGCAGGCAGGGCGGCCGAAGTCGAACAGCTCGTTCAGCGCGGCACGGGTGGTGCGGCCGGTGTAGAGCACGTCATCGACGATGATGACGTGCGCCGCTTCGACGCTGAAGGGGATCTCGGTGCGCTGTGGCTTGGTGTGCAGGCCCCGGGCGCCGTAGTCGTCGCGATAGAAGGAGACGTCGATCGCCCCCAGCGGCTGGCTGATGCCGAGCATGGCGTGCAGGCGTTCGGCCAGCCACAGGCCGCCGGTACGAATGCCAACCAGGGCAGTGGTGGGGGTGATGTGGGGGCGCAGCTGTTCGGCAAGCTGCCGGCACAGGTTTTCTGCATCAAGACTTGGCATGTCGGATGGAGTCCAGAAAGTGTTGCAGGATCAGTTGAGCAGCGACGGCGTCGAGTTGCTGCTTGCGTTCGCGCCATTGCTTGACGCCGGCCTCGCGCAGTTGCTGTTCGGCCTCGACCGAAGACAGGCGTTCGTCGGTCAGCATGACCGGCAGGCCGAAGCGGCCGTGCAGCTGATTGGCAAAGCGGCGGCAGCGTGCGCTGAGTTCATGCTCGTCGCCATCGAGGTGACGGGGCAGGCCGACGACGAGGGCCACAGGTTTCCACTCGTCAATCAGCCTGGCGATGGCGCCAAAGCGGGCATTGTTGCTTTCTTCGTGCAGGGTCTCAAGGGCCGCTGCATGACCGGTTTCGAGTTCGCCGCTGGCCACGCCAATGCGCGCCAGGCCGAAGTCGAAGCCAAGGAGGCTGCCACGTGCAGGCAGTGCAGGCGGCGTTGCAGCCGCCGCGCTTTCAGGCATGCCCGGCAACCTCGCTCAGTTTCGCGAAGTCGACCCCCAGCTTCAGCATCGCGGCGGCCAGGCGCTCCTCGGGTGGCAGGTCGAAGATGATTGCCATGTCGGCAGGTACCGTCAGCCAGGCATTGTCCGCCAGTTCCTGCTCGAGCTGTCCCGCATCCCAGCCGGCATAGCCGAGGCTGACCAGCACTTCGCTGGGTTCGCCGGTGGCGCCGATCACCTGCAGGATGTCGCGGCTGCTGGTGAGCCCGACCTCGTCATTGACGCGCAAGGTCGAGTGCCATTCGCCGCTCGGGCGATGCAGCACGAAGCCACGGTCGGTCTGCACTGGCCCGCCGAAATACACCGGCTGGTCGGCGAAGCCTTCTGCGTCGAGCGGCAGTTCGATGCGCTCGAACAGGGTCGCGAGCGTCATGTCGATCGGCCGGTTCACGATCACGCCCAGAGCACCCTGGTCGTTGTGTTCCGCGATATAGGTCAGCGCACGGGCGAAATGCGGATCCGCCATGCTGGGCATGGCGATCAGGAAGTGGTGCGTGAGATTGCTCGAGACGGTATCCATCCGCGTATTTTACGCCGACACTGCGCGCCTTGCGCGGGGAACCTCATCGGTCCACCTGTGCTCATACTCGGCCCCTGTTCATCCTGGATGTTCGACCTCATGCATGCTGCACTTGTCTGGTTTCGCCGCGATCTGCGCCACTTCGACCATGCGGCCCTGCATCACGCCCTGCGTCATGCGGACAAGGTCTATTGCGTGTTCGTGTTCGATCGCGACATCCTCGACGCCCTGCTCTCGAGGGAGGACCGTCGGGTCGGCTTCATCCATCATGCGGTGACCGAGCTCGATGCGGCACTCGATGCTTTGGCGCGTGCGGCTGGCGGTCGTGGCGCGGGCCTGATCGTGCGTCACGGCAGGGCCGTGGAGGAGATCCCGCGCCTGGCTCGGGCGCTCGGTGTCGATCAGGTGTGCGTCAATCGCGATTACGAGCCTGCCGCGATCACGCGTGACAGCAAGGTGGCGGAGGAGTTGGCGGCGGCCGGCATCAGCTTCGTCGATTTCAAGGATCAGGTGATCTTCGAGCGCGACGAGGTGCTGACCCAGGGCCGCACGCCCTTCAGTGTCTTCACCCCCTATCGGAACGCCTGGATGAAGAAGCTCGACGACTTCTTCGTCCGTGCGTATCCGGTGGAGAAGCATGCTGGCGCACTTGCGCCGAAGCCGGCCGGGGAGCTTGTTCCGGCCCTGGACGAAATCGGCTTCGGCCCAGGAAATCTCGCCGAACTGCGCATGCCGCTGGGGGTGACGGGCGGGCGCACGCTGTTCGAGGAGTTCAAGGGCCGCATCGACCGCTACAAGCGGACGCGCGACTTTCCTGCGGTGAAGGGCGTGTCGTATCTGTCCACCCATCTGCGTTTCGGCACGGTGTCGATACGCGAACTGGTGGCCTATGCCTGGCAGCATGGCGGGGAGGGGGCGGAAACCTGGCTCAGCGAACTGGTGTGGCGCGACTTCTACCACATGATCCTGTGGCACCACCCGCGCGTGGTGGAGACCACCTTCAAGCCCGAGTACGTGCGCGTGCAGTGGGACGATGTGCCCGAGCTGTTCGCGGCCTGGTGCGAAGCCCGTACCGGCTACCCGCTCGTGGATGCTGCGATGCGCCAGCTCAACCAGACCGGCTACATGCACAACCGTCTGCGGATGATCGTGGCCTCCTTCCTGACCAAGGATCTCGGCGTCGACTGGCGTCTGGGCGAGCGCTATTTTGCCGATCACCTCATCGACTTCGATCTGGCCGCAAACAATGGCGGCTGGCAGTGGGCCGCGTCGACCGGTTGCGACGCGCAGCCCTATTTCCGCATCTTCAATCCGGTGACGCAGTCGGAAAAATTCGATCCCGAGGGGCGCTTCATTCGCCGCTATCTGCCTGAGCTCGAACGTGTGCCGAACAAGTTCGTCCATGCGCCGTGGACGATGGGCGGCATTGACCAGACTGCGGCGGGCACCCGGATCGGCGTCGACTATCCGGCACCTGTCGTCGATCATGCCAGCGCGCGGGCGCGCACGCTGTCGCGCTTCGGCGTCGTGAAGGCCGGCTGAAAACGGGGCAAGGCCCTGTCGCGGCCGGCCCCGGTTCCGCTTAGTTGCGTCTGGCGTAGCCCGCGATGAGACCGAGCAACTCCTCTTCCTGATAGGGCTTGCCCAGGTAGTGGTTGGCACCGACCTCCATCGCGTAACTGCGATGCTTGTCCGCCAGTCGCGAGGTGATCATGACGACCGGCACGTCTTTCGTGCGCGCATCCGCGCGGATGTTACGCACCAGGTCAAAGCCGTCCATGCGCGGCATCTCGATGTCGCACAGCATGACGTCCGGTACCGTGTCGATCAGGGCCTCGAGGGCGTCCACGCCATCCTTGGCGGTGATGACCCGGTAACCCTCGCGTTCGAGCAGGCGGCCGGTAATCTTGCGTACGGTGAGTGAATCGTCGACCACCATCACCGTCGGTACGTGCAGCGGCTCGGCGGCGGGTTGGGGCGGCAGTTCATGTGCTTCCGTCACCGCAACGACATCATTGCCGCTCAGGCCGCGACTGGCCAGTGCGACAGGGTTCAGGATGAGTACGATCTCGCCGTCGCCAAGCACGGTCGCGCCCGACATGCCCACAATGCGGGTGAGCTGAGGGCCGGCATTCTTGACGATGATTTCCTGGTTGCCGCGCAGGGCGTCGACATGCAGCGCAAGCGTCTGTGCGCCGGCGCGCAGCAACAGCACCCAGTTATAGCGCTGGATTTCCGGCTGGCTGACCGCGTCGCCAAGCAGACGTGGCAGATAGCGGTACGCATAGTGCTGCCCCATCCAGTCGGTGCCACCATCCTTGCACAGGCGTTCGAGTGCGTCGGCCTTGAGCTCCATGACCTGAGCCACCATGCTCGACGGAATCGCGAAATGGCGTCCCGCCGCGCGCACCAGCAGGGCCTGGGTAACGGCCAGGGTCAGTGGCAGGTAGATGCGGAACACGGTGCCGGCATCCGGCGCGCTGCTGACGTCGATGCGGCCACCGACCGCAGCAGTCTCGGCCTTCACCACGTCCATGCCGACGCCGCGCCCTGAGACTGCGGAAACGGTGCCTGCGGTGGAGAAGCCGGGCACGAAGATCAGGTTCGTCAGGCGACGCTCGTCGGCGGTTTCGTCTGCTGCCAGCAGGCCGTTGGCGCGCGCTCTTTCCGCGATGCGCTCGAAGTCGAGGCCGGCGCCGTCGTCGGCAAGCTCGAGCACGATTTCGTTGCCTTCCTGGCTAACGCTCAGGGTGATCTGACCGATCTCGGGTTTGCCTGCAGCGTGTCTTTGCTCAGGCGCTTCGATGCCGTGAGCAAGCGAGTTGCGCAACAGGTGCTCGAGCGGTGCCACCATGTGCTCGAGCACGCTGCGGTCGACTTCGATGCGGCCACCGCGCAGGTCAAGGTTGGCGCGCTTGCCCAGCTCCTTGGTGCCCTTGCGCACGATGCGGTAGAGGCGGTCGGCGAGGCTGTCGAACGGCACCATCCGCACCTGCATCAGTGCCTGCTGCAATTCGCGCGACAGGCGGGCCTGGCTGTGCAGGGCGATGTCGGCGCCGTCGAGGTTCTTCAGAAGACTCTGCTGCACCGTCGTGACGTCGTTGACGCTCTCGGCCATCATCCGGGTGAGTTCCTGCAGCCGGGTGTAGCGGTCCATCTCGAGCGGGTCGAACTCGGTGTGTCTGGATTCGGCCTGCGCCATGCGCGACTGCATCTGCACGTCGGCCTGGATCTCGACCTCGCGCAACTGATTGCGCAGGCGGATGACGTTCTCGGTCAGGTCGAGCATCGAGCGGCGCAGGTTGCGCAGCTCGCCCTCGATCCGAGTGCGGGCAACCCCGATTTCGCCGGCCTCGTTCACGAAGCGATCGACCAGTTCTGCACGTACCCTCAGCGTACCGGATGCGGCGGCACCGTCGGCCTCGCCCGGGGCGGCGTCGATGCTGACTGCCGGGCCGGTGTCGGCTGCAGTCTTCTGCGTGTCGGGTGTTTCGGGCGCCTGGACTGTTTCTCCGCTTGCCAGGCCGTCGATCATCTGTTCGGTATGGTCGAGGCTGGTGACCAGATCCTCGATCAGGGCCGGCATCTCGCGGCCGCTCTTGAGCGATGCTTCGAGACGCGATTCGAGCTGGTGGAGCTGCTCGCCGAGCAGCATTGCACCGGCCATGCGTGCGCTGCCTTTCAGGGTGTGGAGCAGGCGCGCAACGCTCTTCGGGTGATCGGAATTATCAGTGTCGGTCTGCCAGTTACGCAGCACGGCATGCAGTTCGCTGAGCAGTTCGCCGGCTTCATCGAGGAATATCGGCAGCAACTGCTCGTCGATTTCATCGCTGACGCGCGTCGCCGGGGCGTCCTCCGGCATCTGGGCCGGTACGACGCTCGCGGCAGCGGGGGACGTCTCCGGCGCCATGGCCCGGGCGGGGGCGTTGGGATGCCGGCACGCACGTTCTAGCTGCTCCACCAGGTCGGGCACCTCGAGTGGCATGCGTTTGCTGACGACCTCGGCGAGCATGGCCTCCAGCGTGGCGACGCTGGTTCTGAACAGCGCCAGATCGTCGGCCGAAGGCGCTGCGGACTGGTCGCGCAGACGTTGCTCTGCGTGCTCAAGTGCACGTGCCAGGGCATGGAGCGGCGCAATGCGAGCCGTCCCGGAAATGCCGGCAAAGGTGTGTGCGGCGCGAAGTGCGATCTCGGGCAGTTGCAGCGTCGGGTTGGCCTTGAGGCGGGCGAACTCCTGGTGCAGGGTGGCGATGTGATGGCGGGCTTCCGCCACATACAGGTCGTACAGCGGGCGGGAGATCTCGATATCGTCGATGCGGACGAAGTCTGCGTCCTGCTGCGCTTCTCGCTCCGACACAGCTTCGGCCACCGGTTCCTCTTCGGTGATCGGCGTGGCCGGAGCAAACTCTGCAGGCTCAGGCTCAGGCTCAGGCTCAGGCTCAGGCTCAGGCTCAGGCTCAGGCTCAGGCTCAGGCTCAGGCTCAGGCTCAGGCTCAGGCTCAACGGGTGCGGGCGTTTCAGCGAGGAGGTCCGGCGCTTCTTCAGCGTCGGGCCCAGTTGCGTCGGTGTCCATCCCGGCTTCGGGCAGGGTTTCCGCCAGGTCCTCTGCGGCCTCGGCGCCGGCTTCGTCGGGGGGGGGCGCGGACGCGTCCTGCGGGCCGGCACCGGGTTCATCGGCTGTGGCTTCGGTCGCGTCTGTGGCTGTCCAGTCGGGCGTATCGCCAGCGCCTGAGCGCTCGTCCGTCTCCTCCGAAGGCAGCCACGATTCGTCGAGTGCCGTGATCTGCAGCAGATCGGAGGGGGCCTCGGTGTCGTCGGATGGCTCGACGGGCGGCACTTCGGTCGCCGGTTCGAGCACGTCCTCGGGTGGCATCCAGGTTTCGTCGAGCGCGGTGATCTGCAGCAGGTCGAGCGGGGTGTCGGCGTCGGCCTGTTCTTCCTCGATTTCCGGTGCGGGGGTTGCCTCGAAATCGAGTTCTTCGACTTCGGACAGCTCCAGGTCCATGGCATTGGCCTGGTCAGCGTCGTCGTCTGTGTGCAGCGCCTGCTCTCCGGCGACGGAGCCGACCGTGTCCGACGCATCATGTGCGAGCTCGATGCCGGTGTCTTCGTCGATGAGGGGGAAGTTCTCCAGCGAGGTTTCTTCCGGCAGGAAACCGGACGTCTCTACGTCGCCGCCGAAGGGCAGTACCTCGCCGTCCTCGGATAGCGTGAGGTCGAAGTCGAGTGTGGTTTCGATGATGTCCGCTTCGTCCGCAGCTTCGGCGGAGGGGGCGCTGGGCGCAGGCTGTCCGACCGCCGACTCCTGCGCGGGCTCGTCGCTGTCATTGAGGCGCCTGGCCTCGGCGAGCAGAACCGACACATCGCGATGCTGCGAGCCGCCGCTTTCAAGCTGCACCACCCACGCCGAAAAGTGCTGGTGGGCCTCGTCGATGAGGTGGTGCAGCGCGGATGTGGGCGGCCACTCGAGCTGGAGCCAGCGATTGAGGGTTTGCTCAAGTGCCCACGCGGCCTCACCGAAATCACGCAGCCCGACCATCCGTCCGCTGCCCTTGAGGGTGTGGAAACCGCGACGGATGGCGGTCAGGCATTCGCCGTTTGCGGGCTCGGTGCGCGACAGCTCCAGCTGTTCGGCAACCGTTGCCAGCACTTCGTATGCCTCTTCGATGAAGATGCACAGCAGTTCGGCGTCGATATCCTCGTCGCTCGACTCCATCAGGCGGCGGGTGTCGTCCGCAACCTGCGGGATGGCCGGTGCCACGGGGACCTGATCTTCGTCCTTCGCTTCTGCGCTCGCGGCCGCAATGGCCTCCGCGTCCTCGGGGCCAATGTCCTCGGAGGCGATGTCCTCGGAGGCGATGTCCCCGACGTCCGCGTCAGCAGGGGACGGCGTCTCGGTGTCGGGACCTGCCGCGTCGGCAGCTTCGGTGAGCTGTGAGCCGGGTGCGCCCATGCTGGTGTCGGCTGGCTGCGCCGGGGCGGCGGCTTCATCCGCCTGCGCCGTGGAGGCTGCCGTGTCGCCGTTCAGGAACTGCTGCAGCGTGGACTTGCCATGCTGCAGCGACTGCACGAAAAAGCCCAGTGCCGACAACTGATGGGCGAGCGCTTCGAATGCCGCGCTGTCGGCCGGGCTGTCGGCCGGGCTGTCGTCCTCTGCAAAGCCGGCGATGGCCTCGCCCGCGGCGTGAACCAGTTCGATGGCATCGTTTTCGCCGAGCAGCGACAGGGCGCCCTCGATCTGGTGCAGCGGGCCCGAGAGCTGGGCCAGCGGTGCGCGTTTGCTCTGATCGCGGAAGAAGTCGTCCAGCGTCTGTTCGATGTTGGCCAGGCTGGAAAGGATCTCGCGCGAGACATGGCCAAGGGCTTCCTTTTCCTGCGCGCGTCGTGCTGCCTCGAGGCCGGGCGAGCTGTCGACCGCGGCCACCTGCTCGCCTCTGCTGAGGGCGTCGAGCCGTTCGATAGCCTCGCTGACCTGCTCGGAGAAGCCGGTGTCGGGCACGCTGCGGTCGAGTGCTGCCTCCGTCAGAAGCAGGGCCGTCGCCATCTCGATGGCAATGGCTTCGGAGAAAAGCAGCGGGTCCTTGCGCAGCCAGGCGGTGAATTGACGGATGCCGCCAATCAGGCGGTCGACGGCAGGGCGGCCGAGCCGGCTGACCGGGGCGGAGAATTCGTCCAGTGCGCTCTCGAAACGTTGCAGCGCAATCGCCGTGCCGGCGCTGAAAGCGTCCCATTCTTCCTTGAGCTCGGAGAGGCGGCCGCGAAGATCCTGCAGCAAGGGGGCCAGCGGCAGTTCGCTGACGCGAGCGCCCGGCTCGGGCAGCATGGCGTCCAGTTGCCAGTTGTCACGGACGGCCTGCTGAACACTTGTCCGAGCCGGCTGCGTCGCCACCTGATAGAGCATTTCGCGCAACAGGCGCTCGGGCACGGGTTGCGGACCGTCACCTGCGCGGCGCAACTGCGCTTCCAGTCGGGACAGCAGGCGCTTGACCTCGACCCTGTCCGATTCCGGCGTGCTACCCAGGGTGCCGACCATGGCCTGACCAACCCACCACAGCGCGCGTGCGGGCGCACTCGGTTCGATTGACTCGAGCTCGTCGAGTGCGGCACGCATCGATTCAGGGCCGTTCTCGGCCGTCGGGTTCTTGAGCCATTCGAGCAGCCCGCGCTGGAAGCGGGCTCGCAGACCCCGGATGGCCGGCTGCAGGGCTTCCGGCGCGAGCGGTGCTGACGACTGACGCCGCGGCGCGCGCAGGCTGGTATCGGGGAAGAACAGGTCTGCAGCCGAGGGTGCCTCGAGGCCGCGTGCAGCGACGATCTCGCGGTAGAGCGGCAGCAGACGCAAGGGCTGGTCCGGCGTGCCATGTGCGAGCTCTTCGAGATAGTTGCCGATGCTCGAGAGCGCGCGGCCGACCAGCTCGATGCTGTTCTCGTCAATCACCGCGTCACCGCGGCTCATGTCGCCGAACAGCTGGTCGACGCCGGTTGCAAACTGGGTCAGCCCGTCAAGGCCGACGATGGACAGCGCGCCGCGGACCTGGTGCAGGTGGGTCTGCGCGAACTGGATGCGGGCAGCCGCATCGCTTGCGCGACTTGCTTCGCCCAGGCTTTCTGCAGCGCGGGCGAGGGCCAGATCGATTTCGCTCTTGACCCAGGTCAGCGGACCCAGATCCAGTTCCTTGGCTTGCGTCATGAATGGGTTCTCGTGCTTAGACCTTGAAGCCGGAGACAGAGCCCTTGAGCTCGACTGCGAGGTCGGCCAGCTGCCCGATCGAGACTGCAGTCTGCTTCGTGCCGCGGGTCGTCTGCTCGGTAATGGCGAGAATTTCCTTCATCGTTCCTGCCACCCGGCCAGCGGTTGCGGCCTGGTCCTGGGTGTCGGTGGAAATCTGTTCGATTCGCTGTGCGGCGTCCATCGACACCTGACCGATCTCGGCCAGCGCCTGACCGGCAGCATCGGACAGCTGAGCGCCTTCGACCACGTCGCGGGTCGCGTTTTCCATTGCGCCCACTGCATCCTGCGTGTCGGTCTGAATCGTTTTCACAATAGCCGAGATCTGCTTGGTTGCTTCGGCCGAGCGCTCTGCCAGTCGCTGCACTTCTTCAGCGACCACGGTGAATCCGCGTCCCGCCTCGCCGGCCGAAGCCGCCTGAATGGCGGCGTTGAGCGCGAGCACGTTGGTCTGTTCGGTAATGTCGGAAATGAGCTCGACGATCTCGCCAATCTCCTGCGACGACTCACCCAGACGCTTGATCCGTTTGGAGGTTTCCTGAATCTTGTCACGGATGGCGTTCATGCCGCGGATGGTGTTCTCCACCGCGTCGGCGCCCTTGCGCGCAGAGTCCAGCGAACGGCGGGCGACCTGTGCGGATTCCAGCGCGCGCTCGGACGATTCGGTCATCGACTGCGCCATGCGTTGCACGGTGGCACCGGCTTCTTCGATCTCTCGCGTCTGGCGCTCGGTCGCGTCGAGCAGTTCGTTCGAGGTCTGCTGCGCGGCCTGGGTGGCGGTGGTCACGCGGCTGGCTGCGTCGTTGATGCGTCGCACCAGCACCGAGAGTTCTTCAATGGTGTAGTTGACCGAGTCGGCAATGGCGCCGGTGATGTCTTCCGATACCGTGGCGCGGATGGTGAGGTCGCCGTCGGCGAGGTCGCCCATCTCGTTCATGAGGCGCAAAATCGCCTGCTGCGTGAGGTTGCGCTCGTCCTCGGCGCTCACCCGCATGCGCTCGGCGTCGGCGCCGCGCTGAGAGACGTCGTCGTTGTAGATCTTGGCCATCATGCCGATGGCTGCGAGCGCTGCAAGTGCGGTCAGGGCAATCAGGGCCGACAGCGGGTTGAAACCGCGCACTGCGCTGTTGAACGCTTCGCTCAGTTCGGTGCTGCGTGTGAGCAGTGCCGACGAGTCGTCGAACAGCCGGCTGCCTGCCTGCTTGGCCTGCACCAGAAGCTGGATGTTGCCGAGCACGTTGCCGACGGCTTCCTGGGTTTCCTTCGAGCTGGCGAGCAGTTGCCGGATACGCGTGCGGACTTCGCTGTCGCCGCCCATCTGCTCCATGGCAGCGAGCTGTTCGCGGAAGGTGTTGGTGTCCTTGCCGAGCAGGAAGGCAATCTCGGGGTCGATGGCATCGGCCACGCGCAGCGCGTTGACGTTCTTGGCGATGCGCTGGGTCAGCATCACCGCCCGGTTGGCGGTGGCGATGTCAGTGGGGCTGGCGCCGGACTGCAGCTTGAGTGCGGCGATCTGCTCGGTGAGATCAAGCAGCGCGTCGTTGCCCTTGTTGATCGTTTCCACCGCAGTATTGAGCGTCAGCAGGGTCTGCTCCTGGGCGATCAGCTGCTGCGCATCCTTCTCCATTTTGCCCCAGCTCTCCTTGACCGCTTCGAGCTGGGTGCGCGCATCGCCGCTTGCAGCCGGGAACGCGGCGCCTTCGAGCTCGCCGCCCTGATCGAGGGCGAGCGCGAGAGTGGCGAAGCGGCTGCTGCCGCGCTTGAGTTCGGCAAAGGCGGCCGCATTGCCCTGAAGGGCGAGCTGGGCGGACTTCGCGATCTGCTGGGACAGAGTCTGCATTTCGCCGGCGGCAGCGACCTGTCGGGTTGCGTTTCCGGTTTGCTGGTTCTGGTAAATCACCAGGCCAACGGTAGCGACGACCAGTGCGCCGAAGACGAAGCCAAGGCTGCGTATCCTGCTGCTGACCGGGCGCTCGTTGCCATCTGCCTTGGCGCCGGCGGAGGCCGGTGCAGGTTGATTGTAGTTTTCCATGATCGTGGTGTCGGACGCCGTATCGTGCCCGGAAGCCTTGTCCTTGCCTAAGGAGAGCTTGAATGCCATGTGCCGTGCTCCGCCGCTGTCTGAATTAAGCTTTGAGTGATGATGAGGCGCCCGGGTCAGTCTGCCCCGGCGTCGAGAAACGCACCCTGCGCGAGCAGTTGCGGAATATCCAGTTTGAGCCAGGGGTGGTCCTGCATGTCACGCATGCGCTTGCTGACCCAGGGGCGTGCGTCCGGAGGTCCGTGATCAGCCTCGAAGTCTTCTTCGCTGCGCAGACCCAGTACCCGGGTGACGAGCAGCGAACTGTGCACGCCATGTTTGGCGCCGACCAGCAGCAGGCGCGCGTGACCGGCTGCAACGATTGGCACGCCGCCGTGAAAGCTCGAAAAGTCGATGACGCCGAACAGGGTGCCGCGCACATTGGCCAGGCCGCGATACCACTCGCGGGTCAGCGGGACATGAGCTAGCGGCGGTGGCGCCAGGATCTCGCCAGTCTCAGCGAGGTTGAGGAGCCAGTTCTCGTTGCCTGCCTGCACGCCGAGCAGTCCCCGGCGTTCGCCGGTCTGCGCTTCGGCCAGGCGATGCGCGAGGTTTTCCTGGAATTCGCGCAGGCTGATCCGTCTGGACATGATGGATCAGCCGATGCTCTTGATGCGCGCGAGCAGTGCGTCGTGCTCTACCGGCTTCACCATGTAGTCGTAGGCACCCTGGCGCATGCCCCAGATCTTGTCGGTTTCCAGTCCCTTGCTCGTGCACATGATGATCGGGATGCTGCGGGTCTCATCGGTGCGCGAGATGGTGCGGGTCGCCTGGTAACCGTTCATGCCGGGCATGACCACATCCATGAGGATGAGGTCGGGCTTTTCGCTGCGGCTCTTGGTGATCGCCTCTTCGCCGCTTTCGGCCGTCACGACGTCATAGCCGTTCTTGCTCAGTACTTGCGAGAGCGCGAGGCGCTCGGTGGGTGAATCATCAACGACGAGTATCTTCTTGATCGGCATGGAGCGTTTCCATCGAGAGAATCAACGGGGGCGATTGCTGGCGTGCACTGCCACCGCCTTGATCAGGCTGTCCTTGGTGAATGGTTTGGTCAGGTATTCGTCCGACCCCACCATGCGGCCGCGCGCGCGATCGAACAGTCCGTCCTTGGACGACAGCATGATGACGGGCGTGGATGAGAGGCGCGGGTTCTTCTTGATCAGCGCGCAGGTCTGATAGCCGTCGAGGCGCGGCATCATGATGTCGACGAATATGACATCAGGGTGGTGGTCGGTGATCTTGGACAGTGCGTCGAACCCGTCCTCGGCCAGCAGCACCTGGCAGCCCGCCTGGCTCAGAAAAATTTCGGCACTACGACGAATGGTATTGCTGTCGTCGATGACCATCACCTTGAGTCCGCTCAGGTCCATGCAGAATGTCCTCGGTGACGCAGCGAAGAGGCTTGCGTGACTGCGATCAAAATTCGGTTGGCCGGAAGCATACTCCAAAAGACATGTCGCAGCACATCACTTGTCATATTTCGATGAGCTCGAAGTCTTCCTTGCGGGCTTCGCATTCCGGACAGGTCCAGTTTGGCGGAACGTCTTCCCAGCGGGTGCCGGGCGCAATGCCTTCGTCCGGCAAGCCGGCAGCCTCGTCGTAGATGAAGCCGCAAATGAGGCACATATAGGTCTTGAAGGGCTGATCGGACATGGCAGAGGCGGAGAGGAATGGCAGTAAAATGCGGTTAATCTTACCGTATTTCAATGGATGCGCCATGTCAGGCGCACGACCCCAATGCCTGTTGCGATTCCCGATGTACCCCCCGTCGTGCTCTGCCTGTCTGCCGCCGATGCCACCGGCGGGGGCGGCCTGCCGTCGGACATACTGACCCTTGCCAGCATGGGCTGTCATCCGCTGGCGGTGCAGACGGCCATGGTCGTGCGCGACACCCGTGGCGTGGACGACTGCATCGCCATCGAGCCGGACGTACTTGCGGCTCAGGTGCGCACCGTGCTCGAGGACATTCCGGTCCATGCGTTCAAGTTCGGTTTCTGCGGGAGTGTTGAGAATACGGCGACCGCCGCCGAAATCCTGTCCGACTATCCCGATATCCCCCTCGTCGTCGAACCTGCCCTCTACACCAGCGTCGATCAGGCTGCGGACGACGACCTCGTGGCCGTGCTGGCCGAACTGATCCTGCCGCAGACCACCCTGCTGGTGGCGAGCCGGCACGAGGTGCTGCGCCTCGCCGGCTTCGATATCGACGAGGACGGCGAGGAGCCGCTTTCGCCCGAAGAGGCCGTGGCCCGACTGCTCGAACTGGGGGTCGAGTACGTACTGCTGACCGGCGGGGGCGACCATGGCCCGCAAGTGGTGAATATGCTGGTTGGCGAACAGGGCGTGATTCGCACCGACGCATGGGAGCGCCTGCCCGGGCGTTACCTCGGGGCAGGTGCGACGATGGCCGCAGCGGCAGCGGCTGCGCTGGCGCACGGCATGGCGATGCCCGAAGCGGTGCGTGAAGCGCAGGAGTTCACCCAGCAAGCCTTGCGCCATGCCTACCTTCCGGGCATGGGGCGGGCGATTCCTGACCGGTTTTTCTGGGCGCGTGGGAAGGGCGATGCGGATGACTGAGATAACGGGACTCATGCCCGCGCCGGGGCTCTATGCGGTGACGCCGGACGAGCCTGACAGCGCGCGTCTGCTGGCGCTGGTTGAACAGGTGCTGCGCGGACGCCCGGCGTTGATGCAGTACCGCAGCAAGCTGGCGTCCGCCGCCTTGCGCAGGACGCAGGCCGAGGCGGTGCTGGCCTTGTGCCGGCAGGCGGGTGTGCCGCTGGTGGTCAATGACGATCTCGCGCTGGCGCTGGCGATCGGTGCAGATGGCGTGCATCTGGGCCGTGACGACGGCGATCCCGCGCAGGCGCGGCTGGCGCTGGGCGCGAATCGCATCATCGGCGTCACCTGCTACAACGAATGGGCGAGGGCACAGGCTGGCGTTGTGGCCGGTGCAGACTACGTGGCCTTCGGGGCCGTATTCGTGTCGCCGACCAAGCCACATGCGGTGCATGCCCCGTTCGAGTTGCTGGCGCGCGCGCGGCGCGAGTTGCGTGTACCGGTGGCTGCAATCGGTGGCATCACGCTCGACAACGTAGCTGAAGTCATCGCGGCGGGCGCCGGCTATCCGGCAGTGATCAGCGATGTTTTCGGGGCGCCGGATCCGGCCGCCCGGGCACGCGATTTCGCCGCCTGCTTTGCCTGAGCGCAGACCGCCCCTGAATTTTTCGCGTGCAGTGCCCGGTTTTGATGTCACGGGTGGACCCGGCAGGCGCTGGCGGGCGACAATTACGGATTCCGTGCCCAAGTAAGAAGATCCTGCCATGACTAGCCGAAACCAAGCGCTCTTCGAGCGTGCTCAGCGCACCATCCCCGGTGGCGTCAACTCGCCCGTCCGTGCTTTCCGTTCGGTCGGCGGCACGCCGCGCTTTATCGATCGCGCCGAGGGCGCGCGGGTGTGGGATGCCGATGGCAAGTGCTACATCGACTACGTGGGTTCGTGGGGCCCGGCCATCACCGGTCATGCGCATCCGGCCATCATCGAAGCCGTGCGCGAGGCGGCGCTCAAGGGCCTGTCCTTTGGCGCGCCGACCGAGAGCGAGGTCGAGATGGCCGAGCTGATCTGCGAGATGCTGCCGTCGGTTGAAATGGTGCGCCTGGTCAGCTCCGGCACTGAAGCGACGATGAGCGCGATCCGGCTGGCACGCGGCTTCACCGGTCGTGACGCGATCATCAAGTTCGAGGGCTGCTACCACGGTCATGCCGACAGCCTGCTGGTGAAGGCCGGTTCCGGTCTGCTGACCTTCGGCAACCCGTCGTCGGGCGGCGTGCCGGAAGACTTCGCCAAGCACACCATCGTCCTCGACTTCAACGACCTCGAGCAGATCGAGGCCGTGTTCAAGGCCCGGGGCGACGAGATCGCTGCGATCATCGTCGAGCCGATGGCCGGCAACATGAACCTGATCAAGCCCAATCCTGGCTTCCTCGAAGGCCTGCGCCGCATCTGTACCGAGTACGGCACCGTGCTGATTTTCGACGAGGTGATGACCGGTTTCCGTGTCGGGCCGCAGGGTGTGCAGGGTCTGTTCGGTATCACGCCCGACCTGACCACGCTGGGCAAGGTCATCGGCGGCGGCATGCCGGTGGGCGCATTCGGCGGACGCCGCGACATCATGGAGAAGATCGCGCCGCTGGGCTCGGTCTATCAGGCCGGTACGCTGTCGGGCAGTCCGGTTGCCGTGGCCGCCGGCATGGTCTCGCTGCGTCTCACGCGCGAGCCGGGCTTCTATGACCGCCTCGGTGCCACCACCACCGCGCTCGTGTCGGGTCTGAGCGCAGCCGCGCGTGATGCAGGTGTTGTGTTCAGCGCCGACTCGGTGGGCGGCATGTTCGGGGTGTATTTCAGCGACGCCGTTCCCACCTCCTTCAAGGACGTGATGAAGTCCGACACCGAAGCCTTCAACCGCTTCTTCCATGCGATGCTGGACGAGGGCCACTACTTCGCGCCGTCGGCGTTCGAGGCCGGATTCGTGTCCGCTGCACATGGCGAGGCCGAAATCGCTGCAACGGTGGATGCGGCACGACGCATCTTCGCATCCTGGCGCTGACTTCCCCCTTGGGCGGATGGACAGCGCTCGGGGCGCTGCGTAGAATTCCGCCCGTCATTGGGGAGTAGCCTCCTTTCGCACGAAAGGGCCTGCGTCAACATGCTTGGCCGTCCGGCCATGGCGCAGGCGGTTTCCCGGCCTGGCAAGACCTTTGACCACCACCTTCGGACTGGCCGGAAAGGTGGGTGGTCATTCGTCTTCTTCCGGCCAGGGGATCGATTGTGGACGCATTCCTCGTATCAACCGGCATCGTCGCCCTGGCAGAAGTGGGCGACAAGACCCAGCTGCTCGCCTTCATTCTTGCAGCAAAATTCCGCAAGCCGTGGCCGATCATCGCCGGCATCTTGCTGGCCACGCTGGCCAATCACGGATTTGCCGGCGCAGTCGGTGCGTGGATCACGACCCTGATGGGGCCGGACACGCTGCGCTGGGTGCTCGGTATCTCATTTATCGCGATGGCCGTGTGGACCCTGATCCCCGACAAGTTCGACGAGGAGGACGCCAGGCTGGCCCGCTTCGGCGCTTTCGGCACGACACTGATTGCCTTCTTTCTGGCAGAAATGGGCGACAAGACGCAGGTCGCAACGGTGGCGCTCGCCGCCCAGTATCAGAGCCTTGCGCTTGTGGTTGCCGGCACCACGGTCGGGATGATGATTGCCAACGTGCCCGCAGTCATCCTTGGCGGCAGGATCGCTGACCGCATGCCAGTGCGCCTGGTGCACGGCATTGCTGCTTTGATCTTTGCCATCCTGGGCATTGCCACCCTGCTGGGCGCCGCTTCGGCCTTCGGAATTTAAGCCGGGAGGTGCGGCGTGAGCCTCAGAGCAGGAACAGCGTGGCCAGGCCGAGGAAGATGAAGAAGCCGCCAGAGTCGGTGAGCGCGGTGATCATGACCGAGCCCCCGATTGCCGGGTCGCCCCCGAGGCGCTGACGCAGCATCGGGATGGTGACGCCGGCGAAGGCCGCCAGCAGCAGGTTGAGCGTCATTGCCGCGGTCATGACCATGCCCAGGGAGGCGCTGCCATACAGCCACCAGGTGAGTACACCGAGCAGGCCGCCCCACACCACGCCATTGAACAGGGCAACGCCGAGTTCTTTCTTGAGCAGGCGTTGCATCGCGCTTTGCTTGACCTGACCCATGGCGATGGCGCGCACGATCATGGTGATGGTCTGGTTGCCCGAGTTGCCGCCGATGCCGGCGACGATGGGCATCAGCGCGGCCAGCGCCACCAGGCGCTCGATCGAGCCCTCGAAGGCGCCGATCACGCGCGAGGCGATGAAGGCGGTAACCAGGTTTACGGCCAGCCAGGCCCAGCGGTTCTTCACTGAGTCCCATACGGAAGCGAAGATGTCCTCTTCCTCGCGCAGACCGGCGTGGCTCAGGATCTCGGCTTCGGACTCCTCGCGGATGAAGTCCACCACGTCGGCCACCGTGACACGGCCGATCACGCGCTTGTGACGATCCACCACCGGCGCGGAGACGAGGTCGTAGCGTTCGAAGGCCTGCGCTGCGTCGTCGGCCGGGTCGTCGGGCGAGAAGCTGATCACGGTCTCGTCGCGCATGACCTCCGAGACTTCCTTCTCGGGGTCGTTGATCAGCAGCGACTCGAGCGACAGGATGCCCATCAGGTGATCGTCACGGTCGATCACGAACAGCTTGTCGGTGTGGTCGGGGAGTTCCTCGAAGCGGCGCAGATAGCGCAGCACCACCTCGAGGGTGACGTTTTCGCGCACCGTCACCATGTCGAAGTCCATCAGCGCACCGACCGAATCCTCCGGGTAGGACATCGCTGCGCGCAGTTGCTCGCGGCCCTCGGTGTCGAGCGACTGATAGACGTCCTGGATGATCTCGGGCGGGAGGTCGTGCGCAAGGTCGGCAAGCTCGTCGGCATCCAGGGTTTCCGCAGCGGCCTTGAGCTCGTGCGGTTCCATGGTCTCGATCAGTGACTCGCGGACCGCGTCCGAGACTTCGAGCAGGATGTCGCCGTCGCGTTCGGCCTTGACCAGATCCCAGACGTAGAGACGCTCTTCGAGCGGCAGCGCTTCGAGGATGTAGGCGACGTCGGCCGAGTGCAGGGCGTCGAGCTTGTTGCGCAGCACGGCTTCGTGCTGCTTGTGCACCAGGTTCTCGACCAGTTCGTGGCGCGGCATGTCCTGACGGTGGACGAGGTCTTCCGCGACCTTCTGGCGTGCGAGTAGCGCCTGCACTTCGCGCAGGTGCTGCTGGACATCGTCGGGGTGCAGTTCCTGTTCCGTATTCATCGCGCGGCAGGTGGGGACGGATGGGTGAAACGCGGATTCTACGGACTTGGCGCCAGCCATGCGACCCCGAATCCGTTACCGGGTGCGAAAACCCCGAAGCACGCTTCGATGCGGCTTCTCAGGGAATCTGCGAATACCCCATGCGTGCGCGGATCCGCTCGGCATGCGCCGCGAGACGGGGGCCGAAGCTGCGCTCATATTTGCGCGGGTTGGGCAGCATGACCGCGAGGCGGGCACTCTCGGCCGGACCAAGGCGACCGGCGGACAGGCCGAAATAGCGCTGCGCGGCGGCTTCTGCGCCGAACACACCGTCGCCCCACTCCACGACGTTCAGATAGACCTCGAGAATCCGGCGTTTGCTCCATAGAGCCTCGATCATCACAGTGATCACGGCCTCCTGCGCCTTGCGCAGATAACTGCGCGACGGCGACAGGAAAAGGTTTTTCGCCAGTTGCTGGCTGATCGTCGAGCCGCCGGAGACCGCGCGCCCCTTGCGTTCGTTCTTTTCCAGCGCGCGCTGGATGCCCACCCAGTCGAAGCCTTCATGGTCGACGAAGCGGTCGTCCTCTGCTGCCACCACCGCACGTTTCAGATGGGAGGAGATCTTCTCGTAAGGAACCCACGTGTACCGCAACTTGGCCTTCGGGTTTGTCTCGTGCATTTCGGACAGGCGCAAACGCATGAAGCTCGTGCTGCCCGGGTCGAACTGACTCCACCACGCCACATGGGCGAAGAACCACAGCTGCCAGAGCAGCAGCAGTGCAATGATGGCAAGCAGGCCGCGACCGGCCCAGCGCAGGGGCTGCTTCATGCAGCAGCCAGCTCGCGGCGCAGTTCGGCCAGCACCGGCGCGGTATGCGGGCGGACGCCGCGCCACAGGGCAAAGCTCTCCGCAGCCTGTTCGACCAGCATGCCAAGTCCGTCGGCGAGATGCTTCACGCCGGCTTCGCGCGCTGCGCGCAAATAGGCGGTTTCGCTGCTGCCATACATCATGTCGTAAGCCAGCGCGTCGGGCGCGTAGATCCCGGCAGGAAGTGGCGGGGCCTCGGCTGCAAGGCTTGCCGACGTGGCGTTGATGACCACGTCGAACTGCTGCCCGGCCAGCCCGGCGAAGGTGCTCGCGTGAAGGGTGGTGCCGGGTGCGTACTGCCGGAAGGCGTCTGTCAGCGCGTGTGCCTTCGCTTCGGTGCGATTGGCCAGGGTCAGGCTCGCTGGCCCGGCCTGCAGCAGGGGCAGCAATGCGCCACGCGCGGCGCCCCCTGCGCCCAGCAGCAGCACACGCCGTCCCACCAGCGGGCACTGCAGATTGGCGACGAGGTCGCGCACCAGTCCGGCGCCGTCGGTGTTGTCACCGAGAATGCCGTCGGCGTCGAACGTCAGCGTATTCACAGCGCCGGCTGTTGCGGCGCGATCGGTACGGCGGCTGGCCAGGGCGAAGGCCTCGAGCTTGAAGGGCACGGTGACGTTGAGCCCGCGCCCGCCCGCCTCGCGAAACTGCGTAACCGTGTCGACGAAACCGTCCAGCGGCGCGAGCAGTGCTTCGTATTCGAGTTGCTGGCCGGTCTGGCGCGCGAAGGCAGCGTGAATCCGGGGCGATTTGCTGTGGGCGATCGGATGGCCGATGACGGCGTAGCGGTCCATGGTCGGGCTCGTTTGGCGGCAGTTTGCGTCAGTTGGCGCGCACCTGGTCCCTGTTGGTGAAGGTCCAGGTACGGGAGATTTCAAGGATGTCGGTGTCCTTGCGGATGTCCGGCGGAAACGGGGCATAAGGCGCGGCCATGTTGACGATGCGCACGGCTGCGTCGTCCAGCACCTTGTGGCCCGAGCTCCGGTGCACCTGCACCCGCTCGAGGCTGCCGTCGGCGCGGATCGTCACCGACAGCAGCAGGCTGCCGTAGAGTTTGCCGCGCGCAGCCTCCGGGTAGTTCAGGGTGCCGATGCGTTCGATCTTCAGCCGCCAGTCTTCGACGTACTGCGCGAAACGGTATTCGCGCGCCCGGGCGCCAATGATGCGCTTGCGCGGGCGCTGCGAGTATTCCTCCAGCGTGCGGTCGATCTGGGCCTCGACGCGGGCAATCGCCGCCGCGCTGTCGAGCAGGTCCAGTCCGCTGGCGACCTCAGGTGTCGTCGGGCTCTCGACCACCGGGCGCTCGCTGGCGACGACTGCGGGCGCTTCCTTGCGGGTCAGGACCCTCTGCTCGGGGCGCACCTGCTCCTGCGGCTGGCGTCGTCTGGCCTCGACCAGCGCGCTGCCGTCCTTGCTCGCGTCCTGCGGCGGCAAGGGCGACTTTGGTCTCACCTTCTCCTCGCTGGTGCCACCGCCGTCCAGGTTGGCCTGTGCGAGCACCTGTGCTTCGGCGGGCGGCCTGGCATGACGGGCGTTGACCAGCACCACCTCCAGCCCGGCGTCCCGCACCGGCTTCGGGTCCGGCATGCGGATGCCGATGCTCAGCACCAGCCCGTGCAGCATGAGCGACAGGGCAAAGCCGAGGGCCAGGATGGCATTGCTGCGATGCCTCGCAGCGGCCGCCATGGAGGCGATGTACAGGGAGGGGGGCTGGGCCATGGGTGCGCGGGCGCCGACTCAGTACTCGGCTTCTTCCTCTTGGTCCGGATCGGGCTCGGACAAGGTGGTGAGGTAGCGCGCGCTGACTTCGACGTCGACCAGATCGCTGCCTTCGATGATCAGGCGTACGCGTGAGCCCGGCAGCTGCGGCGGCAGCGAGGGCACCTTGAGGATCAGCGGGATCGCTTCGAGGCGCACGAGATTGTCGCGCATGACCTTGGCTTCGACCGCCTCCGGTTTTGCCTGGCGCAACCAGCGCAGGCACCAGTAGCGCTCCATGCGGCGCTGAAACTCGTTGTACTCCGCGTAGGTTCCCTCGAAGTCGCGCAGGGTGGCCATCAGATCGGTGGATTTGGGGGCGAAGGGCGCCTCGGCGCCGGTCAGCACGGCGATGATCTGCCACTGGTTCACCATGTCGACGTAGCGGCGCAGCGGCGAGCTCGACCAGGCATAGCAATCGACCCCGAGGCCTTCATGCGGTGCGGCGACGGTAGTCATGCGCACCTTGCCGCCACCCTGGGCGCGATACAGGCCGGGCACGCCGGCTTCGTCGAGCAGTTTGCCCCAGGTGCTGTTGGCCAGAATCATCATTTCGGCGACCAGCTTGTCCATCGGTGAGCCGCGCAGGCGCTGGCCAATGGTGATGTAGCCGGGGCCGTCTTCCGTTTGCTGCTGCCAGTCGACGTAGAAGTTGTTGTCGACCTGGTTGTTATGTGCGGAAGGTTTGCCGCGTCCGGCCTCGAGAATCGTCGCCAGGTCCCACAGCAGGGTCAGCTCGCGCTTCCACTGGAAGTCGGGGCCGCCATCGTGAATCGTGTCCTCGTTGAACACCGGTTCGATGTCGTGGTGACGCAGGTTGGCGACGATGGGCACGATCTCCACCCGGCTTTCGTGGGCGGTGATGGTGAGATCGGACCTGACATCCAGATAGAGCGAAATGGCCGGGCACTCGCGGCCAGCGGCCAGCGTGAAGGTCTCGACCACTTCATCGGGCAGCATGGTGATCTTGTTGCCCGGCATATAGACCGTGGACAGGCGCTGACGGGCGATGGCGTCGAGCTTCGAGCCGCGGCTGAAGCCCAGCGCCGGCGCGGCGATATGGATGCCCACGCGCCAGCCGCCCTCGAGCCTCGGCGTGACCGAAAAGGCGTCGTCGATCTCGGTGGTGGTGGCGTCGTCTATCGAGAACGCTGCGACGTCCGCACGCGGCAGCCCGGTGGGAACCGTCAGCGGGTCGATCGCGGGGAAATGCACCCCGTCCGGGAACTGCTCGAACAGGAAGCGGTTGTAGTGGTACTCGTAGCTCGAGGACAGCGCGCCGCACTTGAGCAGCAGGCGGGCGGCACTGAGGCCGGTGTCGACGCAGGCGGCCTCGAGCGCCTTGACCTCGCTGCGGTTGCGGTCGGGGCGATAGAGGATCTGCGGCAACATGCCCTCGAACTCGGCCGGCAGGCGGCCTTCGACCAGTTCGTCGCGCATCTTGTCGATGGCAAGCGCCTGCAGGCGCTTTTTCTCCAGGCCGGCAAGTGCGGCCTGGAGGATCTCGGCCGGGGCCTTGCGAAACCGCCCCTTGCCCTTGCGATGAAACCAGATCGGCGCCGAATGCAGGCGCAGCAGCACCGCGGCGGACTCTACCGGGCTGGGTGTGTGACCATAGTATTCGGCAGCGAACTCGGCAAAGCCGAACTCGTCGTCACCGCATACTTCCCACAGGAATTCGGTGTCGAGTTCTTCGGCCGCGCTTTCGGCGCGGCTCAGCAGGTCCGCCGGCGCAGGCTCGCGAAAATTGAGCAGGACATTCGCCCGCTTGATCTTGAGCCGCTTGCCATGGGTATTTTCCACCTGCAGCGAGGCATCGTTATCAGCGAGGATTGTTCCAGCCTTGAAGGCCCCGTCCTCTTCAAACAGCACAAACATCAGCGACCGCCAGCAATTGAGCAAGCCGCACAGTTTACTGGATTCGGCCCTCAGGCCCTAAACCTTCATTGCTTCCGACGCCGGTCGCCGGCATGGCGCAGCATGTCGACGGTGTAGATTGCGAGTGCGGCCCAGATCATCAGGAAACCGATTAGCTGTCCATGGTCGAAAGGCTCGCGAAACAGCAGCACTGCAATCAGGAAGTTGAGGCTGGGGGCGAGGTACTGCAGGAAACCGAGGGTGGCCAGAGGCAAGCGTCTGGCGCCGACCGCGAACAGCATCAGCGGGATGGCAGTGAACACCCCGGCCAGCGGCAGCAGCAGGTCGAGGTGCAGCGAGGTGCCAAAGCTGAGTTCGCCCTGGTTGTTGAGCCACAGCAGCCAGACCACGGCGATCGGCGCGGTCACCAGGGTCTCGATGAACAGGCCGCCGACGGCATCGACCGGCATGCGTTTTCGCAGCAGACCGTACAGCCCGAAGGTACCGGCGAGGAAAAGCGCGATCCAGGGCAGATCGCCCACCTGCCAGATGCGCCAGCACACGCCGCCGGCAGCAATCGCGACCGCCAGTTTCTGCAAGGGACGCAGCTGCTCGCCCAGGAACAGGCGGCCAAGCAGCACGCTGACCAGCGGGTTGATGAAGTAGCCGAGGCTGGCCTCGATCAGTCTTCCCGCGTCGACCGACCACACGAACACCAGCCAGTTGCTGCCCGTGAGTGAGGCGGTAAGGGCGAGCATGGCCGTCAGGCGCGGCTGACGCAGCACCATGCCGACCGTGCTGAAACGACTGGTGCCGGGCACGAAGGCGATCAGGACCGCGAGAAACACCAGCGACCAGAGGACCCTGTGGGCCACGATCTCGAAGGGTTGAACCTCGCCCACGGCACGAAAATACAAGGGCATCAGCCCCCAGATACTGAAAGCGGCGAGGGCGGCAAGGGTGCCGCGCCGCAATTCGGCTGCGGCGTCGGCAGGTGGGGTGGTCATCGAAGACGGGGGGTCAGGGCGTGCGTACTGCGGTCGCGATCAGCGCACGTGCAGGGACGGTGCAGCCGGGACGACCGTCGGCACGCGGATGTTGCGCAAGGTCGGCAGCGACTTCGTTGCGCAGCGCCTGCTGGGTGGCTTCGGGCAGGCGCGAGAGCGCTTCGGCTGCGCCGCCGGCCAGATCGAGGAAGGCCTGCCAGTAGCTTTCGGCATCGTCGAAGCTGCAAGTGAAGTCGCAGGCTGTGATGCTGACCTCGGTGAAGCCCGCATCTTCGAGGATGGTCTGGAGTAGGGCCGGGTTGCCGAAGCGGAACACCGAAGGTCGTGCGACCTTGGGTTTCGGCAGCAAGCGTGCGATGCAGTCCTGGGCGCGGCTGATCAGCGGCACGTTGTCACGGTCGCCCCAGACCGACAGGGCTACCCGGCCGCCGGGTGCGAGCACACGGTGCATCTCGGACAGCGCGCGTTCGGGGTGGGGAAACATGAACAGCGCCAGGCCTGCCAGGACGCGGTCGACGCTGGCGTCTGCCAGGCACAGGTGCTCGGCATCGGCTGCGGAGAAAAGCAGTTCGATGCCACTGTCCGAAATCCGCTTTGCACCCTCGGCCAGCATGCCCTCGGCGATATCGGTGGCGAGCACCATGCCGCCCGGGTGTACGCGATGGGCGGCATCCGCAGCGAGCAGGCCGGGGCCGCTGGCGAGATCGAGCACGCGCTGCCCCGGGGCAAGCGCTGCCGCCCCGAGCAGGGCTTGTGCAAGCTCCGCGCGCAGGTGGGCGCCGTCTGCATAGCGGGCGGCGATGCGATTGAAGCCGGCGCGCTCCATCGCCTTGAAGCGCCGGGTGTCGAAGCCTCCGCTCATGTCAGCTCCGCAAAGTGCAGGACGTCGTCCAGGTAATCGGTCCAGCGCGAAAAGCCGTGGTCGCCGCCGGGCAGCACGGTCTGGCGCGCGCCGGCATACTTGCTGACGGCGTGGCGGTAGTCGAGCACCTCGTCGCCGGTCTCCGCCAGCAGCCAGTAGCGTTCGGGGCGGGAGATGACGGGGACGTCGATCTCGCGCAACTCGTCGATGTGCGCCTGAGTGAAGTCGAAGTGCTCGTCGGTGTACAGATTGCTCTGGCGGCCGATATAGGCCTCGAGCGAGAGCGGGGCGATGACTGCCGGATTGACTACGACCGCTCGCAGGCCGTGCCGCTCTGCCAGCCAGGTCGCGTAATAGCCGCCAAGCGAGCTGCCGACGAGCGTCGGCTGAACGCCGCACGAATCGCGCTGCGCCCTTGAAATCTGTGCTTCGATCAGCGCAATCGCTTCCCGCGCCGATACCGGCAGCTGCTCACACCAGAAGGCATCGCCCAGACCGCGTTCCGACATGTGGTGCTGGAGTGCCTGGGCCTTGATCGATGCCGGGGCAGAGCGAAAACCGTGCAGGTAGATGATCATCGTGGCGCTATGACGTTTACGGCAGGCCAGTTTAGCCTGCCGTCGGGGCGCCGTTAAGGGGCGCGTCGATCAGGGCTCGCTCCAGGACACGAGATCGAGTTGCCAGGTGGCCAGCACGATCAGACCGAAGACGATGCGATACCAGGCAAAGACAATGAAGGTGTGATTGGAGATGAAGCGGATGAAGCTCTTCACCGCCCACATCGCAGCCACGAACGATGCGATGGAGCCGACGGCGAATACCGGGACGTCCTCGATCCGCAGCAGGGACCAGTTCTTGTACAGGTCATAGACCGTGGCGGCGAACATGGTGGGGATGGCGAGGAAGAACGAGAACTCGGCTGCCGTCTTGCGCGACAGGCCGAAGATCATTCCGCCCATGATGGTCGAGCCCGACCGCGACGTACCCGGAATCATGGCCAGCGCTTGGGCGAAACCGACCTTGAGCGCGTCGCCCCAGCTCATCGCTTCTACGGTCTCGACGCGCGGGTGGTAGGCCCGCTTCTCGACGTAAAGAATGATGAAGCCGCCAACCACCAGCGCGGTGGCGACCGTCAGCGGGTTGAAGAGCAGACTCTTGATCGTGGAGTGGAACATCAGCCCGAGGACCGCTGCCGGCAGAAAGGCGACGAACAGCATGCCGACGAAGCGCTGGGAGGCGGGTTCGGTTCTGAGGCCCGATGCCACCTTGATCAGGCGCTCGCGGTAATCCCAGCATACGGCCAGGATGGCGGCGAACTGGATGACGATCTTGAACACCTTGCTGGTGTCGTCGGTGTAGCCAAGCAGGTCGCCGACGATGATCAGGTGCCCCGTCGAGGATACCGGCAGGAACTCGGTCAGGCCCTCGATGATGCCGAGGATGGCCGCGGTGAAGAGGAGCTGGATATCCATATGAAGTGACTTCAGTCGAACGGGATGGGAGCCTGATTATAAGGGTTGAGTGTTGCAGTGCGGCAAAACTTCAGTGCGCGGTGGCCGAAGTCTGCCGTTCAAGCTGTGTCAGCCAGCGGATCGCGCTGTCGCGGCTGTCTCCGCACATCTCGGGTTCGGGCGGAAGGCTGCCGCAAACGCGCGGCCTGTCGGGCGAACCGAAGAGTTTGCAGCGATCGGCCGCGTCGAGCTGGATGCAGCGTACGCCAGCCGGCTTGCCCTGTGGCATGCCCGGAATCGGGCTGGAGATTGACGGTGCGATGCAGCAGGCGGCGCAGCCGGGGCGGCAGTCCATGTCAGTTCGACTGGGCCAGTTCGTCCCACCACGCGATGACGCTGTCGAAGCTCGGTTCGAGCAGGCAGCCGTCGCCGCCGGTAAACGCCTCCCATTCGGGCAGGAAACGTTTGCCCACCGCCGTCAGCAAGGGTGTGCCCGAGACCACGGCGAAGCCCATCTCATCGCGCAGGCCGTCGCCATTGGCCTCCTGTGCACCGAACTTGTTGATCATGACCAGCTGTGCGCCCTGATCGACTGCGGCGCGTACCGCGACCGAGGCGTGGGCGAGCGCGGCGGGATCGAGGCGGCAGGCTTCAGAGCCGCTGCCGAGCTCCTGCGACAGTGAAAAGCGTTCGCCATTGCACAAATCCTCGAGCTCCATTGCGCATGGATCGTTGATCGCGGTGGCGATGTCATGCTGGATGACGCCCCCCAGGCGGACGCCGCGCTCGGCCAGCGTTCTGGCGATGCGTACCAGCAGGGCTTCGATGTTGTCCTCGGGCGTGTACAGGATGGCGGCAATCGGCAGGGCAGGCATGATCTTGGCGTCGGCGGGAGCGGAACCGGGATTGTCGCACTCGGCGGCAGGGTCGCACAGCACGGTTTGCATTCGTGCGCAGTTTCAGGGGGCGTGAGCGCCCCATTCCACGATCTGCCACTGTGCGGAACTCAGCTGCCACAAGGCGAGGCCGTCCTGGCGGCCGGCCAGGCCGAAACTGTCGTGGTCGCAAACTTCGGTGGGCCAGCGCCAGCAGCGTGTCGCCAGGGTGGTGATGTCTGCAGCGGGCTCTAGGGGGCGGTCGGTGTCGGCCAGCGGCGGGGTGGCGGCCGACAGGACGTCGTGCCAGCTGGCCCAGTGATGCGCCTGCAGCGCAGCGCGCAGGCCGTCGGTCCAGCGCGGGTCCTCCGTGAGCGCAGGCGACTGGCCGAGGACATTGGCGAACAGCAGGCTGGCCCCGGGGTACAGGCGGGCAAGCCATTGCGGGCCTTCACGCCCCGACAGGCAGTCGAGCTCGCCGTGCTCGATGCGCAGGCCCGGAAAACGTCGGCTCAGGATCAGGCGGGCAAGCGGGTCTGGTTCGAGCACGGTGATGCGAGCGAAGCGCTCGAGAAAGGCCTCGTCGAGTGCGTATCCGCCTGATGGCCCGATGATGACGAGATGCGCAGTCGGTGCCTGCCAGGCGTTCAGCCAGCCCGCGACCTGGGCGATGAAAGGTGCCCACAGCGTGTGGCGGTGGCGCAGCGCACGCAGGTGGTAGCCGACGCCGCCCGAGTCATCGAACAGGTGGCTTCGAAGCTTCGGGTACGCGTTGGCGGGGGCGTCCGGCATGGTGGAGGCGGCTGGCATCGGGCGAGTATAGCGAGGCGCGGCAAAGCCGGTGCTGTCACTCGGCCGTGGTGCTGGGATAATGCAGGCCATTCCGTCGCCGTCGGCTCGTTCCGCGGCACCAACGCATCAGACCGGACTGCACCGCGGGTACGTGCGCTTGCACCGCGCCATGTCGTGCAGCATCAAGAGCATAAATGAACAGACACACCAGTTTGCCTGCCGCTGCGGGCATGCCCGCTTTCGATGACTGCCTCAGCATCGACCGCCCCCGGCTGCGGCGCATGGCGCGCGACCTGCGCCGCGGCGCCGACGAGCGCAAGAAGAAGCTGCAGGATGCGTTCGACGCCCTGCTGGCACGCTCGCGCACCGCGCTGGCTGCGCGCCAGGCGGCCCTGCCCAGGCCGGAGTTTCCGCCCGAGCTGCCGGTGTCGGCGCGACGCGACGAGATTGCCGAGGCGCTGGTGGCCCACCAGGTCATCATCGTCTGTGGTGAGACCGGTTCGGGCAAGACCACTCAGCTGCCCAAGATCTGCATGACGCTGGGGCGCGGTGCAGCGGGTCTGATCGGTCACACCCAGCCGCGGCGGCTGGCGGCACGGGCCACGGCTTCGCGCATCGCGCAGGAGCTCAACAGCCCGCTCGGCCAGGCGGTGGGCTACAAGATCCGCTTCACTGACAAGCTCACCGCATCCAGCCACATCAAGCTGATGACCGACGGCATTCTGCTGGCCGAAACCCAGACCGATCCGCTGCTCGCCGCCTATGACACCCTGATCATCGACGAGGCGCACGAGCGCAGCCTGAACATCGACTTCCTGCTCGGCTATCTGCGCACCCTGTTGCCCAAGCGGCCCGATCTCAAGGTGATCGTGACCTCGGCAACGCTCGATGCCGATCGTTTTGCGCGCCATTTTGCCGACGCCGCAGGCAAGCCGGCGCCGGTGATCGAGGTGTCGGGCCGCCTGTATCCGATCACCATGCATTACCGTCCGGTGGAAGAGGAAGATGCGAAGGAAGGGGCGAAGCCGGCGCCGCGCGCGGGCGAGCGCCCACCCCCACGCAGGAACAAGGGGCGCGACCTGCTCGACGCGATCGTGGATGCGGTTGATGAGGCGCAGCGCAGCGGACCGGGCGACGTGCTGGTGTTTCTGCCCGGCGAGCGCGAGATCCGTGAAGCCGCCGAGGCCTTGCGCAAGGCACAGCATCTGCCCGGCACCGAAATCCTGTCCCTGTTCGCGCGCCAGTCGGCACAGGACCAGGCCAGGGTGTTCTCGCCGTCGAAGGGGCGCCGCGTGGTGCTGTCGACCAACGTCGCCGAGACCTCGCTGACCGTCCCCGGCATCCGCTATGTGGTCGATACCGGCCTGGCGCGGGTCAAACGCTACTCGCCGCGCAACAAGGTCGAGCAGTTGCAGATCGAGAAGATCGCCCAGTCGGCGGCGCAGCAGCGTGCAGGGCGTTGCGGCCGGGTGATGGACGGCGTCTGCTTCCGGCTCTACGACGAGGACGACTTTGCCAAGCGTCAGGCGCACACCGATCCGGAGATCCTGCGCTCCTCGCTGGCGGGCGTGATCCTGCGCATGAAGTCGCTGCGCCTGGGCGCGGTGGAAGACTTTCCTTTCATCGACGCGCCCGGCTCGCGCCTCATCGGCGATGGCTATGCGCTGCTCGCCGAACTCGGCGCAGTGACCGATGACGACGAGCGCAGGCTCACGCCGAGCGGGGTCGAGCTGGCCAAGCTGCCGCTCGACCCCCGCATCGGACGCATGATCCTGGCGGCGCGCGATCGTGGCTGCCTGGCCGAGCTGCTGGTGATCGCCGCTGCGCTGTCGGTGCAGGACCCGCGCGAGCGTCCGCAGGAAGGGCCGGGTGGTGCCGATCAGGCGCATGCGAAGTTCCGTGGCGGCGAGCAGGACCAGCGCTCGGAGTTTCTCTGGTATCTGCACCTGTGGAAGGCGTGGGACGAGCTCCAGCGCCACGAATCGGCCGGCAAGCAGAAGGCGTGGTGCAAGCAGCACTTCCTGTCGTGGATGCGGATGCGCGAGTGGCGCGACGTGTTTACCCAGTTGCACGCGCTGTGTGCCGAGCACGGCTGGAAGGAGAACCAGCTCCCCGCCAACTACGAGACCATTCACAAGGCGCTGCTGGCCGGGCTGCTCGGCAACATCGGCTGCAAGGTCGAGGATGCCTCAGGCCCGCAGGCCGGCAGTTATCTCGGCGCGCGCGGCATCAAGTTCTGGCCACATCCCGGTTCGGCGCTGGCGAAGAAGGCTGGCAAGTGGATCATGTGCGCCGAGCAGGTCGAGACCTCGCGCCTGTTCGGACGTTGCATTGCCCGCATCGAGCCCGAATGGGTGGAAGAGGTGGGGGCACACCTGCTGCGCACCCAGATGTTCGAGCCGCACTGGTCGAAAACCTCGGGTGCGGTCCGTGCGTGGGAGCGTGGCACGCTTTACGGGCTCGTGCTCTACCCGCGGCGCGGCGTGAGCTACCGCGATACCGATCCCGCGCTGTGCCGCGAGTTGTTCATTCGCGAGGGGCTGGTGGCGGGCGAAATCGCCGATGGCGCTGTCCGCAGCATGGGCTTCCTGTCGCACAACCAGCGTCTGGTGGCCGAGATCGAACGCCTGGAGCACAAATCGCGGCGGCCGGACGTGCTGGTCGACGAAACCCTGATCGAGGCTTTCTACGACAGTCTGATTCCGCCCGGGGTCGATGACCTCGCCAGCTTCGAGGCCTGGCGCAAGACGGCGGAGAAGACCGAGCCCAAACTGCTTTACCTGTCGCGCGATCAGCTCATGCGGCACGAGGCGGAAGGGATCACCACCGAGCGCTTTCCGACCCGATTCGAGGTTCTGGGGCAGAAGCTGACCCTGAGCTACCTCCACCAGCCCGGCGATGCGGACGACGGCGTAACGCTGACCGTGCCGCTGGCCATGCTTAACCAGATCCCGGCCAACCGCTGCGAATGGCTGGTGCCCGGCCTCCTCGAAGAGAAGATCACCGCGCTGCTCAAGACCGTGCCGCAAAAGCACCGCCATCGCCTGCAGCCGATGAACGAGAGTGCGGCCGCCTTCATGGCCGATTTCGACGCCGGCGCTTTCGATACCGATGAGCCGCTGTTGCGCATGCTGCAGCGCTTTGTCGAGGATCGGGTTCAGCTCAAACTGCCGCTCGAGAGTTTTCGCCTTGAGAACCTCAAGCCCCATTGCTTCATGAACCTGCGGGTGATCGACGAGCATGGGCGAGTGATGGGACAGTCACGCAATCTGTCCGAGTTGCGCGCGCGTTTCCGCGACCAGGTGGCGGCGCGCTTCAAGGCCGCAAAGATCGACGGCGCGCTTGCTGGTGCGCTTGAAGCGGCGGGCGCCGTGGCCGCTCCTGCCGCAGACGGTGGGGACGGGAAGCCTCGCAGGGAAAAGGGCGGGGCGTCGACGCGGCAAGCGGACGAGCGCGGCTCATCCACAAGCGGAAAGGACGAAGGTGCGAACGCTCCGGCAGCCGGTTCCGCACTGGCCGGCGTGACTTCGTGGAGCTTCGGCGCACTGCCCGAACTGCTCGAACTCAGGGTCGCGGGACGGGATGTAATCGGTTTTCCCGCCCTGCATGACGACGGTGATAGTGTGTCCTTGCGCCCCTACGACACCCCGGAGGAGGCCGCGCGGGTGCATCGGGCGGGGCTGACCCGGTTGTTCGCGCTGACGCTCAAGGATCAGGTACGCGCCATCGAGCGTCTGCCGGGCTTGCGCGAGCTGGCACTGCAGTACATGAGCTTCGGTACCGAGGCCGAGCTGAAGGCGCGTCTGGTGGAGGCGACCCTGACGCGTTGCTGTCTGCTGGAGCCGTTGCCGGTGGATCAGGCCGCGTTCGAGCTGCGCTGCACGGAAGCCAAGTCCCGGGTGAGCCTGGTGGCGCAGGAGTTCATGCGTCTGGCCGGCCAGTTGCTGACCGAGAACGCGACCTTGCAGAAGCGCCTCCTTGGCCTGAAGGCATTTCCGGATGTGGTTGCTGACCTGCAGGCGCAGATTGCCGGCCTGTTGCCAAAGAATTTCCTCGTGGCCTATCAGTGGGAGCATCTTGCACAGTTCCCGCGCTATCTGAAGGCGGCGTCGATCCGTCTCGATAAACTCCGTAACAATCCGGCGCGCGATGCGCAGTTGATGAACGACTGGAAAGCGCTCGCCCAGACCTGGGAACGCGAGCTGATCGCAAAGCGTCGTGCCGGCGTGACCGACCCGCAGCTGGAGTCCTTCCGCTGGTTGCTGGAGGAATTGCGTGTCGGCCTTTTTGCGCAGGAGCTTAAGACGCCGATGCCGGTGTCAGTAAAGCGTCTGCAGAAGATATGGGACAGCCGGCCGCGCTGAAGCGCTGCGGCCGGCTGCAGGTTGTTACCTGAAGGGAATCACGATAGGCGGAATATTCACCCCGATCACGACCGCCGGTTCCCGGCTGTAGCTACGTACGGGCGGAGCGTAGTAGTACTCACGCACTTCGCGTTCGCGGTAATAGCGCGGGACTTCCCGAACAACCACGCGTTCGCGGATGACTGTCCGCCTGTCGGAGTGATCGTGCCGGTGGTAGCGCTGATAGTGCTTGTACGCCTTGCGCTCGCTCTTGGACCAGCCACGGTCATCGTCGTCGTGGGCATCGGCAGCACCGCCTGCCGCCATCAGTCCGGCACATAGCAGCGTGGCAAGCAGGCGTTTGGGTGTCGATTTCATGGTCTTGCCTCAGGTTTGTTGTCGTCGTTTCAGGGCTTGAGCCTGATGCGCCGATACTAGGTGAGGCCGCTTCGGGACGTGCGTTGAGAGTGTAAGCAGGCTTGACGGACCCTGCGTCGGGCGCTTGACATTTCGCGTCGACGGCCTTTGTTTTTTCAGCGGTTCTTGTTACTATTCCGCGCTTCACCTTGCTCCACCGGTTTCGCATGCCGGGGGGCTGACTTTCAACAACCGCAAGGAGTTTGCATGCGACACTACGAAATCGTATTCATCGTCCACCCGGACCAGTCCGAACAGGTCCCGGCGATGATCGATCGTTACAAGACGATCGTTACCGCCCGCACGGGTCAGATCCACCGCCTCGAAGACTGGGGCCGCCGTCAGCTGGCCTACCCGATCCAGAAGGTGCACAAGGCTCACTACGTACTCATGAACATCGAGTGCGACGGTGAAGCGCTGGCCGAACTCGAGCACGCCTTCAAGTTCAACGATGCAGTGCTGCGTCACCTGACCATCAAGACGAAGAAGGCTGTTACCACGCCGTCGCCGATGATGAAGGAAGAGAAGTCCCGCTCGCTGACCGCTCCGGCTGCTGCCGAAGAAGCCAAGCCTGCAGAAGCCTCCGAGTCCGCTTCGGCCTGAGGTGGCTGAGGCGGGGCTGAACGAGCTGCGCCTGACGGCGCGCATCGCCGAACTCCTCCCCCTGCGGCGAACGCCAGCAGGTGTGCCGGTAGCGGGATGTGTGCTGACCCACGAATCGAGGCAGCGTGAATCCGGACTGGATCGCGACGTTTCGGTGGAATTGCAGGCAGTGGCCGTTGGTGATCTCGCCAGTGTTCTGGCGAATGCCGGCCCCGGAGTGAACGTGACAGTGACGGGCTTTCTGGCAGCGAAGAGTCTTCGCAGCCGCGCTCCGGTACTGCATCTGAACAAGATCGAATTTGTAGAAGGAAACTGAAATGGCTTTCAAGCCCAAGTCCAAGTTCAAGAAGAAGGACGATCGCGGTAATCGTGGTCTGTTCAAGCGTCGCAAGTTCTGCCGCTTCACCGCGGAGAAGATCGAAGAAGTCGACTACAAGGATGTGGACATCCTTAAGGACTTCATCACCGAAAACGCCAAGATCATGCCGGCACGTATCACTGGCACCAAGGCCGGTTACCAGCGTCAGCTGTCGGTTGCCGTGAAGCGCGCGCGCTTCCTGGCACTGATGCCTTACACCGACCTGCACCAGTAAGAGAGGACAGAGATCATGCAAATCATTCTTCTCGAAAAAGTGGGCAAGCTCGGCGGTCTGGGCGATGTGGTCAAGGTCAAGGACGGCTACGCACGCAACTACCTGATCCCCCAGGGTCTGGCCAAGCGCGCTACGGCGAACAACATGGCCGAGTTCGAAGCGCGTCGCGCTGAACTCGAGCGTCTGCAAGCCGAAAAGCTGGAAGCCGCTCAGGCTCTCGGCGCCAAGCTCGACGGTCTGATGGTTCAGATCACCCGCAAGGCCGGTATGGACGGTCGCCTGTTCGGTTCCGTCAGCAACATCGACGTGGCTGAGGCGGTCGCTGCTCAGGGCTTCGAAATCGATCGCTCCTCGATCCGCATGCCGCAGGGTCACCTGAAGCAGATCGGTGATACGCAGCTCGAGGTTGCCCTTCACGCCGACGTGACGGTCTCCATTACCGTTTCGGTGCTGGGCGAGCATTAATCGCAGCAGTTTGCGATCCCGAAGGGGCTGCCTAGGCAGCCCCTTTGTTTTTAGAATGCCCTATTTACGCTAATCGACTTCGGTCAGGCTCCCCATGGCGACTTCCCGCAGGTTCCCCGACGACGCGCTGGACCCCCAGATGGCGGCCATCAAGCTGCCGCCCCATTCACTTGAGGCGGAGCAGTCGCTCATCGGTGGCATATTGCTCGACAACTCGTCCTGGGAGCGGGTGGCGGACCTCGTGAACGAGGCCGACTTCTACCGCGACGACCATCGGCGTATCTATCGGCACATTTCCAAGCTGATCGACTTCGGAAAACCCGCAGACGTGGTGACCGTATTCGAGTCGCTGGAAAAGAACGGCGAGGCCGAGCAGGCCGGCGGTCTGTCCTACCTGGCAGAAATCGCCAACAACACCCCGTCGGCAGCAAACATCCGGCGCTACGCGGAGATCGTTCGCGAGCGTGCCATCCTGCGCAAGCTGGTGGCCGTTGGCGACAATATTGCGGCCAGTGCGCTCAGCCCCTCGGGCAAGGACGCGAAGATGCTGCTGGACGAGGCTGAGGCGCGGGTGTTCGAGATCGCAGAAGCCGGTGCCCGGAATACGACCGGCTTTCAGGTCATTCAGCCGATTCTGAAGCAAGTCGTGGATCGGGTGCAGGAGCTCTATGACCGCGACAGTGCTTCCGAGGTGACCGGTGTGCCCTCAGGCTTTGCTGATCTCGATGCCAAGACTTCGGGTCTGCAGCCTTCGGACATGCTGATCGTGGCGGGGCGCCCTGCAATGGGCAAGACCACCTTTGCGCTGAACGTCGCCGAGCACGTGGCGGTCGAGCAGCGCCTGCCGGTCGCCATCTTTTCGATGGAAATGCCGGGCACGCAACTGGCAACCCGTTTTATTGCCTCTGTCGGCCGCATCGACATGCAGAAGATCCGCAGCGGTCGGCTGACCGACGACGACTGGCAGCGCCTGACCGTGGCAATGGGCAAGCTCTATGATGCGCCCCTCTATATAGACGAGACGCCTGGTCTCAATCCGATCGACCTGCGGGCAAGGGCCCGGCGCTTGGCGCGGCAGTGTGGCCGCCTGGGCTTGATCGTGATCGACTACCTGCAGCTTATGAGCGGTACGCGGGACAGCGACAACCGCGCCTCCGAGCTTTCCGAGATCTCGCGCTCGGTAAAGTCGCTGGCAAAAGAACTGCATGTGCCGATCATCGCGCTGTCGCAGCTCAACCGAAGCCTGGAGCAGCGGCCGAACAAACGCCCCGTGATGTCTGACTTGCGAGAGTCGGGCGCGATCGAGCAGGACGCTGACATCATCATGTTTATTTATCGAGATGAGGTCTATAACCCTGATTCGCCAGACAAAGGTACAGCCGAATTGATTATCGGCAAACACCGGAACGGCCCGACCGGCACCGTGCGCATGACCTTCTTTGGTGAATATACGCGCTTCGAAAACTTCGCCGGTGGCGGCGGATTCATGCCACCAGACGAATGATTTTGATCTTTTGACGATTTATTTTCATTTTCCACTTGCATTAGTTCATGGGGTGTCTATAATGCGCACCTCTTCACCGCGAAACGCAATGAGCGAAACGGGGTGATGGCAGGAAAGCGGTTGTTTTTGCAGGTGTTTTTGAAGCGGATTTCTGTTTTAGTTGTTTCGGCGGTTTTGAAATAAAGCGAAAACAGGGGTTGACGAGATAAGTTAAGTTGATCATAATCTCGCTTCTCTGCTGCAGGAACTGCAGCGGTTCTTTAAAAAATTGAACAATCGATAAGTGTGGGTGCTTGATTGCTGTGACCATGAAACTGCTTAGGCAGTTTTGAGTTTCACAAAGATTAGGTGCTCATATGTCAGTAAAATGATTTTGAGTACTTTGTAGGATTAAACTTAAGAGTTTGATCCTGGCTCAGATTGAACGCTGGCGGCATGCTTTACACATGCAAGTCGAACGGCAGCGGGGGTGCTTGCACCTGCCGGCGAGTGGCGAACGGGTGAGTAATGCATCGGAACATGCCCAGTCATGGGGGATAACTACGCGAAAGCGTAGCTAATACCGCATACGCCCTGAGGGGGAAAGTGGGGGATCTTAGGACCTCACGTGATTGGAGTGGCCGATGTCAGATTAGCTAGTTGGTGGGGTAAAGGCTCACCAAGGCGACGATCTGTAGCGGGTCTGAGAGGATGATCCGCCACACTGGGACTGAGACACGGCCCAGACTCCTACGGGAGGCAGCAGTGGGGAATTTTGGACAATGGGCGCAAGCCTGATCCAGCCATGCCGCGTGAGTGAAGAAGGCCTTCGGGTTGTAAAGCTCTTTCGCAAGGGAAGAAAACGGCAAGGCTAATATCCTTGTCGGATGACGGTACCTTGACAAGAAGCACCGGCTAACTACGTGCCAGCAGCCGCGGTAATACGTAGGGTGCGAGCGTTAATCGGAATTACTGGGCGTAAAGCGTGCGCAGGCGGTTTTGTAAGACAGATGTGAAATCCCCGGGCTTAACCTGGGAACTGCGTTTGTGACTGCAAGGCTAGAGTACGGCAGAGGGGGGTGGAATTCCACGTGTAGCAGTGAAATGCGTAGATATGTGGAGGAACACCGATGGCGAAGGCAGCCCCCTGGGCCTGTACTGACGCTCATGCACGAAAGCGTGGGGAGCAAACAGGATTAGATACCCTGGTAGTCCACGCCCTAAACGATGTCAACTAGTTGTTCGGAGAGGTAACTTTCTGAGTAACGCAGCTAACGCGTGAAGTTGACCGCCTGGGGAGTACGGCCGCAAGGTTAAAACTCAAAGGAATTGACGGGGACCCGCACAAGCGGTGGATGATGTGGATTAATTCGATGCAACGCGAAAAACCTTACCTACCCTTGACATGTCTGGAACTTGTGAGAGATCACTTGGTGCCTTCGGGAGCCAGAACACAGGTGCTGCATGGCTGTCGTCAGCTCGTGTCGTGAGATGTTGGGTTAAGTCCCGCAACGAGCGCAACCCTTGTCATTAGTTGCCATCATTTAGTTGGGCACTCTAATGAGACTGCCGGTGACAAACCGGAGGAAGGTGGGGATGACGTCAAGTCCTCATGGCCCTTATGGGTAGGGCTTCACACGTCATACAATGGTCGGTACAGAGGGTTGCCAAGCCGCGAGGTGGAGCTAATCTCTTAAAGCCGATCGTAGTCCGGATCGTAGTCTGCAACTCGACTACGTGAAGTCGGAATCGCTAGTAATCGCAGATCAGCATGCTGCGGTGAATACGTTCCCGGGTCTTGTACACACCGCCCGTCACACCATGGGAGTGGGTTTCACCAGAAGTAGGTAGCTTAACCTTCGGGGGGGCGCTTACCACGGTGAGATTCATGACTGGGGTGAAGTCGTAACAAGGTAGCCGTATCGGAAGGTGCGGCTGGATCACCTCCTTTCAAGAGAAAGGTCGCAGTGGTCAAGTATCCACAACTTATCGGTTGTTCAAGCGAAGAGCCTCGAGTGTGAGGGTCTGTAGCTCAGCTGGTTAGAGCACCGTCTTGATAAGGCGGGGGTCGTTGGTTCGAACCCAACCAGACCCACCAAACTATCGAAGGTGCGTTGGTCAGAATGGGGCTTTAGCTCAGCTGGGAGAGCGGCGGCTTTGCAAGCCGTAGGTCGTCGGTTCGATCCCGACAAGCTCCACCAGTATCTGATGCAAACCAGACGCTAGTCAGACAGTAGTCAGACACACAACGAGGTTCGAGAAGTCAGTCATGCATGGCCAGGAAAGATTCTGGTGTTTATGCCTGACTTCTCGGGAAGGTCAAACTTCTCGATTGGCTCGCTCTTTAACAAAGTGGAAGAAGTATATATATGTGCAGCGTATCAGTAGATGCGTTGCACGGGTAGCGTGATTGCATTGAATCTCGCGTGCTGTGTCAGCGGCGCGACGAGGTTCGCACAAACGAGTTCGACCTGTGACCGGATCTTTGGGCGAAAGTCTGAGGGTCTAAGGTTATAGGATCAAGCGACTAAGTGCATGTGGTGGATGCCTTGGCGATCACAGGCGATGAAGGACGTGCAAGCCTGCGAAAAGCGGGGGGGAGCTGGCAATGGAGCTTTGATCCCCCGATATCCGAATGGGGAAACCCACTCCGCAAGGAGTATCCCGTACTGAATACATAGGTACGTGGAGGCGAACGCAGCGAACTGAAACATCTAAGTAGCTGCAGGAACAGAAATCAACCGAGATTCCGTAAGTAGTGGCGAGCGAACACGGAACAGCCTGCACGACTAAACCATCTAATTAGCAGAACGGTCTGGAAAGTCCGGCAACACAGGGTGATAGCCCCGTATGTGAAAATTAGGTGGCGGGTCTGAGCGTGCGACAAGTAGGGCGGGACACGAGAAATCCTGTCTGAAGATGGGGGGACCATCCTCCAAGGCTAAATACTCGTGATCGACCGATAGTGAACTAGTACCGTGAGGGAAAGGCGAAAAGAACCCCGGGAGGGGAGTGAAATAGATCCTGAAACCGCATGCATACAAACAGTGGGAGCCTCCTTGTGGGGTGACTGCGTACCTTTTGTATAATGGGTCAGCGACTTACGTTCAGTGGCGAGCTTAACCGAATAGGGGAGGCGTAGCGAAAGCGAGTCTGATAAGGGCGACATAGTCTCTGGGCGTAGACCCGAAACCGGATGATCTATCCATGGCCAGGATGAAGGTGCGGTAACACGCACTGGAGGTCCGAACCCACTAATGTTGAAAAATTAGGGGATGAGCTGTGGATAGGGGTGAAAGGCTAAACAAATCCGGAAATAGCTGGTTCTCCCCGAAAACTATTTAGGTAGTGCGTCGTACGGACACTTGCGGGGGTAGAGCACTGTAATCGTTGGGGGGGTCAATGCGATCTACCCCGCGATAGCAAACTCCGAATACCGCAAAGTGATATACGGCAGACAGACAGCGGGTGCTAACGTCCGTTGTCAAGAGGGAAACAACCCAGACCGCCAGCTAAGGTCCCAAATGCATGGCTAAGTGGCAAACGAAGTGGGAAGGCATAGACAGCTAGGAGGTTGGCTTAGAAGCAGCCACCCTTTAAAGAAAGCGTAATAGCTCACTAGTCGAGTCGTCCTGCGCGGAAGATGTAACGGGGCTCAAGCCATGAACCGAAGCTGCGGATGTGTCTTATGACACGTGGTAGGGGAGCGTTCCGTAAGCCTGCGAAGGTGTCTCGAGAGGGATGCTGGAGGTATCGGAAGTGCGAATGCTGACATGAGTAGCGATAAAGGGTGTGAAAAGCACCCTCGCCGAAAGCCCAAGGTTTCCTGCGCAACGTTCATCGGCGCAGGGTGAGTCGGCCCCTAAGGCGAGGCAGAAATGCGTAGTCGATGGGAAACAGGTCAATATTCCTGTACCGGTTCTAGATGCGATGGGGGGACGGAGAAGGTTAGGCCAGCCGGGTGTTGGAAGTCCTGGTTTAAGCGTGTAGGAGTACCCCGTAGGCAAATCCGCGGGGATTATCTGAGGCGTGATGACGAGTCTCCTTGTGAGACGAAGTGGTTGATACCCTGCTTCCAGGAAAAGCCTCTAAGCTTCAGTCTAGAATCGACCGTACCGCAAACCGACACAGGTGGGCAGGTTGAAAATACCAAGGCGCTTGAGAGAACTCAGGAGAAGGAACTCGGCAAATTGATACCGTAACTTCGGGAGAAGGTATGCCCCGGTAGCTTGTAGGAGTACATCCGAAGGGCGAAGGGGCCGCAGAGAATCGGTGGCTGCGACTGTTTATTAAAAACACAGCACTCTGCAAACACGAAAGTGGACGTATAGGGTGTGACGCCTGCCCGGTGCCGGAAGGTTAAGTGATGGGGTGCAAGCTCTTGATCGAAGCCCCGGTAAACGGCGGCCGTAACTATAACGGTCCTAAGGTAGCGAAATTCCTTGTCGGGTAAGTTCCGACCTGCACGAATGGCGTAACGATGGCCACACTGTCTCCTCCTGAGACTCAGCGAAGTTGAAATGTTTGTGAAGATGCAATCTACCCGCGGCTAGACGGAAAGACCCCATGAACCTTTACTGTAGCTTTGCATTGGACTTTGACGGGACTTGTGTAGGATAGGTGGGAGGCTTTGAAGCGGGGACGCTAGTTCTCGTGGAGCCAACCTTGAAATACCACCCTGGTGTCGTTGAGGTTCTAACCCAGGCCCGTGAATCCGGGTCGGGAACAGTGCATGGTGGGCAGTTTGACTGGGGCGGTCTCCTCCCAAAAGGTAACGGAGGAGTTCGAAGGTCTCCTAGGTACGGTCGGACATCGTACTGATAGTGCAATGGCAAAAGGAGGCTTGACTGCGAGACCGACAAGTCGAGCAGGTGCGAAAGCAGGACATAGTGATCCGGTGGTTCTGTATGGAAGGGCCATCGCTCAACGGATAAAAGGTACTCTGGGGATAACAGGCTGATTCCGCCCAAGAGTTCACATCGACGGCGGAGTTTGGCACCTCGATGTCGGCTCATCACATCCTGGGGCTGTAGCCGGTCCCAAGGGTATGGCTGTTCGCCATTTAAAGTGGTACGTGAGCTGGGTTTAAAACGTCGTGAGACAGTTTGGTCCCTATCTGCCGTGGGCGCTGGAAGTTTGAGTGGACCTGCTCCTAGTACGAGAGGACCGGAGTGGACGCACCTCTGGTGTACCGGTTGTGACGCCAGTCGCATCGCCGGGTAGCTAAGTGCGGAAGAGATAACCGCTGAAAGCATCTAAGCGGGAAACTCGCCTCAAGATGAGACTTCCCTGGGGCCTAGAGCCCCCTGAAGGGTCGTGGAAGACCACCACGTTGATAGGTCGGGTGTGGAAGCGCAGTAATGCGTTAAGCTAACCGATACTAATTGCCCGTGAGGCTTGATCCTATAACCTTACAAAACAGTCGATACTCGTTGTTGGACGAAGCAAATCCGCCCAACCATCGACGCAATCACAACACCCATATACTTCTTCCCGCTTTGGCCTGCAAATCGCAGGTGACAAGTCATAGTCTGACGACCATAGCGTCTTGGTCCCACCCCTTCCCATCCCGAACAGGACCGTGAAACAAGATCGCGCCGATGATAGTGAGATTCGTTCTCGTGAAAGTAGGTCATCGTCAGACTAACCCTACGCTTAACCCCGCTGAGATAATCCTCAGCGGGGTTTTTGACGTCTACGGCTCACAACGGCACCATCTCCGTGACCTGACCGGCGTCATCGGGCAGAATCACGGACTTGTATTGCGACGGCAAGGGCCATGAAATTCGATCTGATCATTGTTGGTGGCGGGCTCGCGGGAGCGGCGCTTGCGGTGGCTCTTCGCGCCAGCCGCCTGTCGATTGCCCTGGTGGAAAGCAGCCTGCCCGCCAGACCAACGGGATGGGATACCCGGATCTACGCCTACAGTCCGGCGAATGCGGATTTCATGCGCGAACTTGGCGTCTGGGACCGGCTTGATCATGCCCGCCTGTGCCCGGTCGAGCGGATGGACATCAAGGGCGACGGCAATGGCTGCGTAAAGTTTTCCGCTTATCAGAGCGGGCTATCCGAACTTGCCTGGATTGGTGAGTCAAGCCTGATTCACTGCGAACTGTGGGAGAGTCTCAAGCGCCAGCACAACGTCACGGTCTTTGCGCCCGCGCATCCTGGCGCGCTCGACGTGAGCGAGTCCGAAGCCAGGCTGGTGCTCGATGACGGACGACGCTTGAGCGCTGCGCTGTTAGTCGGTGCCGACGGACGCGATTCCTGGGTGCGCCAGCAGTCGGGGATCAAGGCAAGCGTGAAGGCGTATGACGAGATGGGTGTCGTCGCCAACCTGAGCTGCGAGCAAGAACATCGGCGCACTGCGTTTCAATGGTTCAGGGACGACGGCGTGCTTGCGTGGTTGCCCTTGCCCGGCAATCGCATTTCAATCGTCTGGTCTGCCCCGGATGCCGTCGCCGCCGATCTGATGTCGATGAGCGACGAGTCCTTCTGCGAGCGGGTCGCGGATGCCGGTGGACGGCGGCTCGGGCGGTTTGAAATGGAGTCGCCGCGTGCCGCGTTCCCACTTCGGCTGATGCGGGTCGAAAGCATGATCGGCCGTCGCGTCGCGCTGATCGGCGATGCCGCACATGCCATCCACCCCCTTTCCGGCCATGGCATCAATCTTGGTTTCCAGGATGCCCGGATGCTTGCCAGTCTGCTCGGTGAGCTGAAGCCGTGGCAGGGCGCCGGAGACCATGGCGTATTGCGGCGCTATGCCAGAGCGCGCGCAGAGGAACCCTTCCTCCTGCAGTATGCGACCCACGGCCTGAACCGCCTCTTTGCGAGTCGTAATCCCGCGTCGGCCTTGCTGCGCAATGTCGGGATGAACCTCACCGATCGTTTGCCGGTCATAACCAACGCACTCACCCGATACGCGGTAAGTGGAAAGTTCTAACTCCTGGAGATCCTGATGTTTTCTTTTCCCGGCCTTGCCCGTGCGCTTCCGCTTGCACTGAGCCTGTCCCTGTTTGGCGCTGGTGCGCATGCCGATGAAGCTTCCGTGCGCAAAGGTATGGAGGCCTTCGTCGGTGCGCCTGCAGTCGAGTCTGTTGCGCGTACCCCATACGCCGGGCTTTATGAAGTTGTGCTCAAGAGCGGCGAGCTCGTGTACACCGATGAAAAGGTCAGCTTCATTGTCGATGGTCGTGTGATCGATGCTCAAACCCGTCGCGACATGACCCAGCTTCGGCTCAACCAGCTTTCGGCCATCGACTTTTCGACGCTTCCGCTCGATCAGGCCATCAAGCACGTCAAAGGCAACGGGAAGCGGGTGATCGCCACCTTCGAGGATCCGAACTGCGGCTACTGCAAACGGCTCGGAAAGGAACTCGCGCAGATGAAGGACGTGACCGTCTATACCTTCCTGTATCCGATCCTGAGTCCCGATTCGACGACCAAGTCGCGTGATATCTGGTGTGCTAAGGACAAGGCAAAAGCCTGGAGCGACTGGATTGTCGACGCGAAGGTGCCGGCAACGGCGGACTGCGACACGGGTGTGATCGATCGCAACGTCGCGCTGGGGCAGAAGCTGAAGATCAACGGCACGCCGACGATCTTCCTGTCCAACGGCAGCCGCATCGGCGGTTATGTGCCGGCAGCAGAACTGGAAAAGGCGATTGGCGCGATCGCAGCCAAGTGATCGGAGCAGGGGGCGGTGCAAGGCCGCCCCCTGCCGTAATCAGCCTTTACCCAGCGCATTCGCTGGTTTCACCCCGTTCGGGAGCAATACCCAGATCCGGCCGTTCTGCCGCATCTTTCCGGCCTGTGTGCCGGCCTGCGCACCAAAACCCCAGAAGTAGTCCGCCCGTACCGGCCCCTTGATCGCACTGCCAGTGTCCTGTGCCAGCACGAGCCGGTTCAGCGTGCGGTTGCTGTACGGCCATGTGGTAGCGAGGAAGACAGGTGCCCCCAGGGGAATGTAGGCGGGGTCGATGGCGATGCTCCGCTCCTCCGTGATAGGGACCCCGAGGGCGCCGATTGGGCCGCTGGTGCTGGCGGGAAGTTCGCGGAAGAAGACATAGCTCGGGTTGCTGTTGAGCAACTCGCCGAGGCGGGCGGGATTGTCCCGCGCCCACTGCCGGATGCCTTCCATCGAGGCCTTGTCGAGCGACAGTTCGCCCTGACTGACGAGCCAGCGACCGATGGATTGATACGGGTGTCCGTTCTGATCCGCGTAACCGATGCGGAGCCGGCTGCCGTCGGGAAGCTCGACGCGGCCAGAGCCCTGCACCTGCAGGAAGAACAGGTCGATCGGATCGTCTGCCCACAGCAGAATCTTCGGGGCAAGGAGCTCCTGGCGCTGCTCCAGTTCGGCGCGCGTCCAGTACGGCACGACCTTGTTGCCGACGAGCCGGCCGCGCAGGCGCAGCGATTTGAGCTCCGGGTAGACGCTGGCGAGATCGATGGTCAGCATGTCGTCGGGTGGGGCGTGGATCGGCCACCGGCTCTGCGCTGAACGGACCCGACTGCCCTTGATAAGGGGTTCGTAGTAGCCGGTTACCAGTCCGGTGTCGGAGCCGTCGGCGTTCTGCGAACGCCATGGGGTGAAGTGCTGTTCAAAGAAAGCCTTGACCTGATTGGTTGAGGGACTGGCGGGCAGTCGTGCGCCAAGCGCACAGACGGCCTTCCAGTCATTGCGGCGGGAGAGCGTCCCGCAGGACTCGCGGAAGGCTGGCCACGCGGCGGCGTGATCGTCTTCGGCCCAGCCGGGGAGTTGCGCCCAGGTCGCCATGCTCATCGCGCCGGTCTGGCCTGCGGGCGGCGCTTGTGGGGGCACGGGAGCGGGCGCCGGACTCGGGGCGGGCGTCGGGGCAGTTGCGCCGGGGGGCGGGCATGCAGGGCAGGCCGGACAGGCCTGTGTCCGCACACAGGCCTGCGGTTTCGCTTCCGTTACCGGTGTCGGTGCCGGTTGTGGCGGTGTCGCGCAGGCGGCAAGAAGGGCTGCAAGCGTGGCGGTTGCGAGGTGTCGCGGAAGGCGGTGATGGGCCTGGCTCATGATGGGGATCGGTTAAACTCGGGGCATCCGGCCCCGCAGTATACCGGGGTCAGCTTCCGAATCCGGTAACCGGGCTGTAACGCACAGAGGCATGGGATGTGGGTCATTTTCCTTGAAGCGGGGCTTGCCCTGTTGTTGTTACTGATCATCGTGTGGGCGACCTTGCCGCGCCGCAAGAACAGAATGGACGAAGACGATGGAAATGAATGAACTGAGTGCCCTCATCTGCAGGGCGGAGCGGGTGCTTGAGCGGCTGGAGGGCATTCTGCCGGGACCGGCAGCGCCACCCGACTGGAGCGCGGCGCACGCCTTCCTGTGGCGGCGGCGTCATGGGCGCGGGAGTTTGCAGGCCGTGGGCGTGCCGCACGGGATTCGTCTGAAGGATCTGCAGGACATCGATGATCAGAAAGCGCGCATCGATCGCAATACGCGACAGTTTCTCGCCGGTAAGCGCGCCAACAACGTGCTTCTGACCGGCGCGCGTGGCACCGGCAAGTCCTCGCTGATCAAGGCATTGCTCAACGAGTACGGCGACCAGGGACTGCGCGTCGTCGAGGTGGACAAGGCCGATCTGACGGATCTGCCCGAGATCATGGAGATGCTGGCCGGTCGTCCCGAGCGTTTCATCGTGTTCTGCGACGACCTTTCGTTCGAAGAAGGGGAAGGGGCGTACAAAGCGCTCAAGAGCGTGCTCGACGGTTCCGTTTCTGCAGTGGCCGATAATGTGCTGCTGTACGCGACATCCAACCGTCGCCACCTGATGCCCGAGTATCACGACGAGAACCTTCAGGCGCGGCATGTGGACGGCGAGGTTCACCCCGGTGAGGCGGTGGAGGAGAAAGTGTCGCTGTCCGAGCGCTTCGGCCTCTGGATCTCCTTTTATCCCTTCGCTCAGGATGAATATCTCGACATCGTTGCGCACTGGCTCCGCGTCTTTGGTGTTCCCAAGCGCAAGCTGGCCGCTGCCCGCCAGGAGGCGCTGCAGTGGGCCTTGATGCGCGGTTCGCGATCGGGTCGGGTGGCCTGGCAGTTTGCCCGGGATTACGCGGGCCAGCTGGAGGACTGAGTGATGTCGAGGAAGGTGGTCAACGTGGCGGCCGGCGTCATTACGCGTGACGATGGCAGTTTCCTCATCGGACAGCGTGCGCCCGGAACCTTCTATCCGGGTTACTGGGAGTTTCCCGGTGGCAAGGTCGAGGCGGGCGAATCGCCGGCGGATGCGCTGAAGCGAGAGCTCGATGAGGAACTCGGTATCCGTGTCGAGCGCCTCTATCCGTGGCTGGTCAGGGAGCACGCCTATGAGCACGCGCATGTGCGGCTGCACTTCTTTGAAGTGCCGCAGTGGCAGGGCGCAGTAAACGATCATGTGCACAGCGCCCTGGCCTGGGTGCGACCGGGGCATGTCGACCGTTCGCCGATGCTGCCCGCGAACGGTCCGATCCTGAAGGCGCTGCGTCTGCCACGCAGGATGGGAATCACCTGTGCTGCAGCGATGGGCGTTGGCGCCCAGCTCGATGCGCTGGATCAGGCGCTGGTGCAGGGGCTCGGGATGGTGCAGGTGCGCGAAGCGGGGCTGGACGCGCGCGAGCGGCGGGCGTTTGCAACAGAGGTCGTGCGTCGCGCCCATGCGGTCGGCGCACTGGTGGTGATCAATGATGACGAGGCCCTGGCTGAAGAGTCGGGTGCGGACGGGCTGCATCTGCCCGCCCGCCGGCTCGCGGAACTGACGCAGCGACCGGCGTTCGAGTGGGTTGGGGCCTCATGTCACAGCCGCGAGGAGCTTGAGCGGGCCGCGGCGCTGGAGCTCGACTACGTGCTGCTGGGGCCGGTGAAGGAAACGCTCAGCCATCCCGGGCAGCCTGGCTTGGGGTGGGATGCATTTGCCGCGCTGCGTGCAGACCTGCCGATGCCGGTGTTCGCCCTGGGCGGGCTGGACGACGCCGACATGACGGATGCCCGTCTTGCCGGGGCACATGGTGTGGCGGCGATCCGGTCCTGCTGGCGCACGCCGCGCCGCGACTAGGACTGCGTGTCTTCGCCGGCGTCCGGCGGGGAGGTCGGGACGCGATAGCTTTCCGACGCCCATGCGCCGAGGTCGAGCTGTTTGCAGCGTTCCGAGCAGAAGGGGCGGAACCGGTTTTCGGTGCGCCATTCGGTCATCTTTCCGCACTGCGGACAGCGGACCATGCGGGGTGCTGAGTCGGGTTTGTTCACAGGCTGCAGAAGGTCAGTTCAAAGGGGATGTCGCGCTCGGCAACCCGTGGCCGGACGACGGTTTCGGGCAGCATGAAGCGGATGTTGAGCGCGTACTTGTTGGCGCTGATCTCGGGGATGACCGGCTCCGAGCGCGGAATGCGAATGCGCAGCATCTGGGCCGTACGCCCCGCCATCGTCATCTGAAACGTGCCTGCCTTGGCCTGCAGCTCTTCCGGACGACCGCTGCTGCGCAGCAGGCGCAGGACGATTTCCAAGCCGCTGCGTATCGGTGCCATCGGCCGCGCCCAGGTGTCGAGGTCGCGCCGACGCGCGTCGGCCTCGCGGCTGAGCCAGAAGTGGTAGGAGGGCAGGTCGAACTGGCATACGCCACCGGGAATCGCCGCACGGCTGCGGATTCCCATCAGCCATTCGTTTTCGCGCAGGTACTGGCCGATCTTGCCCGCCATCGCGAGCAACCCGGATGAGGCCTGCTCGATTTCGTAGAGCGCACCCGACAGGGCTTCTTCCGAGATCTCCGGGTTGTTGCGGAAGGAGATCAGAATCTGGCGCTGGCGTTCGAGTTCCTGGACGAGGTCGACCTTGAGGTCGGCCCGGCCGGCCACTTCGAGAATCTCGAACAGGCTCAGCAGGCCGGCGTGGTTGTCGAGCGGCGCATCGCTGCTGCAAAAATGGGCATGCTTGCGAAACAGGTCCTCGAGGCGCAGCAGAGTGCGGATACGCTCATTGAGAGGATATTCGTAGCTGATCACGCACACGTTCCGAAGGCTGGTGGAAGTACCGGGTTAGCGGACGATGATAGCACAGGGGTTACGGACGCTTCGGCCAAAGGCTGGCAACCGCGCTTTTCGGATTCAGCGAGCAAGCGCCAGATAGGACGCGTGCAATGCGTCGACCTGCGTATCTAGCGCTTTAAGCGTACCACTGTTGTCGATCACGTCGTCGGCTGCGGCAAGCCTTGCAGCGCGCTTGGCCTGGGTGGCCATGATGGCGCGCACTTCGTCCTCGCCCAGTCCGCTGCGCGCGCGGACGCGCTCGATCTGCACGCTTTCCGGGCAATCCACGACGCACACCCGGCTACATCGTTCGCGGTAAGTTCCGGACTCGATCAGCAGTGGTACGGCGAGGATCACATAAGGGCTGGATGCACTTGCGCACTGGCGTTCGCTTTCAGCGCGGATCATCGGGTGCAGGATGTGCTCGAGACGCTTGCGGGCTGCAGGTTCAGCGAATACCAGGCTGCGCATGCGGGTGCGATCGAGGCGACGGTCGGGCGCGATCATCTCGGCCCCGAAGACCTCGGCAATGCGGGCAATGGCCTCACCATCGGGGCCGGTCAATGCATGCGCGATCAGGTCGGTGTCCACCACGACAATGCCGTGCGAGGCAAAACGTGAGGCCGCAGCGCTCTTGCCGCTGCCGATGCCGCCCGTCAGACCGATGACGACCGGGGGGCGTGCCGTGCTCATGGCAGACAGCCCGTGCGGTGCCGTGCCAGGGCTTCATCGTCGGCAATCGATGCCAGTTGCGCTTCGTCGCCATCGACCTCGATCCGGTACTCGACCGTCGAGCGCGTCGCGATGCCCGCGCCGCGAACGCCTTTTGCCCGCAGTTGGGACAGATGCACGTTGGACGAGGCCTCGGTCTTGAACAGACCCAGCGAAATCGCATACTGATTGGGGCCTGCTTCCTGGACGATGAAGAGGTCGTCGATACCTTTGGCGCGCAATGCCCTGACCTGCCGCTCCGCCGCATCACGATTGGGTTGGGGGGGAATGCGCACCCACCATGATGTAGGGACTTCCGTGCTGCGCTGTCTGGGCGTCATTCCCGATGCAGTCAGGCGCGCGCTCAGCCGGTCGGCATCGGAGGCATTGAGGCCAGACCATGCCTGGCAGATGAGCACTGCTGCTGCGGTGGGGACAGGCTCCTGCTGCGGCGCGACCTCGTCGGGCAGGGTGGTAGGTTCGGGCGCTGGGTGCGGCTCGATTGCGGCGTTGTTGTCGCGCGTCGATGTCGGCGCCAGCAGTTTGATGCGGTCGGGATGAAGCTGATTGGTGATGCGCTCGGGTTCGCCGGCAGGCGCCGCAAAGCCGAACCAGCCCTTGAGTGCACCGAAAGCCAGCGCATTGAGAATGACCAGCAGGATGAACAGAAAACGCAAGGTTGTCATGCCTGAAGCTTACCCGATCAGGGGCAAGGTGAATAAGTCGGAAAAGGCTGTGGCGGGCACAGGGCGCTGACCCCACTCCCACCGCGTTTCATGCATCCTGGGCGATGCGGGCGAGGCCGTCGAGAACGAGATTGTCGACCCGCTGCACGGGCAGGGACAGCAGGCTGGAAAATGCGTCTGCCGCACCACCGCCGAGCAGGCAGCACGCGCCTGCAGACGATTCGATCTGGCGGAACATCCGCTCCACCGCGCCGGCCTGTGCCTGCAGGCAGCCGGAGAGGATGGCGTCCGCCGTGCTGCGCGGCGTGGGGCTGTATTGGCCGGTCAGCAGCGGCAACTGCGCAGTGTTCGAGGCCAGTGCGCGCTGCATCAGCTCGACACCGGGCAGGATCAGCCCGCCGAGAAAATCGCCCGCGGCATCGAGCAGATCGATGGTGGTCGCTGTGCCTGCCATCACCACGAGGCAGGCATGGGGGTGCTGCGAACGCGCACCGATCAATGCGGCCCAGCGGTCGGCACCGAGCTGCGCGGGCTGGCGGTAGAGATTGCGCACGCCGCAGCGTTCGGCGTCCGGGGTGATCCATTCCGGGGTCATGCCGCGCAGCGCCGCGAGCGTGCCGATCTGTCCGCCTACGCCGGGGCCGGCCACGTTGGCACCGATCATGCGACGGATGCCAGGGGTCTCCGCCAGGACGGCATCGAGAACCTCGAGCTGATCGTGCTCGCAGGCGCCCTCGACGGGCTTCGGCGTGCCTTGCAGGCGCCATTTGATCCGGGTGTTGCCGGCATCGATCAGCAGGATCATGTGTTTGGCCTCAGTGAGACTTCGCCCGACAGGATGCGCACCAGGCCGCTGTCGCCCTGGATCAGCAGTGCGCCGTCTTCGTCCACGCCGACACAGGTGCCGACGATGTCCTTGCCTTCGCCACTGATCCTGACCGGCAGGCTGGCAAAGGCGTTGTGTTGTTGCCAGGCGCCGCGCAGGGCATCGAAGCCTGCGACGGCGTAAGTCTGGAACAGGCCGTGGAGTTCGGCGAGGACCAGGCCAAGCAGGGCCTCGCGGCTGGGCGCATGCCCCAGCTCGTGGGTGAGATCGCTGACGCCGGCCTGCTCCGGGATGTGTACGCCGGCTGGCAGTCCGATATTGATGCCAATGCCGACCACGGCAGCCATCGTGCGGCCGCGACCGGGAATCAGCTCGACGAGTACGCCTGCCAGCTTGTGTCCGTGGACGAGGACATCATTTGGCCACTTCAACTGCACGCCCTCGACCCCAAGCTTCTCGAAGGTAAGCGCGAGCGCCAGGCCGACCACGAGCGACAGCCCGGCCGGCACGGGGGCGCCCGGCGTGAAGCGCCACAGGGAGGAAAAGGTCAGGCTGTGTCCGGGCCACGAGAGCCACTGCCGGCCACGTCTGCCGCGGCCGCCGGTCTGCGCGCTGGTGGCCAGCACGTGAATCCGCCCGTCGTCCGCCGGAGTGTGCGTCATCAGCTCGGTGTTGGTCGAGACGCAGGTCTCCAGCCAGCGCACGCTGAAATCGTGCGCGAGCGAACCCAGCGCAGCAGCAACGGCTGACACGTCTGGCGCGGTATTGTCAGGGAGAGAGCTCAAGCGGACCGTCCCGGGTGGCATTTGGCCCGGGATTATCCTTCATCTGGCGGTCATCTACGAGGCCTTCGCCTCTTCTGCGTCAGATCAGCTCTCGTGATCGCTGTCGCTGGGCGGCGAACGATCGTCATCCATGCCCAGTTCCTGAATCTTGCGGGTGATGGTATTGCGCCCGATGCCGAGCAACTGTGCGGCCTCGATACGGCGTCCGCCGGTGGCCGTCAGCGCGCGCCGGATGAGGGTGCGCTCGAACTCCTTGGTCAGTCGATCGAACACTTCGCCAGGTGCGGTCGAGATCAGGCGGTCGGCCTCCAGGCCGAGACCGTCGACCCAGTTGACCGGCGACTCCCGCATCGGCTGATCACGCATCTCCGGCGGCAGGTCTGCCACTTCGATGACCTGGCCGGGGGCCATCACGGTCAGCCAGTGACACAGATTCTCAAGCTGGCGCACGTTGCCGGGGAAAGGCATGGCCTGAAGGTACTTCTGTGCTGCATCCGAAATGCGCTTGCTCTCGACGCTCAGTTCCTGCGCGCTGCGAAGCAGGAAGTGACGAACCAGGATCGGGACATCCTCGCGCCGTTCGCGCAAGGGCGGCAGACGCAGGCGGATCACATTGAGGCGGTGGAACAGGTCTTCCCGGAACAGCCCCTGGCGCACGCGCTCTTCCAGGTCCTGGTGGGTAGCCGCGATCACGCGCACATTGGCGCGGATGGGCTGATGGCCGCCGACGCGGTAGAAGTTTCCGTCCGACAGCACCCGCAGCAGGCGGGTCTGGAGCTCGGGCGGCATGTCGCCGATCTCGTCGAGGAAGAGCGTGCCGTCGGCGGCCTGTTCGAAACGGCCGCGACGCTGCGTGGCGGCACCGGTGAAGGCGCCGCGCTCATGGCCGAACAGCTCGGATTCGAGCAGGTCGCGCGGAATGGCTGCCGTGTTGATCGCGATGAAGGGCGCATCCCGCCGCGGGCTGTGGCGATGCAGCGCGCGGGCAACGAGCTCCTTGCCGGTGCCGGACTCACCATTGATCATCACGGTCGCATGGGACTGGGACAAGCGGCCGATGGCCCGGAAGACTTCCTGCATCGAAGGCGCCTGGCCCAGGATCTCCGGCGCAACGGTGGTTTCCTCTTCTGCACCCTCCTGGTGCGGACTCTGCTCCAGCGCACGGCGGACGAGCGCAACAGCCTGGTCGACGTCGAAGGGCTTGGGGAGGTATTCGAAAGCGCCGCCCTGAAATGCCGATACGGCGCTTTCGAGGTCAGAGTACGCAGTCATGATGATCACCGGAACCTGAGGGAAGCGGGTCTTCACCCGCTGCAGCAGGGTCAGGCCCGATTCGCCAGGCATGCGGATATCGGACAGCATGACGTTGGGCGGCTGGCTGGATGATTCGAGCTCTTCCAGCGCCTCATTCGCGGACGCGAAGCTGCGGTGGTTGATCTCCTCGCGGCTGAGCGCCTTCTCCAGAACCCAGCGGATGGAGCGGTCGTCATCGATGATCCAGACAGTATTCATGGTGTATGCACTTTTTTGGTGCGGACGGCTGTGCGCATGCTCAGGCCCGCTCGGTAATCGGAATCAGAATGGTGAAGCAGGTGCGTCCCGGGTGACTGTCCACATCGATCATGCCCTGGTGCTGCTCCACGAAACTCTGTGCCAGTGACAGGCCCAGGCCGCTCCCGCCGTCTCGCCCCGATACCAGCGGATAGAAGATCTTGTCGCTGATCTCTTCCGGGATGCCGGGGCCGTTGTCCACCACTTGCAATTCCAGTGCCAGTTTGAAGCGACGCTTGGCAAGCGTCACCTGACGGGCCACCCGCGTGCGCAGGATGATCTCGCCGCAACCTTCGAGGGCTTGCGCCGCGTTGCGCGTGATGTTGAGAATGGCCTGGATCAGCTGCTCCCGGTCTGCGGTCAGTTCAGGCAGGCTGGTGTCGTAGTCGCGGCGGATGATCAGTTCTGGAAACTCGGCCAGGATGAGGCGGCGCACGCGTTCGAGCACGTCATGAATGTTGAGCTGCGCTGGGCGCATCATGCTGTGCGAGGTCAGCAGGCGATTCATCAGGTCCTGCAGGCGATCGGCCTCGGCGATGATCACTTCGGTGTATTCGCGCAGGAGCGGGTCTGCGAGTTCGCGCTCCAGCAACTGCGCAGAGCCACGAATGCCCCCCAGCGGGTTCTTGATCTCATGCGCAAGGTTCCGGATCAGCTCGCGGTTGGCCTGCTGCTGCTGCAGCAACTGCTCCTCGCGCGCAACGCGCAGTTGCGCGTCAATCGGGCGAAACTCCAGCAGCAAGCGTACCCCGGTCGCATCGATCGGGCTGACCGTGCAGTCGAGATGAATGACTTCGGTTTCGGAGCGCTGAATCTTCAGGTCCTGGCCGGTGTAGCTCCAGCTGGTACGCAATGCGTTCTGCAGCGCGGTGCCGAGTCCCGGAGGTTCGCCGAGCAGGCGCGACAAGGGCAGGCCGATCAGCTTGCGGCGGCTGATGGCAAAAAGGTTTTCGGCGCCGGGGTTGATGTAACGGACAATCAGCTTCTCATCGATCAGCACGACGGCTGAGGAGAGGAGTTCGAGCCCGGCGAAGGGGCCTGTGACCGGAGGATGCGGATGGTGTGCCATGGGTGGTTTCGGTTGTTTGCGATTTATTACGCAAGAACCACGCCAGGCCGTTGCTAACGGAGGCCGGAGAGCTCCCGGCGCAGCGCGTCCACATTGCGCTGGTGCAGTTCCGCCTTGTCCTTGAACGGTTGCAGACGGTCCAGCACTTTCTGGTAGTTGCGCTCGTTGCCGAGGCGGGTGGCCTCCTGCTCGGACAGCGCCTTGCGTGCTTCGGCCAGGGCCGCTTCTTCGGTGGCGAGTTCGGTTTCCAGCACTTTGCGACGGGCATCATCGCGCTCGCGCTGCGCATCGGGACTGACCTTGGGGAAGCTCGATGGCGTAGGTTGCGCTGTGGATGGCCGTGGTGCCGGGATGGAGGAGACCGACTGGTCGCCGTCCAGCTGACTGCATCCGCGGGCAAGGCTGCGATCGTTGGTGTAGGTGGTTCTGCCCTCGGCGTCGACGCACTTGTAAACCTGGGCATGTGCCAGCGGGGCGATGCAAAGAGCAAGGATCAGCGGCAGTGTTCGCATGGGTCTCTTGAAGTTGTCGAGATCATGGCTGCACAAGCGTTTGCGAGGCATGACCGGTCGGAAAGCAACCTTGTAGGAGATTAGACCCGATAAAAAAGGGACGGGCAATGCCCGTCCCTTTCGATGCCGTCGTAATCGGAGGATTACAGGCTGTAGTACATGTCGAATTCCACCGGGTGGGTGGTCACGCGCATGCGGTCGACTTCTTCCATCTTCAGTGCGATGTAGGCATCGATGAAGTCGTTGGAGAACACACCGCCACGGGTCAGGAACTCGCGGTCCTTGTCCAGGTACTCCAGCGCCTGCTCAAGGCTGGTGCACACGGTCGGGATCAGCGCGTCTTCTTCCGGCGGCAGATCGTACAGGTTCTTGTCAGCCGGATCGCCCGGGTGGATCTTGTTCTGGATGCCGTCCAGACCCGCCATCATCAGTGCCGAGAAGCACAGGTAGGGGTTGGCCAGGGGATCCGGGAAGCGCGCTTCGATACGACGACCCTTCGGGTTGGCGACGTAGGGGATACGGATCGAGGCGGAACGGTTGCGGGCGGAGTAAGCCAGCTTGGTCGGCGCTTCGTAGTGGGGAACCAGACGCTTGTACGAGTTGGTGCCCGGGTTGGTGATGGCGTTCAGCGCGCGAGCGTGCTTGATGATGCCGCCGATGTAGTACAGCGCGGTTTCCGACAGGCCGGCGTAGCCGTTGCCTGCGAACAGGTTCTGGCCGTCCTTCCAGATCGACTGGTGAACGTGCATGCCGGAGCCGTTGTCGCCAACGATGGGCTTGGGCATGAAGGTGGCGGTCTTGCCGTACTGGTGCGACACGTTGTGCACGATGTACTTCAGAACCTGGGTCCAGTCTGCACGCTTGGTCAGGGTGCTGAACTTGGTGCCGATTTCGCACTGGCCGGCGTTGGCCACTTCGTGGTGATGCACTTCAACCGGCACGCCAGCGGCTTCGAGTGCCAGGCACATTGCAGCGCGAATGTCGTTGAGGCTGTCGACCGGGGGAACCGGGAAGTAGCCGCCCTTGACGCGCGGACGGTGACCGGTGTTGCCGCCTTCGAACTTGTCAGCGGTGGACCAGGCTGCTTCTTCAGAGATGATCTTGCTGAAGACGCCGGACATGTCGACCGACCACTCGACTGCGTCGAAGATGAAGAATTCGGGTTCCGGGCCAAAGAAGGCGGTGTCGCCGATGCCGGTGCTCTTGAGGTAGGCCTCGGCGCGCTTGGCGATCGAGCGCGGGTCACGGTCGTAGCCCTTGCCGTCGGACGGTTCGATGACGTCGCAGGTCAGGACCAGGGTCGTTTCGTCGAAGAACGGGTCGATGTAGGCGGAGCTCGGTTCCGGCAACAGGATCATGTCGGAAGCCTGAATGCCCTTCCAGCCGGCGATCGAGGAGCCGTCGAACGGGTGACCATGCTCGAAGTGATCTTCCTCGAAGGCCGAAACCGGCAGGCCAACGTGTTGTTCCTTGCCGCGGGTATCGGTAAAGCGCAGGTCAATGAAGCGGACTTCATTTTCCTGAATCATTTTCATGACGTCTTGAGCGTTCATATTCACTCCTGGTGAGATGAGGCAAGTTATTCGAAAAGATCAGTCAGATAACGGCCAGACTTCCGTTGTCGCGGATTCTAGCAGTATCCGTGCCACCCAAATTCTGTCCTGCGAGCATTGTGCCACAAGGCCTTCTTGCCGATACAGGTCTGCTTTATGCACCAATGAGGTGCGTCAAAGAGGGTGCGTGCCTCAACGTGGTGCAATCTCAACAAAGAACGAGATCCGCCGATAGTGTGGATGTGCGCGCATCCAGGTTTCCGTGCGCCGTTTGAGTGCATCCATCGCGGCGGGGGCATCGTCTTCGGCAAAAAATGCGTCAACTTCGATGCGTTGCCCCAGGTAATGCACCTGAGTGCGCCGTGGTGCCGGCCCGTCCGTCCCGATCAGGGCTTGCAGGTCGGATGCGATGGTCCGGCGCTCGGGGAGGGTGCCCAGCGGTACGGACGGCACGGCATCGTCGTCTTCGGGGTCGATGTGCACCAGGACATCCTTGACTTCCGGATGTGCGGTGCGCACGGCGATGTAGACGCTGTCCGAGATGTGATGCCCTTCAGACACGGTGATGCGGGGATCGACCTGAACGTGGGCATCGCACAGCACGCGGTCGGCCATGCGCCGTGTGCGCAGTTCGTGCAGGCCGATCACGCCGGGTGTCGATACGATGGTCTGGCGCAGTCGCGCGACCTCCTCCTCCGGCAAACCGGTGTCGATGAGCTCACGAACAGCCTTCCAGCCCAGCTTCAGCCCCATGCGCATGATCAGGAAGCCGACGACTGCGGCGGCCAGTGGCTCGAGGAAGGGGTAGCCAGACAGGCTGCCACCGATTCCCACGGCAACCACCAGCGAGGATGCGGCGTCCGAGCGCGCGTGCCACGCATTCGCCTCCAGTATCGGGGCCTTGAGCCGACGGCTTGCAGCCAGGGTGTAGCGAAACAGGCCTTCCTTGGCGAAGAGGGTGATGACGGCCACGACCAGTGCGGCCGGATGCAGGGCGGGGAGGTCGTGCATGTTCTGCAGCCGCACGCCGGAGCTGAGGAGAAAACCGATGCCCACGGCGGTCAGCACGGCACCGAGCAGCAGCGACGTGATGGTTTCGATGCGGCCGTGGCCGTAAGGGTGGTCGTGATCGGCCGGGTCCGCGCCGTGCCGGCCTGCGAGCAGTACCAGCAGGTCGGTCACAAGATCGGAAAAGGTATGAGCGGCGTCAGCGACCAGGCTGAACGCGTTCGCAAACAGGCCGATGATGATCTGACTGACCGCAAGCACGGCATTGGTGACGATGGCGACCAGGGCGGTGCGCTGTATGCCGCGGCTGCGAAGGGTGGCACTGTCACCAGCCGTCGGCGGTGCGGAAACGGTGTGTTCTGAGGTGGGCATGTGGATGGCCGGAGGGGATGTATACTGCGTGTCTGACGAATTCTAGCCGGATGCTGCCATGGGAACCCTCTCTGCCTTGCTCGAGCTTGCTCATCAGCGGGCTGCTGACATGAATTTGCCCTATCAGGGGGCGTTGACGCCCGCTGAGGCACATCAGGTCTGGCAACTGGCCCCGGGCGCGAAGCTGGTCGATGTGCGCACCCGTGCCGAATGGGACTGGGTCGGCCGGGTGCCGGGCGCAGTCGAAATCGAATGGCTTGCCTACCCGGCGATGAAGCCCAATCCGGATTTTCTCGTGCAGCTGCGCCATCAGGTCGACCCCGAGGCCATGGTGCTGTTCATGTGCCGTTCCGGCGCCAGATCGGACGCTGCGGCCAAGGCTGCGATTTCGGGCGGTTTCAGCAATTGCTATAACGTACTCGAAGGGTTCGAGGGTGACAGGGATGCCGCCGGACATCGCAACCGTATCGGGGGCTGGCGCCATGCCGGCCTGCCCTGGCAACAGGGCTGACGTATTCATCCCCGGGCGTCTGCGGGCGCCGGGTATCCGTTTTTGTGTGACCGGTAAATCCCGGCATTTCTAAAGCGAGTTCTGTCTCATGCAAGTAGCCACCATCAGTTTTGACCGCTTCAACGCGCTCGCGGATGCCGAGGCGCAGGAGCGCATTCGTGCAGCACGCGCCCGCCTCGGCGACAAGGCGGTGTTGCTGTGTCACCACTATCAGCGCGCAGACGTTTATCAGTACGCCGACCTCACGGGTGATTCGCTCAAGCTGGCGCGACTCGCCTCGCAGACCGAGGCCGACTACATCGTGTTCTGCGGTGTGCACTTCATGGCAGAAGTGGCCGACATTCTCTCCAAGCCCAGCCAGATGGCCATCCTGCCTGACCTCGCCGCCGGCTGTTCGATGGCCGACATGGCCAGTCTGGCCAAGGTCGAGCGCTGCTGGCGCGAACTGACTGAGGTGCTGGACAAGCCCGACGAACACATCACGCCGGTGACCTACATCAACTCGGCTGCCGACCTGAAGGCCTTCTGCGGCGAACACGGCGGCATCGTATGCACGTCGACCAATGCGCCGACCATCCTCGACTGGGCGTTTTCGCGTCGCGAGAAGGTGCTGTTCTTCCCTGACCAGCACTTGGGGCGCTGGACCGGATTCAAGAAGGGCATTCCGCTCGACCAGATGGTGGTGTGGGACCCCGATCTCGAATACGGCGGCCTGACGCACGAGCAGATCCGCAAGGCCAAGGTGCTGCTGTGGAAGGGGCATTGCTCGGTGCACCAGATGTTCCAGCCGGCCCACATCGAGCGCTGGCGTGCAGCCAATCCGGACGGACTGGTGATCTCGCATCCGGAAAGCAGTCTCGAGGTGTGCCAGCAGTCCGATTACGTGGGTTCGACCGAGTACATCATCAACACCATTACGGCAGCGCCTGCCAACACGCGCTGGCTGGTGGGCACCGAGCTCAATCTGGTGAATCGCCTTGCCGAGGAGATGAAGCCGCAGGGTAAGAGCGTGCAGTTCATGGCACCCACGGTATGCATGTGCTCGACCATGCAGCGCATCGATCCGCAGCACTTGGCATGGACGCTGGAGAACCTTGCCGACGGCAATGTGGTGAACCGCATCCAGGTGCCCGCGCACGAGGCCGAGCTGGCACGGATCGCGCTCGACCGCATGCTGGCTGTTTCCTGATCACGGTGGCCTGAACCCGGAGCGTTGCGACCATGACGCTGCGCATCTGCACCTACAACATCCACAAGGGCTTCTCGCAGTTCAACCGCCGCATGGTGGTGCACGACCTGCGGGAACGCCTGCGCAGCCTCGACGTCGATCTGGTCTTCCTGCAGGAGGTGCAGGGGCTGCACGTCAATCATTCGGTGCGCCACGCTGACTGGCCGCAAAGGCCGCAGCACGAGTTCCTCGCCGAGGATGTGTGGTGCCAGACCGCTTATGGCGGCAACGCGGTGTACGACCACGGTCACCACGGCAACGCGATCCTGAGCCGTCACGCCATCCTCAGCAGCGATAATCAGGACGTCTCTGATCACCGCTTCGAGCGCAGGGGACTGCTGCATTGCGAGGTTTCCCTTCCTGGGCTGGATGTGCCCTTGCATTGCGTCTGCGTGCATCTGGGCCTGATGGCGGGTAGCCGGCGGCGGCAGATGGATGCGCTGGCCGAACGCATGGAGCGGCTTGTGCCCGATGGTGCGCCACTGATCATCGCCGGCGACTTCAATGACTGGCGCAATCGTGCCGACGATCTGCTGGGACGTCGGCTGGGGCTGGTCGAAGCCTTTGGGCGCGAGGGCGGGCGGCCACCGCGCAGCTTTCCGAGTGCGCTGCCCTTTTTCCGCCTCGACCGCATCTACGTGCGCGGATTCAACGTGAGCCGTGCCCTGGTGCATTTTGGCGAGCCGTGGTCGAAGATTTCCGATCACGCCGCGCTGACCGCAGATCTGGAGTTTGCGCGTTGACCGTCCTGGTTGGCGGCAATGCAATTGCCCTGCTGGAGAACGGCCTGCAGTACTTTCCCGCGCTCGAGGATGAGATCGAGGGTGCCAGGCGGGAAATCTTCTTTCAGACCTACATTTTCGATCCGGACGACACCGGGCGCCGTATTGCTGCTGCGCTGGTGCGCGCGGCTTCGCGCGGGGTGGCGGTGCATCTGCTGGTCGACGGATTCGGTGGTCGGGCTTTCGTCCGCGAGCTGATGTCCGATCTGGTGTCCTGCGGCGTGAAGGTGCTCATTTACCGCATGGAGCTGCGCGCGCTTTCACTGCGTCGCCACCGGCTGCGGCGCATGCACCGCAAGGTGGTGGTGGTCGATGGCAGGGTGGCTTTTGTCGGTGGGATCAACGTGGTTGACGATGTCAGCGGCGATGCTGTCCGGCCGCCGCGCTATGACTATGCGGTGCGGGTGGAGGGGCCGCTGCTGGGGCCGATCGTCGATTCGGTGCACCGTCTGTGGCGCATGCTGGCGTGGGCGAGCTTCCGGCGGCGGGTGCGCGTGCCGGTGCTGGCACCGGCGCGGGTGGAGGTGGCGGGCGATCTTCGCGCGGCATTTCTGATCCGCGACAATCTTCGCCACCGTCACGACATCGAAAACGCCTACCTCGACGCAATCGGGCGCGCGCGTGACGAAGTGGTGATTGCCAATGCCTATTTCTTCCCGGGGCGGCGTTTTCGCCAGGCGCTGGTGGAGGCGGCGGCGCGCGGCGTGAAGGTCACACTGCTGCTGCAGGGCCTGGCCGATCATCCGGTGCAGCAGTATGCGACGCGGGCCTTGTATCCGTTCTTTCTGGAGCGTGGCATCCGCCTGTTTGAATATCACCGCAGCGTGCTGCATGCAAAGGTGGCGGTGGTGGATGGTCGCTGGGTGACGGTGGGCTCGAGCAACATCGATGCCTTCAGCCTGCTGCTGGCGCGCGAGGCCAACGTCGTGGTGGAGGACACCGGCTTTGCCGCGACCCTGCGTGCCAGCCTGGACGCGGCGATGACGGATGGTGCACGCGAGTTGCGAGGTGCCGACTGGCGAAGCCTGCCGCGCTTTCGCCGGCTGCTCAGCTGGCTGGCGTATCAGGGGGTGCGGCTGGCGATTGGTATTGCGGGGTTTGGGGGAAAGCACTGACGCTACTTGGGTGAAGGCCGGCCCGGGGCCCGCGAAAGACGCTGATTCAGGCGTTAGCAGGATGATGCAAAAACCGGCGATTCCGCGTCAGCATTGAGGTTCAGGTCGAATTTCATCGTGACATCGTTTTCCGAAATAGCTTTCTCGCCACTTTCGAATAGCCTTCGTGGCCGCAACGGCGGCCGCGAAGGCTATTTTGTGCGCCTGCACTCATGCCTTTACCTCCGTAACGCTCAATTTCGCGATTCGGAGCAGGTTGTATGCAGCGCCGGAAATAAAGGCCGCCATCTGGGTCTTCGCCTGGCCGATGAAGCGGGTTTTTCTCAACCCGCCGACCGTTTTCAACCAGCCGAATATTTCCTCAACGCGCTTTCGCTTTCGCTGGCTGACCCGGTAGCCCTCGGTCCGGGTGGTTCGCCCATCCAGTCCAGGTGTCTTCCGACCCTTGATGCGTGCAATGTGCGGACGGATCTGATGCTCGCGCAGATGCTCGACGAACGCCTTCACGTGATAGCCCTTGTCCGCACCCAGTGTCTCGGGGTGAATGTGCCTGCGTCGCGCTCGCGTGAGCAACTGCCGGGCCGCACGGTGCTCGGCCTGAATCGATTCGGTGATGAGGATATCGACGCACAACCCGTTGCGATTTTCCATGAGCACATGTCCGCCGTAGCTGAGTTTGGCCGGCTGGCCGTTGCCCTTTCTCATGAGGCGGGACTCGGGGTCCGTTGTGCTTTGATGCGTGGCGTTCGAGCGCTTCTCGCCCTTGAAGTCGACCATCCCCGTGCCATCATCACCGTCATTGGGCGGGGTCCCGTCCTTGCGTTTGAAGCTCTTGAACGAGGCCCAGGCGTCGATCAGCGTGCCGTCTACCGTGAAATGGTCCGAGGACAGCAGATTCTGCTTCCGGGCCAGATTGACGACCTCGTCGAAGAAGCGTCGGGCTACGTCAGTGGCGACCAGGCGCTCACGCAGACGGCTGAAATTCGATTGGTCCAGCGTCGGACTCTCGAGATCCATGTCGAGGAACCAGCGGAACAGGATGTTGTAGTCGAGTTGTTCGCAGAACTGCCGGTCGGAGCGAACCGAATACAGCGCGATCAGCAATTGCGCCTTGAGCAGACGCTCTGGCGGAATCGACGGACGGCCGACCGACGAGTAAAGCGCATCCAATTCCGCGCAAATCAAACCAAGGGCTCGATCCGCCAAACGCTTCACCCGTCGCAGCGGATGATCGGCAGGCACACGCGATTCCGGCGAGAAATAATGGAACATCGAGGACTGGGGGTCGAGTTGGCCGCGCATCGTTGCAGTACAAGGAGTTTGGAGATGGTTCTATGACAAGCAGCTTGATGGATCGTTCACTGACTTTTGCATCACCCTGTTAGCTTCCTTTGAGTATCTTTGCAGTATTCCTAATTAGGTATCTATGAATAAAGAATACAAGAAGCGTATAGAAAGAGTAATTCAATACATTGAAGCGAATCTGGATAACAAAATTTCACTGGCTGAAGTGGCAAATGTAAGTCATTTTTCGGCATATCACTTTCACCGAATTTTTACAGCTATTGTAGGTGAGACGGTAAATGATTACATCGTGAGGCGAAGGCTTGAACGAGCAGTCAACTTATTAATCTTTAAAACTGAACTATCCGTTACTCAGGTCGCTTTAGATACCGGTTTTTCGTCAAGTGCCAATTTTTCAAAAGCAGTGAAGCTGCATTTTGGCTTTAGTCCGTCAGAAATACGTAATCCCGATAAGGTTAAGGATAGCAAGATTGGAAAAATATCCAGCAAGTATGGAAAAGATTTTAAACCCTCTGATTTGTATCCTTCTCGCGTCACAAATGAAGTGATGAATGTACTTAACTTAGCAGGGTGTTGAAAATCTCGGGTTCACCTTCGGTTTCCAGTCCCCTGGGAAAAATCGACTTTGAAAATCGCCCGCTTTCCCCGTGATCATGCCGATTCAAGCTGACTTTTCCGTCGATTGTGCTACCGCAAATCAGCAGCGCTCCTGTCGCCGCAAAGACATGGTTTTTCGACTACAACGTTTCCCATCCGCAGGGCGCCAGGGCGCCCGCGAATTACGGCGCCAGCAGATTGCCCAATCTCGTCAGGTTATAAGCCGAGAAATTGAGCAACGCATGCGCACGGATTCGATCCAGCCCACGCGCCATCGCATGGCGCAGCGTGCCGATATCCTTCGCCCAGCCAAAGGCCTCTTCGATCATCTTGCGTCGGCGCAGGCTGACCGCGTAACCGGGGGACGACTTCACCTCATTGGGCACGGCGCTGCCCTTGACCTTGGCCGCGACATGCGGGGCAATGCCCAGCGGCTCGAGCGCGGCGATGAACTCGGCGGTGTCGTACCCCCGGTCGGCCGCCAGCGTCGGCTTGTGCGCCGAATTGCCGGGCTTGATGCTGCGCCTGGCCATCACCAACGCCGCCTCACGCTCAGCGGTTCCGGTGGCGGTCGTAGTGTGGACATCGACGATCAGACCGTGACGATTCTCGGCCAACGCATGCGTGGTGTAGCTCAGGTACGCCACGCCGCCGCCCTTGCTGGCGAGCAGGGCCTGCGGGTCGGTGCGCGAGACGTGCGTCTTGTTCGAGCGCTTCTTGCCGCGAAAGTCCACCTCGGGGTTGCGTCCCTGATCCGGTCCGGGCGGCTCGTCGGAGCCGTCCCGGGCCATCATGCTCTTGTGCGAGGCCCACGCCCGCAACAGCGAGCCGTCGACACTGAAATGCTCGTCCGACACCAGCTCGGCCCATTCGGCGATCGCCACCACGCCACCGAAGAACTCGCGCATCACGCTCTCCTTGAGGAGCCGCTCGCGATTGGCGCTGAACGTCGAGTGATCCCAGACCGGCTCGTCCAGCGTCATGCCGACGAACCACCGGAACATCATGTTGAAATCGATATGCTCGACCAGCGCACGCTCCGAGCGAATCGAAAACAGACATTGCAACAGCGACGCCCGCAACAAGCGTTCCGGTGCAATCGACGGGCGGCCACCATCGGCATACAACGCATCGAATTGCGGCGACATCGTGCGCAGAACCATATCGGCCAGCGTTTTGATCCGGCGCAACGGATGATCCCGGTCAATGCGGTCTTCGATATTGACGTAGCTGAACAGGGCGTTCTGTTTATGGTCGATGCCGCGCATGAGAATAATCAGTTTCTTAATGCAGATGTAATTATATCAGCCTCACAACCCGCATGGATGCTGGAAAACCTATTAAATCAACATCCTGTTAGAGGATAAAAATATGAACATTGAAGTAAGAGAGCTTGATCGCCAGCGTGTATGCACTTTAGCGTCGCAGCGTGGCTATGAGCCTGAAGCAATATATGAGGCATGGGATAAGCTCATAGATTGGGCATCTAACAACGGGATAAAGCAAGATGAACAAAGGCGATTTGCTTTTGCTTTTGATAACCCAACAGTTACGCCGGTTGATAAATGTCGCTACACTGCTTCAGTTGTGATTGGTGAAAATATACAAGTTAAGCAACCATTTTCACTATCTGAAATACCAAAGGGTAAGTACGCTGTACTCTATTTTAAAGGTAGTCCGGAGGAAACAATTAAGGCTCAATTGAGTATCTACTCTGATTGGCTGCCTGATAGTGGATTTGAGCCAGATAATTTTCCGATGTTAGAGCGTTATCTGAACGATGCAAGAATTGATGGGCATGTAGAAATGGAAATTCACGTTAAACTGAAGGAAATATAGGCATTTGCGTGAAAAGCTAACAAGCATGTCAACTGGACAATTTTTTGCTACGCGCTTTTGTGAATTTCGCTGCGCTACATTGTTTCGCAAAAGCACTCCACAAAAAATTGCGCGGTTACATGGGCGGTAGCGAACATGATCATGAGTGCGGTGGCTTCGAATCATCCACCTGTCAGCAGGCGGCGGTGTTCGATCTTGGTGCAGCGATCCATGACCGTGCTCAGGCCGGCGGTTTCTGCCAGGGCGATGGCTTCGGGGGCAATGACGCCCAGTTGCAGCCAGACCGCACGGGCGCCGACTGCGACGGCATCTTCCACCACCGGCAAGACTTCCTCCGAACGTCGGAACACATCGACCAGGTCGATCTTCACCGGCACCTCGCGCAGGCTGGGGTAGCACTTCAGGCCCAGCACTTCGTCGCAGGCGGGGGTGACCGGGACGATCGTGTAGCCGTGATGCTGCAGGTAGAGGGCCACCTCGTGGCTGGCGCGCTCGGGTTTTGCCGAGATGCCGACCACGGCGATGGTCCGCGTCGATTCGAGCAGCTGTTTCACTTCGGTATCGGTGCCGAGCATGGGTCGATCCTTGTCAGAAGAGTGGGGCGATGGCTTGTCTCAGGCGCGGCACCTTGTCCAGCCGCCAGTGCGCGCGTGACCACGACCAGACCTCGTCCAGCGCAGCCTGCCCGAGTTCAGGTGGCGGATCCTGTCCGAGAAAGGCGAGGGCCGCGACCAGTGCAATGGAGGGTGGATGGTCCTCGATGGCGCGGGCAAGCGTCTGCTTCGACAGCTTCTCGCCTGCGTCATTGGTTGCGACCGGCAGATGGGCGTAGGCGGGTTGCGGTACGCCGAGAAGGTGTTGCAGGTGGGTCTGGCGTGCGCTGGAGTCGAGCAGGTCGGCGCCGCGCACGACATGCGTGATGCCGGCGGCGGCATCATCGACGACGACGGCAAGCTGGTAGGCAAACAGGCCGTCCGCGCGCAGCACGACATAATCGCCGACATCACGCGCGAGGTCCTCCTGCTGCGGGCCTTGCACCGCATCGTCGAAGCGGATCACGCCGTCGGCGCGTACACGCCAGGCGCGGGCGCTGCGTCCTGGCGGCAGTCCGTCGCGACAGGTTCCGGGGTAGCGCCGGGAACCGTCGCGGGCGAGCGCGGAGTCGGCCATTTCGCGACGGGTGCAGGCGCAGGGAAAAACGGCACTGCTGCGTTTGAGCTGTTCGAGCGCGGCGTGATAGGCGTCGGTGCGCCGGCTTTGCCAGACCACCTCACCATCCCACGCGAAGCCGAACCGTTCCAGTGTGGCCAGAATCGCGTCTGCTGCACCGGGGACGGTGCGCGGGGTGTCGACGTCCTCGATGCGCAGCAGCCACTTGCCGCCGTGGTGGCGGGCATCGAGACAGCTGCCGAGTGCGGCGACCAGCGAGCCGAAGTGGAGCGGACCGCTGGGCGAGGGCGCGAAGCGCCCGACATAGGCCGGAGTCATGCCGGTCATCGGTCGTTACCGTTCTCGTCGTCGCCGCGGTGTTCGAGGACAGGCTGGGGCAGGCCTTCTTCCAGGGCTGCCAGGGTCCGCGCGGACTTTGCGATCTGTTCGGTCGCACGCCTGAGCAGGCTCGCAAGGCGCAGCCAGTCCTGCATGCTGCGGATATCGAGGTGCGCATGCGCGCCGGCGACAAGCAGGGCCTCCTTGAGGGCGGCGTAACGGGTCTCGGCACTGCCGAGCAGTCTTTCGATGTCTTCGCTGTGGAAACCAGGCTTTCCCGGCATGCTGGCGTCGGCGAGTTCACTGGCGGCATCGCGAAAATGTGCAAACGCCTCGTCGATGCCATGTGCGGGCGGCAGACCCAGCGCTTCGCCGAGTTCCGCTGCCGAGCGCGCGGCATCCACCGCGCTTTCCTGGTACTGGAGCGCACGCAGATTGCGGGCGAGTGCTTCAGCGAGGGCCAGCGGAAGGCTCGTGGTCGTGACGCCGCGCGTGTAACTGCCGATGGCCGTGGTGAGTGCGACGAAGGCGTCGCCGTTACGCGAGACGAGTGGCGTGTCGGGTGGGCTGTGAATGACGGCACGCAGGCAGTTTCCGGCCAGCACATGGGTTCGTCCGAGTTCCATGCGCAGCGCCCGCAGCGCGAGGTCGGGCACGCTCACCGAGTTGGCGTCCAGGTGCTGGGGACGCGCGCTTTCCTCGTCGCTGCGCCGGAAGCGCGCCGACAGGAAGCTGAGCAGGAACTTCGCCGCCGGCACCATCAAGGCGACGCCGAGAAGGTTGAAGGTGGTGTGGAACATTGCAATCATCACAGCCGGGGTCGCCGGTTTCTCCAGCCACTCGCTGAGCACCCCGAGGAGGCCGATCAGCAGCGGCAGCAGCATGAGTGCGACCGCGCCGGTGACGAGGTTGAAGAACACATGGGCCGCGGCCAGACGGCGGGCGTTGGCAGTGGCGCCGATGGCCGACAGGATGGCGGTCGAGGTGGTGCCGATATTGGTGCCGATGACCATGGCGCAGGCGGCCTCGGTGCTCATCAGCCCGGTCTGTGCGGCGGTGATGATGATGGCGATGGCTGCGCCGGAGGCCTGCATCAGGATGGTGATGACGGTGCCGATGGCGACCAGCATGACCCATCCGGCGAGTCCGGGCATGATGAACTGCTGCAGGTCGATTCCGCTGCCGAATGCCGAAAACGTGTCCTTGAGCACGTCGATGCCGAGGAAGAGGACGCCGAATCCGGAAAGCGCCTGGCCAAGCGCCCGCGGGCGCATGCGACTCGTGGCCAGCATCAGGACCGCACCGATGCCGACAAAGGGCAGGGCAAAGGCGTCGATCTTGAAGCTGAACCCCAGCGCGGCGACCAGCCATGCGTTCATGGTGGTGCCCACGTTGGAGCCGAAAATGACCCACAAGGCATTCCTGAGCGACAGGAGACCGGCGTTGACGAAGCCGATGCCGGCCACGGTCACCGCACTCGAGGACTGGACCAGCGTGGTGATCAGCATGCCGGCGCAGAGGCCGCGCAGTGGCGTCGAGGTCCAGCGCTCGAGCATGTCTTCGAGGGCCCGGCCTGCGGCCAGCTTGAGGCCGTCGGTGAGCAAATGCATGCCGAGCAGGAACAGGCCTAGCCCGCCGATCAGGCCGCCGATGACTTCGAATGACGTGGGAGTGACAGTGGGCAGGACAGGTCTCCGTCAGCACAATGCGCAGGAGTGCATCATTGTGGGCGAGCACGGGGCGCGCGGGCAAGTCGGGGAGTTCCCCGGGGGCGTCTGTCCCTCCATCATTGGCGGGGGCGGTGGCGGGTATCGGGGGGCCGAAACCCGCGTGCGACCACCGCTCAGGCGAGCGACTTGCGGTAGCGATTGAGCTCACTGACGGTGTCGAACTTCTGTCCGAACAGGCTGGACAGGTTGCGCAGGATGCCGCCGACCACCCGCGCCTCGCAGTCACGGTCGAAGTCGATCTGCGTGTCGAGCCAGTGCTCCAGCCAGTCGGGGTCGGGTACGCGCGACTGCACGGTGTCGCGGGGGAAGAACTGCTGCGCCACGTGCAGGTTGGTGGGGTGCAGGGGGCGGGCGCTGCGCGAGGAGTTGGCCATCAGGACGCCGAGTTTGGCGAAGGCCCGCCGGGCTTCATCGCCGCTACGCTCAATGGCGCGCTTCATGTACTTCAGATAGGCCCCGCCGTGGCGCGCCTCATCGCGTGAGATGTGATCGTAAATGTTCTTGATGACCGGTTCTGTATGCCACTCGGCCGCCCGACGGTACCACTGGGTGAGGCGGACCTCGCCGCAGAAGTGCAGCATCAGCGTCTCGAGCGGCGGCGCGGGGTCGAACTCGAAACGTACGGCGTCGAGTTCGGCTTCGGTCGGCTGCAGGTCGGGGCGGAAGCGGCGCAGGTATTCCATCAGCACCAGTGAGTGCTTCTGCTCTTCGTAGAACCAGATCGACATGAAGGCAGCGAAGTCGGAGTCGGTGCTGTTGTCGCGCAGGAACATCTCGGTGGCGGGGAGCGCCGACCATTCGGTGATCGCATTCATCTTGATCGTCACCGCCTGTTCGTCCGTCAGCAGCGCGGGGTCGAAGTCGGACCAGGGTATGTCCTCAGCCATGTTCCAGCGCGCGGACTCGAGGGTGCGGAAGAGCTCTGGGTAAAGCATGTGGGTCGTCTCCCTTTGTTATGTGCAACGAATGCCTCTCCGATGCACAGTCTATAACGCGCCGCGTTTCAGTCCGAAGCGTTCTGCGTTGCGTCGCACGGGGCGCACTGTCGGCGGTCGGGAGGAGCGCGTCGTGCCACGTTTGCACGAATGTGCCTGGGGTGAGGGCGAAAGCCGCGCACGGGGCGGGCAATGGACCCGGATTCAGCCGGGATGGGCGGCGCGCCACTCGTGCAGTGCAGTCACGGTGTCGGTCAGGCCGTTGATCACCCGGATGCCTGGCAGACGGCGCTGCTTGCCCTTGACCGCTGCGCCACCTGCCCAGATCGTGATGTGCTCGGGGAGCGCAGCGCGAAGTTCGATCAGGCCTTCGATGGCCTGACGGGCCGGGTAGGCAATGCTGAAGGACAGGCCGACGATATCGAAATTGCCGCTGACCGCAGCGCCGCGAATGTCCGCCAGCGGCGTGCGGGTGCCGAGCGAGACGCAGGACGCGCCTTCCGGAACCAGCGTGGCCTCCGCCATCAGCAGGCCGAGGATGTGATGCTCGTCCGGGAAGGTCGTGAGCAGCACGCGCGGATGTCCGCCCGAAACTGCATTGGCGCCAATGGCGCTGCGGAGCACGTTCTGCACCTGCTCGGTATACAGATGTTCTTCCGGCACGTCGATCTCGCCCCGCATCCAGCCTTCGCCCACGGCTTCGTTGAGCGGAGAGATGGTTTCGAGGACGAAGCGCTGCAGGCCCTGTTTCATCAGTGCCTGATGCAGGCCCGACACCAGTTCGCTGCTGCGGTGCAGGCGCACGTACTGAAGCAACGCCTGCTCCCGCACCGCCTGTTCCGGCGAACTCGCCTTGTTTCGGTGCGCATCGAGCAATGCGCCGAGTTCCTCCGGCGTGGCGGAGATGATTCGAGACGGTCTGTGTCCAGTGTCGAGCAGGCGCCTGATCAGGCGCAGCTTGTCTACCTGGTGCTGCGGGTAGAGCCGTTCGCCATTGCTGTCCCGCTTGGGTGTGGGAAAGCCGTATCTGCGTTCCCAGACCCGCAGGGTGTCCTTGGAAAGTCCGGTATCGCGTTCGACCGCGGCGATGCTCAACTCGGTTTCGGTGTTCGGTGAGGTTTTCATTTTGTCGTGGACAAACCGTTGACAAGTTGTTTCGTTGAATCTATCTTAGGGTCATCGAACTCATTTGTCTAGGACAATGGCCATGAACAAGGAAGCGCAACACACGACGGGAAAACGACCGGCTCCTGTGCTGATTGCAGCTGCTGTCTTCGTTTCGTTCGGGGCATTTGCGGGCAGCACGGGTCTGGAGCGTGCTACTGCGCCAGAAACCTTGTCTACGCAGTCTGTCATGGACAAAAGGGCTGGAAACGATCTTGAGCTGATGATTTTCATCCATCGCTCCGATGCTGGTATCCAGGGCGTCGTCAAGTGATGACTGGCCGGTTGAAAATGCTCTTCGGAAGCATGCTGCTGACGGCCGTGATGCCGGCAATGGCAGCGCCGTCGGCATGTCCGGCTCTGCTCGACCATGCCTTTCCCCGACTGCAGGATGCGTCGCCGCAGTCGTTGTGTCAGTACGCAGGCAAGGTGTTGCTGGTCGTCAATACCGCGAGCTATTGCGGCTACACGAACCAGTACGACGGGCTGGAGCGTCTCAACCGGAAGTACGCGGCGCGCGGGCTGGTCGTAATTGGCTTCCCGTCCAACGATTTCAATCAGGAGCCGGGCGAGAACGCCGACATCGCGGATTTCTGCCGCACGACTTACGGCGTTCAGTTTCCGATGTTTGCCCGCAGCAAGGTGTCCGGACCGCAGGCCAACCCTTTTTACCTGAAGCTGGCCGATCTTTCCGGCGAGCGTCCGCGGTGGAATTTTCACAAGTATCTCGTCGACCGCAGCGGATCGCGGGTGAGCAGCTTTTCCACCCAGGTCAGCCCCGAGAGCCCGATTCTGGTCAGCGCGATCGAGCGTCTGCTCGACGCGCGGCCCTGATTCTTCATTGACTTCATTTCTTCAGGAGCGAGCATGAACGCACCCGACAAGTTCTTTCTGCCTGACGTTCAGGCCAGCCGCGACGAGCGTGCGCTTGCCATCCAGCATGTCGGCGTCCGTGGCCTGCGCTATCCGCTCACCCTTGCGGGCGACGACGGCCGGGTGCAGCACACCGTTGCCACGATCGAGATGACGGTCGGGCTGCCTCCCGAGGTCAAGGGTACGCACATGTCGCGTTTCGTCGAACTGCTGGAGGCCGAGCGCGAGGCGCTCGATCTGGCAGGTCTGCGCGGTCTGTTCGCCGCGATGCTGGAGCGCCTGGAAGCACTCTCGGGGAGAATCGAGGCGGCCTTCCCCTGGTTCATGTACAAGACCGCGCCGGTGTCGGGCGTCGGCAGCCTGCTCGATCTGGATGTCCGGCTTGTCGTGGAGCAGTCGCCCGGTGGCGACCTTCAGACCACGATCAAGGTGGTCGTGCCGGTCACGAGCCTGTGCCCGTGCTCGAAGAAGATCTCCGACTACGGCGCTCACAACCAGCGTTCGCACATCAGCATTTCCGCGCGTCTGCGTGCCGATCTCGATGTTCTCGACCTGGTGCGGATTGCCGAGGAGGAAGCCTCCTGCGAAGTGTTTGGCCTGCTCAAGCGGCCGGACGAAAAGTGGGTGACCGAGCGCGCCTACGACAATCCGAAGTTCGTCGAGGATCTGGTTCGCGACATCGCCCTGCGCCTGCGTGCGGACCAACGCATCGCAGCGTGGACGGTCGAGTCGGAGAATTTCGAGTCGATTCACAACCACTCTGCCTATGCGCTGATCGAGGGCGAGAATCCGGAGGGCCCTGCCCATGCGCATGGGTGAAATCGAACGGGTGATCACCGGCGGCAGCCGCCGCATCGCGGTGGTCGGCGGCGGTATTGCCGGACTGGGTGCCGCCTGGCTGCTGTCGCCGCGAAATCAGGTCACCCTGTTTGAGGCAGCGGGCTATGTTGGCGGCCATACCAACACCATCGACGTGACGGTGGAAGGGGTGACGCATCCCGTGGATACCGGCTTTCTGGTGTTCAACCGTCGCACGTATCCGAACCTGTGCGCCTTGTTCGAGCATCTGGGGGTCGAGTCGGTCGAGAGCGAGATGAGCTTCGGGGTCAGTCTCGAGTCGCCCGCCATCGAGTGGGCCGGCTCCGACCTCGGTACCGTGTTTGCCCAGCGCCGCAACCTGCTGCGCCCCTCCTTCCTGGGCATGTTGCGCGACATCATGCGATTCAACCGCGACACGACCCGGATGGCTGCAGAGGGCTCGATGCCGGCACTCAGTCTGGGTGAGTTCCTGCAGCGCGAACGCTACGGTACGCCTTTCCGCGACTGGTATCTGTTGCCGATGGCGGCCGCGATCTGGTCATGTCCGACCAGCACCATGCTCGCCTACCCGCTCGCCACCTTTGTGCGCTTCTGCCACAACCATGGGCTGCTGCAGGTGCTCGATCGTCCGCAGTGGATGACGGTGCGCGGCGGCGGACGCAGCTATGTAGAGAAGATCATCGTCGCGCTCAAGGACGTACGTGCCGCTTCGCCGGTGCTGCGGGTGGATCGAGACGAGGACGGTGTGTGGGTGCATTCCCGTGCCGGCGTGGAGCGTTTCGATGACGTGGTGTTTGCCTGCCACAGCGACCAAACGCTCGCCCTGCTTGGCGATAACGCCAGTGTTGCGGAGCGCCGCGTACTCGGTGGCGTCAGCTATCAGGCCAATACTGCCGTGGTCCATACCGACGAAGCACTGCTGCCGCGTCGGCGCAAGGTGTGGTCGGCGTGGAACTATCTTGCCGGTGCAGGCGCGGTCGACGCGCGACCGGTGTCGGTGAGCTATCTGATCAACCGCTTGCAGCCGCTGCCTTTCGATACGCCGGTGGTGGTGTCACTCAACCCGTTCCGGCCGCCGCGCGCGGACAGGATTCTGCGCACCATCCACTACGCGCACCCGGTTTTCGACCAGGCAGCGATCGACGCACAGGCGGCGCTGCCCAGCATTCAGGGGCGGAACCGCAGCTGGTTCGCCGGCGCGTGGACGGGCTATGGTTTTCACGAAGACGGGCTGAAGTCGGCTGTTACCGTTGCCGAAGGGCTGGGCGCCGAGATTCCGTGGCATGCGGACACTGCGCCGGCCCACAGCGGAGCGGGGGCATGAAAGCGGCCGCCGCACCGGGCGTGGCCGGTCCGCTCGACGCCACCGTGTGCTTCGGTGCGGTGATGCACGAGCGTCACGTCGGCGCTCGCAACCGCTTTGTCTATCCGACGGCCTTCCTGCGATTGCCGCTCGGCAGTGTCGACCGGCTCAGCGTGCCGCTGCTCGGTATCGACCGCTTCAACGTGTTCGCCTTCCTGTCGCGAGACCATGGTCGCCGCGATGGCTCACCCCTCCTGCCCTGGATGCGCGAGATCCTTCGGCATCACGGCCTGGCCGAGGTGTGCGACGGCGAGGTGGTGCTGCAGACCATGCCGCGCGTCCTCGGCTACGTGTTCAATCCGGTCAGCTTCTGGTGTTGCCATGACGCCGCAGGAAAGCTGCGCGTGGTGCTGGCCGAGGTCAGCAATACCTTTGGCGAGCACCACAACTACCTTGTCCATCACCCGGATTGCCGCCCGATCGAGCATGGCGACGAGTTGCGCGCCAGCAAGGTTTTCCATGTTTCCCCCTTCTTTCCGGTGCGTGGCGAATACCGCTTCCGCTTCGAGAGCCGCGGCGCGGTGCATGCGGTCGCGATCGATTACTGGGACGGTGGCGAGCAACAGCTCACAACCCGCGTTGGTGGTCGTGCGCAGGCACTGACCGGTGGCGCGATGCGCAAATGGCTGCTGCGCTACCCCTTCATGACCCTGGGCGTCGTTGCCCGTATCCACTGGCAGGCCTTGCGACTTGCGCTGAAACGGGTGAGTTTTCACCGCAAGCCGCTGCCGCCGATCGAGGAGACCTCCTGATGAACGCCGTCGACAATGCCGTGCGCCCCGTGGCGCTCGAATCCCTCGGCCACTTGCCGCGCGCGACGCGGCTGGCGCTTGAAATGTTCGACCGCCTCGAAGGCGGCGCGCTGGCGCTTGAGCTGCCGGACAACCAGCATCTGCGGGCGGGACACGGCCAACTCGTCGCCCATCTGCGGGTTCGTGACCACGCGGTGTTCAGCGAGGCGCTGGCGCGTGGTGACATCGGTTTTGCCGAAAGCTACATGGATGGGGACTGGGGCACCGAGGATCTGACGGGGCTGCTCACGCTGCTGTCGTCGAACCGCGAACAGCTCAAGAAGGCGATCTACGGGCGGGTACTGCGTCTGATCGGGCACCGCCTCACCCATTTGCTGCGGGCAAACACGCGTACGGGCTCGAAGCGCAACATCGAGGCCCATTACGATCTTGGCAACGACTTCTACAAACTGTGGCTCGACCCGGGCATGACCTATTCGGCCGCCGTGTTCGAGCATCCGGATGAGGCGCTCGAGGCGGCCCAGCAGCGCAAGTACCGCCGCATCCTGCAGCAACTCGATGTCCGCCCGGGGCAGATCATCCTCGAGATCGGCTGTGGCTGGGGTGGTTTCGCCGAGGTGGCGGCAACCGAGTTTGGCTGTCGGGTGCTGGGGCTGACGCTGTCGCCGTCGCAGCTCGCACATGCACGCGAGCGCGCAGAGCGCGGCGGTTTCTCCGACCGGGTGCAGCTCGAGCTGTGCGATTACCGCGACGTGAAGGGACAGTACGACCATATCGTGTCGATCGAGATGATCGAAGCCGTCGGCGAGCGCTTCTGGCCCACCTATTTCAGGCAGCTCTCGGCGCTGCTCAAGCCTGGCGGACGCTGTGTTGTGCAGTCGATCACCATCGCCGACGAACTGTTTGCGCGCTACCGTCGCGGCACCGATTTCATCCAGCGCCACATCTTCCCGGGCGGCATGCTGCCCAGCCCCGCGGTGGTGCAGCAGCAGGCCGGGCGCGTTGGGCTCGACGTGGTGGACGACTTTGCCTTCGGGCCGGACTATGGGCGCACGCTGGCGCGCTGGCGCGAGACCTTCGAGACGCGTGTTGCCGAGGTCAAGGCATTGGGCTTTCCTGATCGCTTCATTCGCATGTGGCGCTTCTACCTCGCCTACTGCGAGGCGGGCTTCAATACCGGCGACATCGATGTGCGTCATTACACCTTCTCCCACGCGGCGGCGCGCTGAGTCATGCGTGCAGTCATGCCCGTAATCGCCATCGTCCTGCTCGGTTTCTGGCTGCAGGTCGGCCCGGCGCGTGCTGCGCTGCCGGGCCACGTACCGCTACCGGAGGCGGTAACGGCCCACGTGCAAGCCGTGACCGGGGCAATGCGCCCGCTCGGCAGCGGGGAAATGCGCTGGTTCGGGTTCAAGGTCTACGATGCGGCCCTGTGGGTGCCAGCCGGCGCAGCCTGGTCAGAAGACACTGCCTTCGCACTCGCCATCCGTTATGCACGAGACATCGAGGGCGAGCGCCTGGTCGATACCAGTATCGACGAGATGCGACGGATGGGTTTCGCAGACGAAACGCGCCTTGCACGCTGGCGCGAGATGCTGGCGCGCGCGCTGCCCTCGGTTGCGGCGGGCGAAACGCTGGTGGGCCTCAGGCAGCCGGGGGCAGGTGCCCGGTTCTGGCATGAAGGGAAGCCCACGGCCGCGCTTACCGATCCTGATCTTGCGCGCGCCTTCTTCGCCATCTGGCTGGACCGTCGCACGCGCGAGCCCGGCTTGCGTGAGCGTCTGCTGGGAAGCACGGGCGCTGCAGAATGAGCGCCGCCGACGCGGGATTCGGTCGTTCCGCCATTCTCGCCTATGGTGCGCTGGGCTTGCCGCTTGCATTCGCGGCACTGCCGATCTACGTGTATGTGCCGCGACTCTATGCGGACAGCCTCGGGCTTTCGCTGGCGACTGTCGGCTTCGTGCTGCTCGGGGTGAGAGTCTTCGATGCGGTCTCCGACCCGCTGATCGGCTGGCTCAGCGACCGGCTCGCGGGTCGTCGCCTGCTGGTGCTGTCGGCGATGCCCTTGCTCGCAGTGGGCATGTTCGGCCTGCTGGTGCCGCCGCAAGGTGCAGGGGCGCTGTGGCTGGCGGTGCTGGTCACGCTGGTGTCGCTCGCCTACTCGGTGGCCACCATCGCCTACAACGCGTGGGGGGCGGAAGTCGCGCCCACGCGTGCGCTGCGCACCCGGGTCGTGGCCAGCCGCGAGGCTTTTGCCCTGTTCGGTGTGGTGATGGCGGCGGCACTGCCCGGGCTGCTTGCGGCCGAAGGAGGGGAGGCGCAGGGCCTGTCACGCATGGCGTGGCTGTTCATTCCGCTGCTCATGCTCTGTGGCGGATGGACCCTGCTCGCTGCCCCGCTTGCGCCACCGCGGCGGCACATGCGCCAGCCTGTACTGGCCGGCCTGCTGGCGGCGCTGTCATGCCGACCCTTCAGGAAGCTGCTGCTGGTGTTCGCTGCCAACGGAATCGCGGCGGCCATCCCGTCGGCAACGGTCCTGTTCTTCGTTGCCGACGTGCTGCAGGCCCCTCAGCTGGCCGGGCTCTTCCTGGTGCTCTATTTCCTCAGCGCCGCGCTCAGCCTGCCGGCGTGGGCGAGCCTGTCGCGGCGTATCGGCAAACTGCAGACCTGGCTCGCCGGCATGGTGCTGGCAGTGCTGGTGTTTGCGTGGGCAAGCCTGCTCGGCGCCGGCGAGACCACGGCCTATGCGGCAATCTGCATTCTTTCCGGCATGGCACTTGGCGCCGATCTGGCGATGCCGCCGTCCATGCTCGCCGATCTGCTGGCTGGCGAGGGCGATTCCGGCGATGCACGTGCCGGGTCGTGGTTCGGTTGGTGGAACTTCGTGACCAAGGCCAATCTGGCGCTGGCGGCCGGCCTTTCGCTGCCGCTGCTCGGCTGGCTCGGCTATGCGCCGGGCGTGCGCAGCGCCGACGCGCTGTCGGGTCTGGCGACGGTGTATGCCTTGCTGCCGGTGGCGCTCAAGTTCGTCGCCATCGGGCTGCTGTGGCACTGGCGCAGTGCCATTGAGCCTGCCCCCAAACATGGAGAAACAGCATGATGCGAAAACTGGTTCTGTTGCTTGCCGGCCTGATGAGTCTGGCAGGGTGCTCGTCCGTGGATATCGAAAAGTACCGGGGCACCACGCCGGTGCTGGATCTGCGCGACTACTTCAACGGTACGATCGACGCCCACGGCGTCTTCCAGGATCGCGCCGGCGAAGTGGTCAAGCGCTTCCAGGTGGTGATCGAGGCCAGCTGGGAGGGCGACGTGGGGACTCTGGACGAGCGCTTCACCTACTCGGATGGAAGCACCCAGCGCCGCGTATGGACCATCACCCGCAGTGGCCCCGAGTCGTACATCGGCACGGCAGATGACGTTGTCGGCCAGGCGCACGGCGAGGCGCGCGGAAACGCACTGCGCTGGCGCTATGTAATGGCACTACCCGTGGATGGGAAGGTCTACAACGTAGACTTTGACGACTGGATGTTCCTGATGGACGACAAGGTGATGCTGAACCGCTCGGCGATGAGCAAGTGGGGCGTGAGCCTCGGCGAGGTCACGCTGTCCTTTTACAAACGGGCGCGCTGATGGCCTTGTTCACACCTCTCAATCCGACGATCACCGACTGGCACGGGCAGCGGGTCTGGCTGGTCGGCGCCTCGACCGGCATCGGCGCGGCGCTGGCGCGCAAGCTGGCGGCAGGTGGCGCGCGGGTGGCGCTGTCCGCACGCGGGCTCGATCGCCTGGATGCGCTGGCCGCGCAGTGCGAGGGCGCGGTCGTCGCGGCCATGGACGTGACCCGGCGAGGCGAGATCGAGCGCGTGCGCGACCGTCTGCTGGCCCAATGGGGCGGGCTCGATCTCGTGATTCTGAATGCGGGCACCTATCAGCCGCTGCGGGCGTGGGAGCTGACACCGGAGCGCATTCGGAAGACGCTGAACATCAACCTGCTCGGGGTCATGGATGGCGTGGCCGCGGTGGTGCCCGGGATGCTCGAACGCGGGCAGGGGGCAATTGCCATCGTGGCCTCGGTTGCAGGCTATGGCGGCTTGCCCAATGCCACCACCTACGGGCCGTCGAAGGCGGCGCTGATCAACTTTGCCGAGACGCTCTACATGGATCTGGCGCCGCGCGGACTGGGTGTGCACCTGATCAGTCCCGGCTTCGTGGCGACGCCGCTGACGGCGCAGAACGATTTCCACATGCCCGCCCTGATCACCGCCGAGCAGGCGGCCGACGAGATCATGGCCGGCTTTGCCCGCGGTGAGTTCGAGACCCACTTCCCCAAGCGTTTCACCCGCTTTCTCAAGCTGCTGCAGTGCCTGCCGCGGCGCCTCTACTTTCCGCTCATCCGGCGGGCAACGGGCTTGTAATGACCTCCTTCGACTGTCGCGCGGCGGCCGAGAACGTGGCGCGGTTCTACGAGAATCTCACGCCCCTGCTGCTGGGGAAGATCGACGCCTTCTATGCCGAGAATGCCCGTTTCAAGGACCCGTTCAACGATGTTACGGGTCTGAAGGCGATCACCCGCATCTTCGAGCACATGTTCGATACCGTGGAGTCTCCCCGCTTCGTGATCACGAACATCATTGCCGATGGGCAGCAGGCGATGCTTGCCTGGGACTTTCACCTCAATCTGCGCGACCGGGCGATCGTCATTCGCGGCGTCAGTCACCTGTCCTTCGACGAAGCTGGGCGCGTCGAAGTCCATCGCGATTACTGGGATGCGGCTGAGGAGCTGTATGCCCGTTTGCCCCTGATTGGTGCGCTGATGCGCCTGCTGAGGCGCAAGCTGTCGGCAACGGAGGGCTGAAACACAGTTTGTTGTCATGCAGCAAACATGCCTGCGGGAAAACCCCGAGTACTCGTCACAGGGCTTTATGCGGCTTGATGGTTATCAGATACTGCGTCGCAGCATATTGATTTTTATCAAATAAGTATGTTGCGACCCTGATTTTCACTGTGGCAACATCGATCCACCTGCTCATCGTGTTCTTTGCTGGGGGTCGACATGGGTTTTGCCGGTCGTATCGCAGGATCTTCGCTTCTTCTCGGGTACGTCTCCGGCGTACTCGCACAGGATGCGCCGAGCCGTTACAACCTCCAGCAGCCGGTGACACGGATCGCTTCAGAGATCTACAGCATGCATACCCTGATGCTGATCATCTGCCTGGTGATCTTCATCGCGGTGTTCGGTGTCATGTTCTGGTCGGTCATTCACCATCGCAAGTCCCGCGGTGCGGTTGCGGCCAATTTCCATGAAAACACGGCGGTCGAGATCGCGTGGACCGTGATCCCGGTGCTGATCCTGCTTGGCATGGCGTGGCCCGCCACCAAGACCGTGATTGCGATGAAGGACACCTCCAACCCCGACATCACCATCAAGGCCACGGGCTATCAGTGGAAGTGGGGTTACGACTATCTGCAGGGCGAAGGGGAGGGCATCCGCTTCCTGTCCGGTTCATCCACGCCGCGCGCCCAGATCAGCGGTGGCGAACAGAAAGGCGATACCTATCTGCTTGAGGTGGACAACCCTGTCGTGGTGCCGGTGGGCAAGAAGATCCGCGTGCTGGTTACCGCTGCCGACGTGATCCATTCCTGGTGGATGCCGGCTTTCGGCGTGAAGCAGGATGCGATTCCCGGCTTCATTCGCGACACCTGGTTCACCGCCGACAAGGAAGGCATCTATCGCGGCAACTGTGCCGAACTCTGCGGCAAGGACCACGGCTTCATGCCGATCGAGGTGCATGTGGTCTCGGCCGAGAAATACACCGAGTGGGTCGCATCACAGCAGGCTCAGGCCACGACCGCCTCTGCGGACGACGCCCGGGAGTGGGCGCTGGCCGAACTGGTCGAGCGCGGCGAGAAGGTGTTTGCGGCCAACTGTGCTGCCTGCCATCAGGCCGATGGCAAGGGGTTGCCGCCGGTGTTCCCTGCGCTGGATGGCTCGCCCGTGGTGACGGGCGATGCAAGCGGCCAGATCGAACTGGTGTTGAAGGGCAAGGCGGGAACCGCGATGGCGGCATTCGGCGGCCAGTTGTCGGACGCCGAGCTTGCTGCGGTGATCACCTATACCCGCAACGCCTGGGGTAACCAGTCGGGCGTGGCGGTGCAGCCGGCAGATGTTGTGGCCGCGCGCTGAGGCTGAAGCCGAAGCACGTATCGCTGCAGTGTGATTGTAGGGGCCGTCCCGGTCCCGATGGCAAGGTTCTGTCGCGCGTGGGCGCGACAATGGAGGCGTGTGCATGAATACACTGACTCACGATCGGCCCGGCGTTCACCCCCCGCACGGTCATGCGCATGGTCCCACCGGCCTGATGCGCTGGGTGACCACCACCAATCACAAAGACATCGGCACGATGTACATGATCTTCAGCTTCATCATGTTCCTCTCCGGGGGGGTGATGGCACTGACGATCCGGGCCGAACTGTTCCAGCCCGGTCTGCAGGTGGTGGAGCCAGAGTTCTTCAACCAGCTCACGACCATGCACGGTCTGGTGATGGTGTTTGGCGCGATCATGCCGGCCTTCGTCGGCTTCGCCAACTGGATGATCCCGCTGATGATCGGGGCCAGCGACATGGCCTTCGCGCGCATGAACAACTGGAGCTTCTGGCTCCTGCCGCCGGCGGCCATCCTGCTGCTGGGTTCGTTCTTCGTGCCTGGCGGCGCAACTGCTGCGGGGTGGACGCTGTACGCACCGCTTTCGGTGCAGATGGGCATGGGCATGGATCTGGCGATCTTCGCCATCCACATCATGGGCGTGAGCTCGATCATGGGCGCGATCAACATCGTCGTCACCGTGCTCAACATGCGCGCGCCCGGCATGAACATGATGCGCATGCCGCTGTTCTGCTGGACCTGGCTGATCACCGCCTATCTGCTGATTGCGGTCATGCCGGTGCTGGCAGGGGCGGTCACGATGATCCTGACCGATCGCCACTTCGGCACCAGCTTCTTCAATGCCGCCGGTGGCGGTGACCCGGTGATGTACCAGCACATCTTCTGGTTCTTCGGTCACCCCGAGGTCTACATCATGATCCTGCCGGCCTTCGGCATTGTCAGCCAGATCATTCCGACCTTTTCGCGCAAGCCGCTGTTTGGCTATGCCTCGATGGTGTACGCGACCTCGTCGATTGCGATCCTGTCCTTCACCGTGTGGGCACACCACATGTTCACCACCGGCATGCCGGCAATCGGGCAGCTGTTCTTCATGTACGCGACGATGCTGATTGCGGTGCCCACCGGCGTGAAGGTGTTCAACTGGGTGGCGACCATGTGGCGCGGTTCGCTCAGTTTCGAGACGCCGATGCTGTGGGCCACCGGCTTCATCTTCGTGTTCACCATGGGCGGCTTCACCGGCCTGATCTGTGCCGTTGCACCGATCGACATCCAGCTGCAGGACACCTACTACGTGGTTGCGCACTTCCACTACGTGCTGGTCGCAGGCTCGCTGTTCGCCCTTTTCGCCGGTGCCTATTACTGGCTGCCGAAATGGACGGGACACATGCCCAGCGAGTTCCTCGGCAAGCTGCATTTCTGGTGCTCGATCGTGTTTTTCAACATCACCTTCTTCCCGATGCACTTCCTCGGGCTGGCAGGCATGCCGCGGCGGATTCCGGACTACGCCTTGCAGTTTGCCGATTTCAACGCGATGGCGTCCATCGGCGCATTCGGTTTCGGACTGTCGCAACTGATCTTCCTGGCCGCGGTCGTGAAGTGCGTCCGTGGTGGCAAGAAAGCGGAAGCACAGTCGTGGGAAGGCGCGGAAGGGCTGGAGTGGACGGTGCCTTCGCCGGCTCCGCATCACACCTTCGAGGATGCACCGGTGCTGGCCAAGGCATGAACAGCGTTGCAGTGAGAGGGGGGCGGAGCGGAGAGTCGGGAGAGGGCAGGCTCCGCCCCAAACTCTCACTCACGTGCCATTGCAATGTATATGGATGAACTGATGACACGAAGCGATCGACGTAATGCAAACCTGCGGACCGGGCTCATCCTGGCCGGGGTGGCGTTCGTCTTTTTTACTATTGTCATCATCAAGTACAAGGTGTTCGGGCAATGAGCCGCGAGCGTCGTGCCAACCGGATTGCCGGTGAGAACCGTCGCCTGCTCGTGCGCCTCGGGATCTCCGCAGTAGTGATGTTCGGCTTCGGCTTTCTGCTCGTGCCGTTCTACGAGCAGATCTGCGAAGCAACCGGGATCAACAATCTGTTGCAGCCGGACAAGGTGAGTGTGGAGAACACCCAGGTCGATCGCTCCCGCACGGTGCTCGTCCAGTTCGATGCCAATCTGCACGACCTGCCGTGGCGCTTCCAGCCCCAGCAGCGCTCGGTGACGGTGCATCCGGGCGAGATGGTGCATGTCGCATACGAGGTCGGCAACAAGCGGGACCGCCCGATTACCGGGCAGGCGGTGCCGAGCTACGGGCCGCAGGTGGCGGGGCAGTATTTCCGCAAGCTCGACTGTTTCTGCTTCACGCAGCAGACCCTGGCGCCGGGCGAGCAACGCACGATGCCGCTGGTGTTCGTGCTCGATCCAAAGCTGCCTGCGGACGTGACCACGATCACGCTGTCCTACACCTTCTTCGAGATTCAGGGGCGCAACGCAGCAAAAGCTTCGCTTGCGGACAAGTCGTGAGCAGTCAGCCGCCTCGTGCCGGCTTCATCGGTACCGTGAAGGCGGTCCTGTGGTCTTTCGTGGGCATTCGCAAGCGCAAGGACTACCACGACGATGCGTCGTCGCTGGACCCGAAGGCGGTGATCGTCGCCGGCGTGCTGGGCGGCCTGATTTTCGTGCTCACCATCGTGGCGGTGGTGAATTGGGTGGTGAGCTAGTCATGGAGAAGCGGCAATGACCGAAACACTGGAACGCTATTTCGTACCCGAGCCGTCGAAGTTTCCGATCATTGGCGCGATCGCGCTGCTCCTTTTCGGCAGTGGCGCCGCGATGTGGCTGAACAAGGTCGGCGCCGGCCCCTGGATCTTCTTTGGTGGCATCGCCATCCTGATCTACATGCTCTTCGGCTGGTTCGGCCAGGTGGTGCGCGAATCAGAGGGCGGGCTATACGGCAAGAATGTGGACAAGTCCTTCCGCTGGTCGATGGGCTGGTTCATCTTTTCCGAGGTGATGTTCTTCGCGGCCTTCTTCGGTGCACTGTTCTACGTGCGGGTGCTTGCCCTGCCGTCCTTGTCTTCCGGAGACAACGAGGCGCTGCTGTGGGAGGGTTTCACCGGCGCCTGGCCGAGCAGCGGGCCGCGTGTGGGAGATGCCTTCACGCCGATGGGCGCGTGGGGCATTCCCGCAATCAACACACTGATCCTGCTGACTTCAGGAGCAACCCTGACGTGGGCCCACTATGGCCTGCTCAAGGGCGCGCGCGGCCAACTCAAGCTCGGCCTGCTGGCGACCGTGGTGCTGGGGGCGATCTTCCTGTCGCTGCAGATCTACGAATATACCCACGCCTACTCCGAGCTCAATCTGCGTCTCGACAGCGGCATCTACGGCTCGACCTTCTACCTGCTCACCGGCTTCCACGGCCTGCATGTGACCGTGGGCGCGATCATGCTGACGGTGATGCTGTTTCGCTCGATCGCGGGGCATTTCAGTGCCGAGCATCATTTTGCGTTCGAGGCTGCGGCCTGGTACTGGCACTTCGTTGACGTGGTGTGGCTCTTCCTCTTCATCGTCGTGTACTGGCTGTGACGGAGGCAAGGGCGAGGATGGCAGAGGATGCGTGATCAGAGCTTGCCGTCTATGAGTCCGGTGGCGAACCCCGCCATCAGCATCAGGAAAAGGGTAATCGACAAGCCGACCCGGATGGCCAGAGCGCGTGCGGTGCGCGTGCTGCTGCCCTTTTCACGCAGCATGGAAGCCAGCGCACTGCCAAGGCTGACGAGGATCAGGACGAGGAACACGATTACGACGATACGCATGTCGGCACTCCGGACGCAGAAGGCGGATGCCACATTTTTGCCCGAAATGTCGTGGCTGTCCCCTGTTTTCTGTGCAGGTGCGCAATGAAGCGTCAGCTGCTGCGAATCCTGCCCCTGCTTGCCGGTGTGGCGCTGATGGTGCTCACCTTGCAGCTGGGCAACTGGCAGCAGCGTCGTGCGGCAGAGAAGGAAGTGCTGCAGGCGCGCATCGATGTGCTCTTGCAGGCGCCGGCACGGCCGCTGCGTGCGGACACCGCGACGCTGGAGGAATGGCAGCCGGTGACGCTCTCAGGCGTGTGGCTGAAGGACGCCACGCGGCTGATCGACAACCGCACGCATCAGGGCCAGGCCGGCTACCACGTGCTGACGCCCTTGCTGCTGAGCGACGGCTCGGGGGCGGTCCTGGTGAACCGGGGCTGGGTGGCGGCGGGGGACCGGCGGCAATTGCCCCAGGTGCCGGCGCCGGCGGGCGAACAACAGCTCGAAGGCGTGCTCAGGTTGCCCGAGCACGCGCCGTTCATGCTTGCGGCCGACAGTGGCGGGGCAGCGGCGCCGGTATGGCAGCAGGTCGACCCGGGCCGCCATGCCGCGCTGGTCGCACCTGCCTTGCTGGCCGCATGGGTGCTTCAGCAGCGCTCGCCGGCCGCCGACGGACTGGTGCGCGACTGGCCGCAGCCGGCCGCTGGCATCGATCGTCACCATGCCTATGCATTTCAGTGGTACGCCCTGGCCGGCCTCGCCGGCTGCCTGAGCGCCTGGTCCGCCTGGCGCCTGATTACACGGAGATCCGATGACGACCGCTCAACTCGACTCGCCCGTGGCTGAAGCCCGCCCGCCGGTGACAGCCGCCGACCGGCGCAAGGGGCGTCGCACCCTGCTGCTGCTGGCCTTCGTGTGCGTCCTGCCGGTGATCGCGTCCTACCTCATGTTCTATGTGTGGCCGCCTCAGGGACGGGTCAATCACGGCGACCTGCTGACACCCGCCGGGCTGCCGGCAACGGTGCTGCAAGGCGCGGGCGGACAGGCGCCCCTGCAGCGCAGCGAACTCGAGGGCAAATGGACCTTGCTCCTTGTTGCCCCCGCAGCATGCGACGAGGCCTGTGGGCGCGCGCTCTACGTGTCGCGTCAGGCGCGGGTGGCGCAGGCGAAGGAAATGGACCGGGTAGGGCGGGTCTGGCTGCTCGCCGATGCAGCTGAGCCCGATTTGGCCCTGCTCGAGACACACGAGGACCTGCGACTGGCACGCGCCGACAGTGCCTGGCTGGCAGCACTGCCTGCGGCTGCGCCGGGCTCGGTATGGATGGTCGATCCGCTCGGCAACGTGATGATGCATTTTGCCGATGAGGTGGATACGACGACTGCCGCGCGTGCAATGAACAAGGACTTGCAGCGTCTGCTGAAGTATTCCGCGCTGGGCCGGGGAGGGCGCGAATGAACGCATATCGCCGCCTCATCTTCGCGGCGCTGATGCTGACCGCGGTGGTTGTAGTGTTCGGCGCCTACGTGCGTCTGGCCGATGCCGGCCTCGGATGTCCGGACTGGCCCGGCTGCTACGGCCAGATCACGCCTCACCATGCGGCTGAAGACATCCTGGGGGCACACGCCGCCGATCCCCACGGGCCGGTGAGTCTGCCCAAGGCATGGAAGGAGATGGTGCATCGCTATCTGGCGGCCAGTCTCGGCCTGATGATCATCGGCATTGCGGTGCTGGCGTGGCGACACCGCAGTCACAAGGGGGCCGCACCGTGGGTGGCGACGCTGCTGGTGGGGGTGGTGATCTTTCAGGGCCTGCTCGGGAAGTGGACGGTGACCCTGCTGCTCAAGCCCGCCATCGTCACCGGCCATCTGCTGGGTGGGCTGACGACGCTGGCTCTGCTTACGTGGCTTGCCGCACGGGTTGCCGGCGCGCGGCGCGAGGTCGTGCCGCCCCGGCTTCTGTGGGCTGCCCGGGCCGGTTTGCTGGTGCTGGCTGTGCAGGTTGCGCTGGGCGGCTGGACCAGCACCAATTACGCCGCGCTGGCGTGCACGGATTTTCCGACCTGCCATGGCAGCCTGTGGCCCGTGGCCGACTATGCGAATGCCTTTCACGTCGTACGTGAATTGGGGATGACGGCCGATGGCGAGCTGCTCTCACTGTCTGCGCTGACCGCCATTCACTGGTCGCACCGCCTGGGGGCGCTGGTTGCCGGCGGGGTGTTGCTGATGCTGGGCTGGGCGCTGGCACGACGGGTGCCCACTGCAGGCGCAGGCGTGGCGCTGATTGCTGCGGTGCTGATGCAGATCTGTCTCGGTGTCGCCAACGTCGCGCTTTCGCTGCCCCTGCCGCTGGCGGCGATGCACAAC